>DATJAV010000135.1:0-20828 GCA_035515835.1 Allostellaceae bacterium
ACCGGGGCGAGCTCGATCTCGTGCAGCTTGACGTGGCGATAGCCGCGATCGACGGCCTCGGCGGCGAGCTTCGCCGTGACGGCGGGATCGCCATAGCGCAACAGGCTGGCATAAGCGCGGAGCCGCTGCCGCGCCGCCCCGCCCAACAGCCGGTGAAGCGGCAGTCCCGCGCACTTGCCGGCGATGTCCCACAAGGCGATGTCGATGCCGGAGAGGCCATAGGTCACCGGTCCGCCGCGCCCGAAGAAGTGGAGCTTGCGCTGCAGGTCCGTCATCAGCTCCGCGATCGCCGTGGGATTGCGTCCAATGCAGAGCGGCGCGATCACGCTATCGATCGTCGCCTTGGTTCCCTCGTTGACGTTGTAGCCGAAGGCTTCGCCCCAACCGGTGATCCCTTCGTCGGTGTCGACGCGCACGAGGAGCGTATCGAGCGTCGTCCACACCTTCCCCCCGAAGCCGGTCGGCGGTCCGCTCTGGCGGTAGGGGATGCGCAGCAGCGTCGTGTCGACCACAGCAATCTTCATTGCGCTGGACCTCCTCCCGCCGCAAAGTCTCGCTCAGCCCGGCGGCCGAGGCAAGGCGCGTGCGATGCCCGTACAAGGGGAGGAAGCGATGTCTTATGATCTCCTTATTAAGAACGGCATGGTGGTCGATGGGACCGGTCGGCCCGGCCGGCGCGCCGATCTCGCCATAGAGGACGGCAAGATCGCTGAGATCGGCCGTTTGAGCGGCGGCGCCGAGCGGGTGATCGATGCGTCCGACCTGGTCGTCGCCCCGGGATTCATCGATCCGCACACCCACTATGACGCGCAGATCTGCTGGGACCCGGAAATCTCGCCCTCGTCGTGGCACGGCGTCACCAGCGTCATCATGGGGAATTGCGGCGTCGGCATCGCACCCTGCCGCCCGGCGTCGCGCGATGTGGCGGTGCGCGACCTCGTCAATGTGGAGGCGATCCCTTACGACGTGCTGAACCGGGGGATCACATGGGACTGGGAGACGTTCCCCCACTACATCGCAGCCGCGAGCCGGCGCGGCGCGGCGCTCAATCTCGGTTTTCTCGCGCCCCTCACCCCCTTCCGCCACTATGTCATGGGCGAGGCGTCGATGGATCGCGCCGCGACGCCGGAGGAGACGGCGGGCATCAAGGCGCTGCTGAAGGAAGCGGTCACGGCCGGCGCCCTTGGTTTCTCGACGACGGCGCTGACGCAGCATATCGGTCACCAGGGGCGTCCGCTGGCCTGCCGCAATGCCAGCCGCGACGAGATGAAGGCCTACTGCAATGCGCTGAAGGAGCTTAGGGCGGGCACGATCGAAATCGCGCTGACGCAGCGCGCATCCGTGGTCACGGACGAGGACTACGCGCTTCTCGATTTCATGCTGAGCGAGAGCGGGCGTCCCGTCACTTTCCTCGCGCTTCTCGAGCGCGACGACCTGCCGGACGCCTGTGTCGAGTCGCGCCGCCGGATCGACCCGCTCATCGGCCGGGGCGCCGTGCCGCAGACGTGCCCCCGGCCGCTGACGCGCGAGGTCTCGCTCAAAAATCCGTTTTCGTTCGCCTCCTTTGACAGCTGGGCGCCCGTCTTCAACAAGTCCGTCGCGGAGCAGGCCGCCATCTATCGCGATCCGCGCTTCCGCAACGCCTTCCGCGAAGAGTTGCGGCAACCGCGCGTCTTCAGCGGGAATTGGCAGCTCATCAGCATCAACCGGGTCGAGGCGCCCGCGCTCAAAGCCTGGGAAGGCCGCACCGTCGCCGAGATCGCGCGTGAGCGGGGCAAGGATGGCGTCGACGCCTTCCTCGACATCGCGCTCGAGGATGACCTCGAGACAGAATTCACCCTGCTTTTCCTGAACGTCAACGATGATCGGGTAGCGAAAATCCTCGAAGACCCCCACACCTTGCTTGCGCTCGGCGACGGCGGCGCCCATGTCGACCTGATGTGCGATGCGGGTTACTGCACCTATCTGCTGGGAAAATGGGTGCGCGGCAAGGAGCTGATGTCGCTGGAGCACGCGATCCATCGCCTCACGGCGCAGCCTGCCGAGCTCTTCGGCATCAAGGACCGCGGCCGTCTCGCCGCAGGCCTCGCCGCCGACATCGTGGTCTTCGATCCGCGCACGGTGGGCTCGCCCGAGCGGCCGGAGCGGCGCAACGATCTTCCCGGCGGCGGCAAGCGCTTCGTCATGCCCTCGAGCGGCGTCGTGTGGACCATCGTCAACGGCGACGTAACCTATGCCGAGGGCATCATGACCGGCGCGCGGGCCGGGCAGCTGCTGCGCTGCTAGCGCAGGTCCAAGCGAAAGTCACAACGCAGCCCGGCGAGGTGGACTCCTGAGTGTCGGTGGCGCATCATTTATTTGGCGCGACGCAAGCGAGGGAGAGCAACGATGAAGGTCGGCATGGCGCTCAACATGTTGTCCCAGGAGGGACGGTCCGACGCGGCGGTGGTGTCGGAGCACATGGCGCTCGGCGATCTGGTCGAGCCGCTCGGCTTCGATTCGCTCTTCGCGCTGGAGCACCACTTCACGGGCTATGCCATGTCGCCGGCACCCTGTCAGCTGCTCGCCTACTATGCCGGCCGGACCAAGCGGATCATGCTCGGCAGCGCGGTGATCGTGCTGCCCTGGCACGACCCGATCCGCGTCGCCGAGGAGATCGCGCTCCTCGACATCATGTGCGGCGGCCGCTGTCTCTTCGGCTTCGGCCGCGGCGCCGCCAGCGCCGAATACGCGGGCTTCCGCATCGATCAGGGCGAGGCCCGGCCGCGCTTCGTCGAAGCCGCCAAGATCGTCCAATTGGCGCTCACCCAGGAGAGCTTCGAGTTCCGCGGCGACTATTTCCAAATTCCGCGCACCTCGATCCGGCCGCGGCCGATCTCGCATCCGGAGCAGCGCTTCTACGGTACCGCGGTCAGTCCGGATTCCGTCGAGGTGATGGCGAAGCTCGGCCTTTCCATGCTCGTCATCATGCAGAACGAGTGGCCGAAAGCGGCGGCCGACATTCATCGCTTCAACGGGCTCGCCGCCGCGGAGGGGTATCGGCCGCGCCCGCCGATGATTCTCACCAACGTCTCGATTGCCGATAGCCGCGCCGAGGCCGAGGCGCAGGCGCTCGAGTTTCTCGGGCGGAAGTGGGACTCGATCGACAATCATTACCGCTTCTCCGACGGGCACCTCAACGCCGTCAAGGGCTACGAGGCCTATGACAAGGTGGGACAGACCTACGCCAAGATGAAGGACCCGGCGCGTCGCAAGAAGGCGACCGAGTTCTATGTCAGCATTCAGGTCGTCGGCACGCCCGACGACTGCGTGCAGAAGCTCGAGGAGCTGCAGAGTCTGACGGGGCTCGACCATCTCATCACCGAATTCGCCTTCGGCGGCTTGCCGCATGCCGAAGCCGAGCGCGGCATGCGCCTTTTCGCCGACAAGGTATTGCCGGTGCTGCAGCGGGACCCGCGCTTCGCCAAGCCGCCCGAAGTTTTGCGCTCTCTCAGCGGTACCGCGGATGGCGGCGTGTTCGCGCCGGCGTGACGAAACGAGTTCGCGGTCGGAATCATGACCACCGCCCGGACCGGGGTCGATCATCTGAAGTCGCTGCAGGACGGGCGCGCCGTCTATATCGACGGCGCCAAGGTCGAGGACGTGACGACCCATCCGGCCTTCCGCAACGCCGCGCGCTCGGCCGCCTTGCTCTACGACTTCCAAGCCCAGCCGGAGAACATCGAGCGCATGACCTTCCTGCCGCCGGGCGGCACGGCGCGCGTCAATCGCTGCTGGGAGGCGCCTCGCTCTTATGATGAATTGGTGCGCCGACGCCGCGCGCTCGAAGCGTGGTCGGAGACCAATTACGGCTTCATGGGTCGCTCGCCCGATCACGTCGCCTCGACCTTGCTGGGCCAGGTGCTGGGCATCGAGGTGATCCGTCGTCACGGCGAAGCGCGCGCCAGGGCGCTGCTCGACTATTTCGACTATGCCCGTTCTCGGGATCTCTTTCTCACTTACGTGCTCATCAATCCGCAGGCAGACCGCTCCAAGGCGTGGGGCGCGCAGGACGAGCAGCTGGTGGCGCAGGTTGTCGACGAGGACGCTTCCGGCATCACCGTGCGCGGCGCCAAGATGCTCGGCACCAGCGCCGTCATGGCCAACGAGGTGCTGGTCGCGAGCCTGCAGCCGCTGAAGCCGGGCGAAGAGAGCCTCGCGCTCTCTTTCGCGCTGCCGCTCAATGCCGAAGGCCTGAAGCTGCTGTCGCGCAAATCCTACGAGGCGGCGTCGGCCTCGCGCTTTGAGAACCCGCTCTCCTGGCAGTTCGACGAGAACGATGCGCTGCTTTATTTCGACGACGTCAAGGTGCCGTGGGAGCGGGTCTTCGTCTATCGCGACACCGACATGTGCCGGGCGCAGTTCCACGACACGCCGAGCCACGTCTTCCAGAACTACCAGTCGCAGATCCGCCTCTCGGTCAAGACACGCTTCCTGGCGGGGCTCGCGCGGAAACTCGCCGACATCATCGGCACGACCAACATGCCGCAAGTGCGCGACCAGCTCGGCCGCATCGCGGCCCAGGCGGCGATGGTGGAATCGATGATGTACGGCATGGAAGCGGGTGGCTACACGGCGGAGGGATATTTCGCGCCCAACCGGCATTTCATGTATACGGCGCAGGTCGTGACGCAGGAGCTCTATCCGCAATTGGTGACGGCGATCCGCGAGCTCGCCGGCGGCGCGCTTATCATGCTGCCGTCATCGGCCGCGGACTGGACCGATCGCGAGATCGCCGCCATCTTGGGCCGGACCCAGCGCTCGCCTGCGGCCGAGCCGCTCGAGCGCGTCAAATTCCTGAAGCTCGCTTGGGACGCTTTGGGCTCGGAATTCGCCTCGCGCCATGTGCAATACGAGATGTTCTACGCCGGCGCCCAGTTCGTGACCCGTGGCCACAGCTTCCGGACATATGACTGGGGGCGCGCGACGGGAATGGTCGATCGGCTGATGAGCGGGTACGGGCTCAGCGGGTAAAGTTTGTCGAGTTAAGAAGAACGAAGGGCAGAGGGAGGCTATGATGACCGCCGACAATGCAGCGCCTTTCACCGCGGCGCGCGACTTCCTGCTGAAGCATCGGACGGACTACGCCACCGCCTATCGCGACTTCCGCTGGCCCGCGCTCGATCGCTTCAACTGGGCGCTCGATTATTTCGACGGGATGGCCCGCGGCAATCAGCGGCCGGCCTTGTGGATCGTCGACGAGGGCGGCGGCGAGACGCGAATTTCCTTTGCCGCGCTCAGCGAGCGGACGAACCGCGTCGCCAACTACCTCCGCGGGCTCGGCGTCCGCCGCGGTGACCGGCTGCTACTCATGCTGGGCAATGTCGCGCCGCTCTGGGAATGCATGCTGGCGGCGATGAAGCTCGGCGCCGTCATCGTGCCGGCGACGACTCTGCTGACCCGCAACGACTTGGCCGACCGCTTCGCGCGGGGCCGGGTCCGCCATGTCGTCACTACCGCCGCCGATGCGGCGAAATTCGCCGACCTCCCCGGCGACTATACGCGGATCGCCATCGGCGGCACGGCGCCGGGATGGCACGGCTTCGCGGCGAGCGAGGCAGCGCCTCCCGTCTTCGTTCCCGACGGCGAGACGCGCGCGACGGATCCGCTGCTCCTCTATTTCACCTCCGGCACCACGGCGAAGCCGAAGCTCGTGCTGCACAGCCATCAGAGCTATCCGGTCGGCCATCTCTCGACCATGTATTGGCTCGGCCTTCAGCCCGGCGACGTGCATCTCAACCTCTCCTCACCCGGCTGGGCGAAGCACGCCTGGAGTTGCTTCTTCGCGCCCTGGAACGCGGCGGCGACGGTCTTCATCGTCAACCAGCCGCGCTTCAACGCCCGGGGTCTCCTCGACATCATCCAGCGTTCCGGCGTCACCACCTTCTGCGCGCCGCCGACGGTCTGGCGCATGCTCATCCAAGAGGACCTGGCGGCTTGGCCGGTTCGGCTCAAGGAGCTGATCGGCGCCGGCGAGCCGCTCAATCCCGAGGTGATCGAGCAGGTCAAGGCCGCCTGGGGCCTCACCATCCGCGACGGCTACGGCCAGACCGAGACCACGGCGCAAATCGGCAACACGCCGGGACAGACGGTGAAGCCCGGCTCCATGGGGCGGCCGCTTCCGGGATATCGCGTTGAGCTCCTCGATGCCGGCGGCGCAGCGCAAGAGGAGGGCGAGGTCTGCCTCGCGCTCGATCCGCGCCCCATGGGTCTGATGCAAGGCTACCAGAGCGACGACGGCGCCATCCTGCCGCTCGCGGGCGAGGTCTACCGCACCGGCGACGTCGCCCTCGCCGACAGCGACGGATACCTCACTTACGTCGGCCGCGCCGACGATGTCTTCAAGGCGTCGGACTATCGCATCAGCCCCTTCGAGCTCGAGAGCGCGTTGATCGAGCATCCCGCGGTCGCGGAAGCCGCAGTCGTGCCGTCGCCCGATCCGATGCGGCTTGCCGTGCCGAAAGCCTTCATCGCGCTTCGCGCCGGCCATGCCGCCGATCGCGATACCGCGCTCTCGATCTTTCGCCATATCCGTGCCGCGCTCGCCCCTTTCAAGCGCGTGCGCCGCATCGAATTCGCGGATCTGCCGAAGACGATCTCGGGAAAGATCCGCCGCGTCGATCTGCGCCGCAATGAGGCGATGCAACGGCAGAGCGAGAGGCGCGCGCCGCTCGAGTTCTGGGAAGAGGATTTTCCGGTGGAGGACCGCTGATGGCACACCCTCACTCTTCGACCGCGCGCCTCCGCGCGCTGCTGCAGCGAGACGGCATGATCGTCGCGCCCGGCGCTTATGACTGCATCGGGGCGCGCGTCATCGAGCAGGCGGGATTTGCCGCGGTCTACATGACCGGCGCGGGCACCGCGGCGACGCTGGGCTATCCCGACTACGGGCTCGTCACCATGACGGAGATGGCGGAGAATGCCGCCCGTCTCGCCGCCGCGGTGACGGTCCCGGTGATCGCCGACGCCGATACCGGCTACGGCAACGAGCTCAACGTGACGCGGACGGTGCGGGAGTACCAGAAGCGGGGCGTTGCCGGTCTTCACCTCGAGGATCAGGGCTTCCCCAAGAAATGCGGCCATCTCGACAACAAGGTCGTCATTCCCCTCGACGAATACCTCGCCAAGGTGCGCGCCGCCGCGGCGGCGCGGACCGATCCCGACTTCCTGCTGATCGCGCGCACCGACGCGCGCGCCGTCATCGGGTTCGAAGAGGCAGTGAAGCGCATGAACGCGGCGCTCGCCGCCGGCGCCGACATGGCGTTCCTGGAAGCGCCCGAGACGGTTGCCGAGGTCGAGGCTGTGCCGCGGCTCGTCAAAGGCCCATGCCTTCTGAACATGGTCTCGGGCGGCAAGACGCCGATGCTCGATCTCGCTTCGGCCGAGCGCTTGGGTTTCAAGCTCGCGATCCTGCCGGGGATTCTGTTCCAGAGCGCGATCGCGGCCTTCGATGCGGCGCTGGCCGAGGTCAAGACGACGCGCCGCCATCCCGACATGAGGATCAGCCTCAGAGAGAAGTTCCGCCGCGTCGGCGCCGAGGAGTGGGACGCGTTGCGCGAGCGTTTCAGAACATCGTCTTAGACGAGACGTGCGTATGCATTAACGCCCGCCACGTCTAACGGCGTCGGTTTTCCGATGTTTTTCTTGCACCACCATGCGCGTCCTATGATATTGTGCCCTTTAGAGTGATATGCTCGTGTTACGAGCAGGCGTTTCAAAGAGACTGTTGCTCTTTAATTGAGAATAGCCCTGAAAATGTGGGGGTTGTGTGCGAGGTGTGCCGGTCGTTGTAAGGGACGATGTCGTGACTGCATACTCCCGCAGTCGTGCTATAGGTGTGCATTGGACGCCGCTGGCGCGTCTCGGACGCGTCTCTTTCTTCGCTTCGAAGGTGATGTGATGAGCAAGCTCGACCGAGATCTGCGACTGCGGCGCTATGAGCTTTTGCTCGCGAAATGCGACGACAAAGAGTTGGTCGAGTCGCTCGACCTTCTGCTTGCCGCCGTCGCCGACAAGTTGCAGCAGCGCGCGCGACCTCCGGGCGCGCCGATGAGACGGCGCGCTCGATCGAAGCGCGTGATCGAGGTAAGGCGAATTTCCTGAAGCGCGCGTCTCGGCCCGATCGGTGAGGGCAGGGCGGAGACGAGAAAGGAGCGCGCAATGAAGGATTATGTGGTGACCTTTTATGCCGTCGGCGACAAGGTCTGGTATCGTGCGCCGAAGCCTGCGGCGGCGGGCGCCAACGCCGTCGTCGTCGATATTGTCATCGGCCATCCCGCCGTGACCTATCTCGTCGAGCTGCAGGAGAGCGGCGATCGCGTCTGGGTGGGCGCCACGCAGCTGGCGCCGCGGTGAGCGCAGTCATGATCATCACCCGCGAGAAATCGGCCGCCGCCGAATGGCGAGAGAAGACAGCCGAACTGCGGCAAGTCGCGGAGGCGACGCGAGATCCGCGGCTGCGCCGGCGATTCTACGAGTTGGCGCTGCGTTGGGACCGGTTTGCCGATGAGCTCGAGGACGCGGGAACAGAGCCTGCGCGCCACCGCTAGCCGCGCTTCCCGCTCTCATCGTAGTAGTGGATCTCGAAGAGGAGGCATCCGCCCTCCGAGCGGAAGGGGCCGTGGTGGACGCCCGGCGGGCGGCAGGCATAGGTCGGCGCCTGGAACGGCTCGCCGCCTTCGCCCTCGGCGTCGTTGCCGACGGTGAGGTCGCCCAAGAGTAGATAGACCTCTTCCCAATGATCGTGCACGAACGGCACGCTGGTATGGACGCCGGCCGCAAAGCGCAATAGCCGCGTGCGGCTTCCCATCTTGCGCCGCTCGTCGAGGTCGCTCGCCAGGATCTTCTGCTCGATCCCAGGGGGATAGCCCTCCGGCGTCGCCCAGCCGCTCGTCATGTCGAGGCGGTGGAATTCGAGATGAGGCTTGTTCATGGGCATGGGCGTCCTCCGCGAGCGTTTGCGCCGACTATAGCGTGAGATGACGGTTGACCGAGAGCGATGGGTATGGCGAGCATGGGCGCGCGCCTGGCCACGCTCCCTGGGAGACCTCCGAGATGTTGCGATCGATCACGGCATGCTTCGTTGCGCTGGTGGCTCTTTCCTCGGCCGCCGTTGCGGCGAGCGTACCCGCGACCGTGCTGGCCGCGCGCGTTCCCGTGACGACGCCGGACGAGTTGCCGCCGCGCGCCGACCTGGTGGTGAACGCCGTTCCGACGCGGATCGCGACGACCGAGGAGCGGAGAACCAAAGGCGGCGATCCGGCCGTGCCGACGCGCCTCATGGTTGCGCATCTCGCCGTCCTTGGCGTCCTCAAGGGAAGCGCTCCCGGCGAGATCGAGCTTCATTTTCCCATCCTCGATGTGGCCGCGGTCCGCGGCGCGGTCATCAACGGGCCGCGCGACGTCGAGCTCCAGTCCGGGCGGCGCTATCGCTTCTTTCTCCGGGCGGTGCCGGGGAAGAGCCGGTACGTCACCGCGCTCGATGGCGAGCTCGACGAGGGCGGCGCGGTGCAGCCGCTCAATGATCGCGAAGGCGACGCCTCGCCGCCGCTCTTGCGCCAGGAGGCCGCCGACCGCGTGGGCGACTATGTGAAATCCGGCCGGCCCGCCCTCGACCCGGCGCAGATGCACGTCGATGTGAGCTATCGCTGGTCGGAGTCCGCCTGGTACTTCAGCTATTTCTCTTCCGACCCCGCGGGCTATCCCCCGGGCGCGAGCGACGCCGAGGTCGTCGTTTTGGGCGACCGGTCGATCGACCCCCGGTCATGGATTGCCGACGGCATCTACCGCTCGGCCGATGCAATCGACGAGAGCGCGGTCGGGCGCGCCGTCCATCTCGTGCTGCGCGCGCGATCCTTCGGTGCCGCCCGAGACGATCTCCGGCCGGATCGATGACGTCGCCGGCGACCGGATCGAGCTCTACGGCGCCTCGGCGCGCAAGCCCCCAGGGAGATGTCGGTCCGCAAATCCGACGTCCTCACCGTCGTCCGGGTCGCCGCGTGCCCCTTTCCGTCAGCGCCCGAGGATCGCGCTGCTGATCGCCCGCGGGTCGCGCATCGGCCATCGGCCCAGATCGGCGGCATGGAAGAGATCGGCGAGGTGCTGGTTGAAGAGCGCCGGCTCCTCGAGATTGATGGAGTGGCCGGAGTTGGGAAACACCACCAGCCCGGCGCCGGCGATAGCGCGCTTCATCAGGAACCCGGGCTCGAGGCAGGGCCAATCTTCATCGCCGGTCATGATCAGGGTCGGCGCGGTGATCGCCTTCATCGGCTCGACGAGATCGTAGAGCGAGGGCCGGCGCTTTTGCACGCCCCGCTGCGTGCGTGCTGCGCCCTCGCTCGAATGCTCCGCGAGCTGGTCGGCGAATTCGCGCCAGCCGCGCGGGTCCTTGTTCTGGAATTGCACGCGCGTCGGACCAAGGGCGTAGCTCTTGCCGGCTTCCTTCATGCCTTGGCTCTCGAAGCGCTTCGCCCAGGCCTCGCTCTCCTCTTGGAATCTCTGGCGCTCCTCGGGCTCGGCGCCGTAGCCGCAGCCGGCGATCACCAGCGAGCGCGCGCGCTCGGGATAGGTGAAGCCGAGGTGGAGGACAGCGAAGGCGCCCATGGAAAGGCCAACGACATGCGCCTTGTCGATATTGAGCGCATCCATCACCGCGCGGATATCGTCCCGCGCCCGTTCCTGCGAGTAGCGCGCGCTGTCCTCCGGCACGCCAGAGGGTGGATAACCCCGCGCGTTGTATGCAATGCACCGGTAGCGCCGCGAGAAGTACCGCATCTGCGGCTCGAAGGAGCGGCAATCGCCGGCGAATTCATGGACGAAGACGATGGGAACGCCCGTTCCCGTTTCTTCATAGTAGAGCTTGACGCCATCATCGGCGGCGAGGTGAGGCATGGGCCGAGGTCTCCTGCGCTCGTTCGCTAGCGATTAGCTGACAGCCTTCAGCTGTTCGGTACAATTATCACGTCGAGCGATAACGGAGGCAACCATGGACGCAGGCGATCTCCGGATTTTTGCCGCGGTGGCGCGGCTGGGCGGCATGAACCGCGCGGCGGGCGCGCTCCATACCGTGCAATCGAACGTGACCCAGCGCATCCGCCTCCTTGAGGCGGCGCTCGGCGCGCCGCTCTTCGAGCGCCACAGCCGGGGCGTCACGCTGACCGCTGCCGGGCGACGCCTCCTGCCTTATGCGGAGCGCGTCGCGGCGCTCATCGCCGAGGCCGAGCGCGCCGTCGTCGATGACGGCACACCCTGTGGGCCGCTGCTTGTGGGCTCGCTCGAGACGACGGCAGCGATGCGGCTCGCGCCGGTGCTGGCGCGTTATGGCGAAGCCCATCCCGCCGTCGATCTCGCGCTCACCACCGGCACCAGCGCCGAGCTGGTCGAAGCGGTGCTCGCTCGTCGCCTCGAGGCGGCCTTCGTCTGCGGCCCGGTGCGCCATCCCGAGCTCGCGGAGGAAGTGGTCTTCACCGAGGAGTTGGTCCTGGTCACGGCACCGTCGATCCGCGGTCTGGATGCGCTGGCGAAATCCGGGGATCTCAAGATCGTCGTGCTGCGCGCCGGTTGCTCCTATCGCCAGCGGCTCGAGGAAATCCTGGCGCGGCGCGGCGTCGTCGGCTTGCGCCGTCTCGAATTCGGCAGCATCGACGGCCTCATCGCCTGCGCCGGCGCCGGGCTCGGCGTGACGCTGCTCCCTCGCATCGTCGTCGCCCCGGCCTTGCGCGCGGGCAGCGTGGCCGTCCACGCGCTCCCCGCACGCGAGGCTCGCGTCGCGACCATGTTCATCCGGCGGCGCGACGGCTACGTCTCGAGCGCGCTCGCCGCGTTCCTTGCCCTCGCCCGCGCGCCGGTGGCCGCGGCGGCGGAGTAGGGGTATCTCGGCGAGCGATTGCAGCCATCACATTAAACCGGTTTCGCCGGCATCTCGCCCGGCCTAGCTTCCGCTCCGTGAGCGAGAATGCCGCGACAGCGCCGGGCACGACGCAAAGCGCCGCCGGGACGAGCGTCCTTCGCGCCGCGCTTTCCGGCCTCTGCGCCAGCCTCATCGGCGTTGGCCTGGCGCGCTTCGCCTATACGCCGCTGATCCCCGCGCTGATCGCCGCCGGATGGTTTCTTCCTGCCGATGCCGTCTATCTCCAAGCCGGCAATCTTGCCGGCTATCTGGCGGGCGCGTTGCTGGCGCGGCTGGCGGCCCGGCGTCTCTCCGCCATCGGCGCGCTCCGCGCCAATATGGTGCTGGCGACGCTGGCATTCTTCGCCTGCGCAACGCCGCTTTCCTTTCTCTGGTATCTTGTCTGGCGCTTTGCCGCGGGCCTGTCGGGCGGCATGCTCATGGTGCTGGCAGCGCCCGTCGTGCTGCCGCATGTGCCGGCGGCGCGCCGCGGCGTCATCGGCGGCATCATCTTCACCGGCGTCGGCCTCGGCATCGCCGCCTCGGGCACGCTGGTGCCGCTCCTCCTTCATCTCGGGCTGGTCGCCACCTGGTGCGGTCTCGGCGCGCTGGCACTCGTACTGACGGCGATCGCGTGGAGCGGTTGGCCCGCCGGGAGCGCCGCGGTGGTCGCGGCGCGATCCGGCCGCCTGCCGCTCAGCCCCGCGCTGCTTGCGCTTTGCTTCGTCTACGCGCTGATCGCGGTCGGACAAGTGCCGCATATGGTGTTTCTCGTCGACTTCGTCGCGCGCGGCTTGGGCGAAGGCCTCGCCACGGGGGCGCGCTATTGGGTGCTGTTCGGCGTCGGCGCGGCGCTGGGGCCAACGCTTGCCGGCCATGTCGCCGATGCCATCGGCTTCCGCCGAGCGTTGCGGCTCCTCCTCGTTCTCTCGGCGGCGCTGGTGGGCGTCCTCGCCGTCGCCAGCGGTCCCCTTGCGCTCATTCCATCGAGCCTCGCCATCGGCGCCTTTGTCCCCGGCAGCGTCGTGGTGGTGATCGGCCGCACGCGCGAGCTCGTCGCCAACCAGCCCGACCGCCAGCAGGCGGCATGGAGCCTCGCCACCAGCGCTTTTGCGCTGGGCCAGGCGACGGCGGCCTACGGCTACTCCTGGCTCTTTGCCGGAGGCTTGGGCCATGCACTGCTCTACGCCATCGGCGGCGCCGCCTTCGTCCTCGCGCTCGCGATCGACCTCGCCGCGGCGGAACCCGGAGGGAAATAACCATGCCGCTCGATACCGCGCTCACCCGTCGTCTCGGTCTCGCTTATCCCATCATCCAGGCGCCGCTGGCGGGCGGTGGCGACACGCCGGAGCTCGTCGCTGCCGTCAGCAACGCCGGCGGGATCGGCTTCATCGGCGCGGCATATCTCTCGCCGACGCAGATCGCCGAGACGGCGCGCGCGGTGCGCGCCAAGACGGCGCGGCCCTTCGGCATCAACCTTTTTGCCCCGGTCCCGGCGCCTGCACCGCCCGGCGACCCGGCGCCGGCGCTGGCGCGCGTCGCGCCCTTCTTCGCCGAGCTGGGCTTGCCGGCGCCGGGCTTGCCTTCTTCCGCTGGGCTCGACTTCAGAGAGCAGTTGAGCGCCGCTCTCGAAAGCGCCGCCGCCGCCTTCAGCTTTACCCTGGGCCTGCTGCCCGAGGACGCGATGACCGGTGCCAAGGCGCGCGGCATGATGCTGCTGGGCACGGCCACCACCGTCGCGGAAGCGCTGCTGCTTGAGCGCGCTGGCGTCGATGCGGTGGTCTTGCAAGGTGCCGAGGCTGGCGGCCATCGCGCGAGCTTCGCTCATGCCGTGGACCAGGCGCTCATCGGCACCATGGCCCTCGTGCCGCAGGCGGCGGATGCGCTCAGCGTGCCGGTGATCGCCTCGGGCGGCATTATGGATGGGCGCGGCCTTGCCGCGGCGTTGGCGTTGGGCGCTGCCGGCGCGCAACTCGGCACGGCCTTCCTCACCTGCACCGAAGCCGGTGTGCCCGAGGCCTATAAGGCGGCGATCCTCGCCGCAAGCGAGGATGCGACGCGGCTCACCCGCGCCTTCTCCGGGCGGATGGCGCGCGGCATCGCCAATCGATTCATGGCTGCGATCGATGCCGGCGACGCCATCCTGCCTTTCCCGCTGCAGAACGCGCTGACGCGCCCGCTACGCTTGGCCGCGGCGCAGCAAGGGAAGGGGGACTACCTCTCACTCTGGGCCGGCCAGGGCGTGCGCTTGGCGCGGCGCCAGAGCGCTGCGGCGCTGGTGACGCGTCTCGCCGCCGAAGCCGAGGGCGTGGTGGCGCGGCTCGCCGGCAGGGAAGGGTGACTGCTGCCAGAAACTGGCAACAGCTCGGCATAGGATCGGCGGCTCTCAGTCCCAAGGAGAGGCCCGATGACCGATCCCAGCTTCGTCATTCTCTACGTTGCTAATCCCGCCGCCAGCACCGCCTTCTATGCCGAACTGCTCGCCCGCAAGCCGGTCGAAGCCTCGCCGACCTTCGCCATGTTCGCGCTGGAGAGCGGGGTCATGCTGGGACTATGGTCGCGCCCGGCGGTGTCGCCGCAAGCGACGTCGCCCTCGGGGAGCGGCGAGCTCGCTTTCACCGCCGCCGATCCGGCGGCGGTTGACGCCCTCTATCGCGATTGGGCGAAGCGCGGCCTGCCGATCATCCAGCCGCCCACGAACCTCGATTTCGGCCACACCTTTGTCGCGCTCGATCCCGACGGCCATCGTCTGCGCGTCTTCGCCCCTGCCACGGCGTCTTGAACGGTTGAGCCCTCTCCCGCGATGCGAAAGAGGGCTATTCCCGAGACTATTTCCCGTCATTTCCTAAGCGCGAGGTGCCTTCTCGGCCGCAGGTGCGGCGGGCTGTGCCGACCAGCTCGCCGCCCGGTTGCGGAGGACGCCGCCGAGACGCTGCTCGAGGTCGTGCGGCGACACCGGTTTCAGCAGATAGCCGTGGACGCCGAGCCCACGGGCATGCGCCACCGTGCCTTGCGCCTGGTCCGTCGTCAGCATGACGACGGGCGTGGTGCAGAGCTCGGGGTTCTTCAACTGTCGCAGGTGGCGCACGAATGCGAACCCGTTCATCGGCTTCATGTGAATGTCGCAAAGCACGACCTCGGGCATGAAGGTCTCGAGGGTCTTGAGCGCCGCGTCGCCGTCCGCGGCCTCCTCGATCACGGGTCTTCCCACCATCTGCAGCATCCGTTTGATCGTCTTGCGCACGAACTGGGCGTCGTCGACGATGAGAATGCGCTTGCCATCGAGAGCGCTCATGTCACCACCTCCGTCATCTCCGAGCAAAGGGCGCCGATCCGCGCCTTTGTGATGGCGTAAGTCTCTTCGATCTCCGTCGTCAGTCCGGCGATCGCCGCCACGTCCGCCGCGGTTGCCGCAGCTTCGAGCCGCTTCGACGCGCGGCCCAAAGCGGTCGCTCCGGCGGTGAGCGAGACGCCGGCGAGCTGGTGTGCTTCCTCGGCGAGGGCGGCATGATGGATCGCGGCACGCTGTTCGGCGAGGCGATGAATGAGCCGATCTGCCTCTTCGAGATATGCGATGAGCCACTCGCGGCCGTCGGCGGGGCTTTGCTCGAAGAGCTTGTTGAGGCGCTCGCGGTCAAAGATCGGCGGCGCCGATCCATCGGCCTCGGCCGGCGCCTCGTCCTCGTCGACCGCAGCCGCCTCGGTCCGCTCTCCCCGCATGAGTCGGGAGAGCGTCGCTTCCAGGCGAGCGAGGGTGATCGGCTTGGTGTCGACGGCGTCCATGCCGCCCGCAAGGCAGCGATCGCGCATCTCCTCGGTGACGTCCGCGGTCAATCCCAGGATGGGGAGATGCTTGCCGCAACCCGAGCGCTCTCGCTCCCGGATGCGGCTGGCGAGCGCGACGCCGTCCATCTCCGGCATGTGACAGTCGGTGACGAGCGCGTCGTAGCTTCGCTCCGAGAGGCGAGTGAGCGCCGCGCGACCGCCTTCTACCGCATCCACGCCCACGCCGAAGCGCTCGAGCTGCTGCTGCACGAGCCATCGGAGCGTCGGCTGGTCGTCGACCAGCAGAATGCTGAGGCCGGCCAGTGCCGCCGCCCCGCTCGCTCGCCGGGCGGCGCCGGCCGAGCTCGGAGCCGGTACCCGCAGCGGCAGGTCGAGATGGAACGCGCTGCCGACCCCGGGTTTGCTCTGGACGCTGAGCTCGCCGCTGAGCAGGCGCGCGAGCCGGCGCGAGATCGAAAGGCCAAGCCCGGTCCCGCCGAAATTGCGCGAGGTCGAGGCATCGGCTTGGGTGAAGGGCTCGAACAGGCGAGCGACCACCGCCGGCTCCATGCCCATGCCGGTATCGCGCACGGTGATGCGCAGCATCGGCTCCGGCTTTGCCGTGCTCTTCGCCTTCGCCGAGACGCGAATGGAGCCGTTGGCGGTGAATTTGATCGCGTTGCTCAGCAAATTCACCAGGATCTGGCGCAAGCGCAACGGGTCGATGGTGATCTCCGGCGGGAGTCCGGGCTCGATGTCGCAGTCGAGCTGCAGCCCCTTCCGCGCCGCGGTGAGGGCCATCGGCTGGCAAATCGAGGTGAGAAGGGCGGCGAGATCGACGGATTCGGGCGCGAGCGCCAGGGCGCCGGCCTCGATCTTCGAGAAATCGAGCACGTCGTTGAGGACGCCCATCAGCGCCGATGCCGAGCCGTGAATCATCTCGACCATCTGCCGCTGCCGCTCGGCCAGCGGTGACTCCCGCAGCAGCTCGGCGACCCCCAGCACGCCGCTCATCGGCGAGCGGATCTCGTGGCTCATCATCGCCAGGAACTCGGACTGTGCCTTGGCCGCGCGCGTCGCCTTGTCGCGCGCCTCGCGCAGCGCTTCCTCGCCGCGCCGCTCCGCCGTCACGTCGGTAAAGGTCCGCACCACGCTGCCGTCCGGGAGCGACTTGGTCTCGACCCGGAGGATGCTGCCATTGGGCCTTGTGCGCTCGTAGCGCGGCACCGCCTGCGACAGCGCGTTGGCGTGGATGACGCTGCGCATGCTCGTCGCCGTGCCGTCGTCGAACTCGCCGGACTCGATCTGCCAGCTCAGCACGTCGTCGAAAGTGGCGGCGCGGGCGACGACCTCGGGCGGAATGCCCAGGAGCTCGATGCTGCGCTGGTTGTGGACCGCGACGGTGCGGTCGGCGTTGACCATCAGGATGCCCTGGCTGATGTTCTCCAGCGTCACTTCCAGCACTTGCGCCTTGTGTGCCAGGCTGGCCTCGCTCTCGCGGAGCGCCCGCTGCGCGACGCGCAGTCGCTCCTGGTGGCGCGCGACGAGGAGAGCCGTGGCCGCGATCAGCACCGTCGCCACTGCGGCGACCGCCAGATAGGCTCTCCGGTTGAGCCGATAGGCGGCGAGGTACTCGTCCTCCGCTAGGCCCACCGTGACGAAGAGCGGCAGCCCCTGGACGATGCGCGAGGCGAACAGCCGGTTGACGCCGTCGATCGGGCCCGGGCTGTGGTAGACGGCGCTGCCCGCCTTGACGAGACGACTGATGAGCAGACCGTCGGCCACCGACCGCCCGATGCCATCGTCGTTCGGGATCTTGCCGGATTCGGCGCGCGCGCGGACGATGCCATCGGTGCCGACCAGCGCGACGATGCCCTTCTTGCCGAGATCGACCGATGCATAGAAGCGCGAGAGGTAGGCGGGATCGAGCGAAACGACGATGACACCGTCGAAGCTACCGTCGCGCGCGCTGAGCCGACGCGAGAGCTGCAGCGACCAGCGGTTGCTGACGCGCCCGCGAACCGGCGCGCTGATGAAGAGCTTGTCCTCCGCGCTCTCGGCGTGGACGCGGAAATGCTTGCGGTCTTGGAGGTCGACCGGTGTCGCCACGTCTTCAAGACTGCTGGCGGCGAGGAAGCCATTCTTGTCGATGATCGAGATCTGGAAGGTGAAATCGGCAAGCACCTGGCTCTGTCCGCCCCAGACGCTGAGGGCGAAGCGGGGCGGGTCCTGGGCATAGGCGGTGCGCAGATAGAGGAGCGTCTGATCGATGGCGTTGATCGAGCGGAGAATGTCCTCCTCGAAGGCGCGCGCCAGGTTGGCGGCGTTGGCGGTCGCCGATTGTTCGGCCTGATGCCGCTCGTCGGCAATGTGGAAGAGGACGCCGACCCAGATTACCGCGATTGCGCCGATCCCCAGCCCGATGGCGCCATAGCGCCCGAACGCGCCCAGCACCATGCGTCGGAGCCAGGGCGGCAGCGGTCGGCGAAAGCGCTCGAAGAGGGGGGCCAATCCGTCCTCCGGATTGCGGCGACGTCGTAACGACGCGACAGTATCGCTGTGTCCCATTAGTGGAGGGTTAACCGAGGCATACGTGTATCTACGTATGCCCTCGCTTGGCGACGCGCGAAAACTAAGGTCGAGGCGTAGCCAAGGCGGGCGTTTGACGGTACGTGGCAGCGCGGGATAGCATTGCACATCTTGAGCGCGATCGCGTCAGAAACGGCGACCTCAGCCGCGGCACTGCGCCTCGAACCGCTCGCGGGCGGGCTCGGCGCCGAGGTCCTCGACCTCGAGGTCGCGGCGATCAGCGATACCGATTTCCCGGCGCTCTATGCCGCGTTCCTGAAGCACCAGCTCTTGCTGTTTCGCGATCAAAGCCTGCCACCCGCCGGCCAGGTCGCTTTCGCCCGGCGCTTCGGCGAGGTGCAGGTGCATGTGATGGACCAGTACCGCGCCAGCGTCTATCCCGAGCTCTACACGCTTTCCAATCTCGATGCCGAGGGGCGGCCGAGCGGCAAGCATCCCGATCGCGGCACGCTCGCGTGGCACACCGACGGCTCCTGGCGCCCCGTCACGGGCCAGGCGACGATGCTCTATGCCGAGCAGATGCCGCGGAGCGGCGGCGGCACCTGGTTCGCCGACATATGCTTGAACATCCTAATGCATTGCAAAGTTTAGTTTTATTATACGTGGATGCGGCCGGAAAGCGGGTGGCACACGGATGGCACATCGGCGGCCGTGGCTCACCCGGCAGGCCACCGGACAGAGCAGCCCAAGGAACGCGATCTTGCCGGCCGCGGCGTGGATTCGCCCGAAGGCGGCTGCCGCGTTGCGCGGTTGCGCTCGCGCGGCTTGACCCTTTCCGAGTCGCCATGCTGTGGTCATTGGGGGGGAACAGGTGGGTTCGCGACCGGCGTTGTCCTTGACAAGACGTTGCTCCTTGCGATTCGATGCTTAGATAAACCCCACCTTAAGGGGGCAGGAGGCAGAGTAATCCGAGCGACCGGAACCAGGGAAACATGGCCACTGAGCGCAGAAGACCGAGAGCACCAAATAGGTTTAAGAACCTGGTGCACTACATCTGCTGGAAGTGCCAAGACCCAACGAAGCTTGGCGCGACTAAGCTCAATAAGGTGCTTTGGCTGAGCGATGCCCACGCGTTCATGGTCGTCGGCCAACCAATCACGGAGGCCAAGTACGTCAAACAGCAATTCGGCCCCGTACCCGGCGCGATCCTGCCCACGCTGAGGGAACTTCAACGCGAGGCCAAAATCGCTGTCCGCGACGTCGAGTATTTTGGGCGTCCTAAGCGCGAGTTCTTCGCGCTCCAACGCCCAGACATCTCGATGTTTACCGCGGACGATATTAGCTTGGTCGACGCGGCGATCGACTTCGTCTGCGAGAATCATACAGCGGCCTCGATCAGCGAAGCGACGCACACCGAGATATGGAAGCTCGCTGAGATCGGCGAAGAAATGCCTCTTCGCGCCGTACTCGCCGCTAACCTCGCAGAGATCACAGATGCGGATGTGCGCTGGGCCGAACAGCAGCGGGGGCGAAAACGGCAGCAATCTACCAAATAGTCGAAGAGCAGGACGTCACAGATCTAATTCTACCCAGCCAGACGACCTATTCCCGTTTCAACGACATTTACGAAGCACTCACATGGCGAATCGCGCGTGACCCCACATGCGGACAGCAAATCCTTAACCCGATCAATGGCTGGTGCTGGATCATCAAAAGCGTCTGTCAGCCGTATGCCAGCTTTTGCCAAATAACCCTCGTCTATAGGATTGAGGCTAGCCAGATCCGTCTTCTATTCATGAAGGTCGATCCCTGTTGAGTCCGATGGTGCTTAGCACTCGGCGCCCGCTCCCGTATCCGCCGCGCCCCTTGACGAATCGATGGGCCACTTCCGACATCTAGGGCCACTCAACCACGGCGACGAAGCCAATGGCAACTGCTGATACCGCCGCGCGTCCGCGATTGCATCCTTTGTCAAAGCGCCTAGGCCTGCTCGCGTGGGTGGGCCAAGCCGTGACCGTGGCCGCAGTGCTCGCATCGGCTCAGGCGCCGGTGTCCTGCAAGTATCATGGGGGCGAGTTCGGAGGCATCTTCGGGGGCGATTTCGATATAAGCACGGTGGATTGCCGCTCCACCTGGATGAACGACTCTCCGACACTACATTTTTGGGCCGTGCGCCCTTACGTCGGCCTCGAATGGCCGATGCAGCGGAACGGCTGAGCATGGACGACCGCCGCTGCGCCGTCTGAGGCGCGCCCACCGCCGCCCGCGAGATGAGCGCCCCCGGCGGCTCGCGCTGGCTCTGCCGCGATCACATGGCCGCGGAAGGTGCAGATCGAGGAGCTGCGGCGGTAGACGGAGCCGACGCGGCATTGACGAACTACCCGCGCCGCGGATCAGCACAGAGCGGCGCAGTTACAGACGATGCAATAGAGCCACCCCCTTGCGCGTCGAACTTCTCGCCATTGGTAAGGTCCTTCCGGTCGGGGCGGCGAGGAAATGCGCTGGAAATTGTCGCGCTTTTGAGCGAACATCTTATCATTAAGAGCCCGTCGAAAGTCTCGAGGCCGGCGGCCATGTTCGCCGGAAAATCGATCGATCGAGCCTTCGC
>DATJAV010000136.1:0-9243 GCA_035515835.1 Allostellaceae bacterium
GACTCCAACCCGACCGAGCTTGCCACCTGGGTACAGAAGCTGACCGACAAGCTCTCCACCCTTCCCGCGCTCGAGGACGTCGCCAACGACGTCGAGGCGCATGGGCTATCGACCTACATCACCATCGACCGCGACACTGCCGCGCGCTTCGGCATCACGCCCGCCACCGTCGACAACGCGCTCTACGACAGCTTCGGGCAGCGCATCGTCTCCACCATCTTCACGCAATCGAACCAGTACCGCGTCATCCTCGAGGCCGATCCGCAGCAGCAGCGCACGCTGGAGACGCTGAAGTCGATCTATCTGCCGTCCTCGCTGTCGACCACCGGCCAGGTGCCGCTCAATGCCATCGCCCATTTCGTCGAGCAGGAGGCGCCACTCCAGATCAATCATCTGGGCCAATTTCCCTCGGCGACCATTTCCTTCAACCTGGCCACCGGCGTCTCGCTCGGCGAGGCGGTCGACGCCATCCGCGCCGCCGAGAAGGAGATTGGCCTGCCGCCCAGCATCTTCACCACATTCGAGGGCGCAGCGCTCGCCTTCCAGGCCGCGCTCAAGAACGAGCTGCTGCTCATCCTCGCCGCCATCGTCGCCGTCTACATCGTGCTGGGCGTGCTTTATGAGAGCTACATCCATCCCGTGACCATCCTCTCGACCCTGCCGTCCGCCGGCATCGGCGCGCTCTGGGCCCTCATCCTCGACGGCAGCGATCTCGGCGTCATCGGCATCATCGGCATCGTGCTGCTGATCGGCATCGTCAAGAAGAACGCCATCATGATGATCGACTTCGCGCTGGAGGCGGAGCGCGAGCAGGGGAAGTCGCCGCGCGAGGCGATCTACCAGGCGTCGCTGCTGCGCTTCCGTCCTATCTTGATGACGACGCTGGCGGCACTTTTCGGCGCCTTACCGCTGATGCTCGGCACCGGCACCGGCTCGGAGCTCCGCCATCCGCTCGGCATCACCATCGTCGGCGGCCTCATTGTCAGCCAGCTGCTGACGCTCTTCACGACGCCGGTGATCTATCTCGCCTTCGATCGCCTGGCGCGCCGCTTCGGCGGCGCCAAGATGGCGGAGAGCCCAGCGGAATGAATTTCTCCGAGATCTTCATTCGCCGGCCGATCGCGACGACGCTCCTAACCATCGGCATGGCGCTTGCCGGCGTGGTCGCCTTCCTGCTGCTGCCCGTGGCCCCCCTGCCGCAGGTCGATTTCCCGACGATCCAGGTCTCGGCCCAGCTGCCCGGCGCCAGCCCCGAGACGGTGGCGACCAGCGTCGCGACGCCGCTCGAGCGCCATCTGGGCCAGATCGCCGACGTCACCGAGATGACCTCGTCGAGTTCGGTCGGCAAGGCGCAAATCACCCTGCAGTTCGGCCTCGACCGCGACATCGACGGCGCCGCGCGCGACGTGCAGGCGGCGATCAACGCGGCGCGCGTCGACCTGCCGGCGAGTCTGCGCAGCAATCCCACCTACAAGAAAGTCAACCCGGCGGACTCGCCGGTGTTGATCCTCGCCCTCACCTCCGACACGCTGAGCCAGGGACAGCTCTATGATTCCGCTGCCACCGTGCTGCAGCAGAAGCTCTCGCAGATCGAAGGCATCGGCCAGGTGACGATCGGCGGCAGCTCGTTGCCGGCGGTGCGCGCCGAGCTCAATCCCCAGGCGCTCTTCCATTACGGCATCGGCCTCGAGGACGTGCGTGCCGGCCTCAATGCGGCCAACGCCCATAGCCCCAAGGGCGCGATCGAGGACGACCAGCGCCGTTGGCAGCTCTATACCAACGACCAGGCGAACGCGGCCGAACAGTACCAGAACCTGGTGATCGCCTACCGCAATGGCGCGGCGGTGCGGTTGAGCGACGTTGCCGACGTCGTCGACTCCGTCGAGGACCTGCGCAACGGCGGCATCGCCAACGGCAAGCCCGCCGTGCTGCTGATACTCTATCGCGCGCCGGGCGCCAACATCATCGACACCGTCGACCGCATCTATGCGCTGCTGCCGCAGCTCAAGGCCTCGATCCCGAGCGACATCGACATAACGCCGACCTTGGACCGCACGACGACCATCCGCGCCTCGCTGCACGACATCGAGCGTAGCCTCCTCATCTCGATGGTGCTGGTGATCTGCGTCGTGTTCGCCTTTCTGCGCAACGGCCGCTCGGCCATCATCCCCAGCATCGCGGTGCCGACCTCGCTGCTGGGTACATTGGGCATTATGTACCTGCTGGGCTATAGCCTCGACAACCTCTCGCTGATGGCGTTGACGGTGGCGACGGGCTTCGTCGTCGACGACGCCATCGTCGTGCTGGAGAACATCACCCGCCACATCGAGGCGGGAATGCCGCGCTTCGAGGCGGCGCTGCGCGGCGCCCGCGAGGTGGGCTTCACCGTGCTGTCCATGAGCAGCTCGCTGGTCGCGGTGTTCATTCCGATTCTGCTGATGGCCGGCATCGTCGGACGCTACTTCCGCGAATTCGCCATGACGCTCTCGATTGCCATCGCCGTGTCGCTGGTGATCTCGCTGACCACGACGCCGATGATGTGCGCCTACCTCATCAAGTACCGGCCGGACTCCGAGCGGGGCCGCCTCTTTCGCTGGAGCGAGCGCGCCTTCGAGGGGCTGCACGCGGAGTATGACCGCTCGCTCCGCTGGGCACTTCGCCATGCCTGGATCATGATGCTGATCCTGCTCGGGGTCGTCGTCCTCAATGTCTATCTCTTCGACAAGATACCGAAGGGTTTCTTTCCACAGCAGGACACGGGCCGGCTGATCGGCGGCATCCAGGCGGATCAGAGCATCTCCTTTCAACTCATGCAGAAGAAGCTGAAGCAGTTCATCTCGATCATCCGGGCCGACCCCGCCGTCCAGACCGTGGTCGGGTTCACCGGCGGCCGGCAGACCAATTCCGGCTTCGTCTTCATCGGCTTGAAGCCTTTGTCCCAACGCAAGCTTTCGGCCGATCTCGTCGTCGCCCGGCTGCGCAGCAAGATGTCGCCGGTCGCCGGTGCGACACTCTTCCTGCAGGCGGCGCAGGACATCCGCGTCGGCGGGCGGGCGAGCAATGCGCTCTACCAATACACGCTGCAGGGCGACGATCTCGCCGAGCTCTATGCTTGGGCGCCCAGGATCAGCGAGGCGCTGCAGCACGAGCCTGATCTGACCGACGTCAATTCCGACCAGCAGCAGAACGGGCTCGAGACCGACATCGTCATCGACCGCGACACCGCGGCACGGCTCGGCATCACCGCCGCCGCGATCGACAACACGCTCTACGACGCCTTCGGCCAGCGCCAGGTATCGACCATCTATGCGGCGCTCAATCAGTATCACGTGGTGATGGAAGTGGCGCCGCAATACTGGCAGAGCCCCGACCTGCTGAAGGAGCTCTATGTCAGCACCGCGGGCGGTGCCGTCGCCGGGACGCAATCGACCCAAGCGGTGGTCGGCACGGTGAAGGCGGCGCCCAGCTCAGTCGCGAGCAGCCAGAGCACGACCGCGGCGCAGATCGCCACCGACACGGCGCGCAACCTCGCCGCCAACCAGATCGGCGCCACCGGCCATAGCAGCGCCAGCGCGTCCACCGGCGCCGCCGTCGCCACCGCGGCCGAGACCATGGTGCCGCTCGCCGCCTTCACGCATTACGGGCCGGGCAAGACCCCGCTTGCGGTCAATCATCAAGGCCCCTTCGTCGCCACCACCATCTCGTTCAACCTGGCGCCGGGCAAGTCGCTGAGCGACGCGACGGCGGCGGTCAACCGGGTGATGAACGAGCTCAAGGTGCCGATCACCATCCATGGCAGCTTCCAAGGCACGGCGCAGGTCTATCAGCAGTCGCTCGGCAACGAGCCGTTCCTGATCGCGGCGGCGCTGCTCGCCATCTACATCGTGCTGGGCGTGCTCTACGAGAGCTACATTCACCCCATCACCATCCTCTCGACGCTGCCGTCGGCGGGGCTCGGCGCGGTGTTGGCGCTGCTGCTGCTCAACACCGAGTTCAGCGTCATCGCCATGATCGGCGTCATCCTGCTGATCGGCATCGTCAAGAAGAACGCCATCATGATGATCGATTTCGCGCTCGACGCCGAGCGCACCCAGCACTTGGCGCCGGCGGACGCGATCTACCAGGCGTGCCTCTTGCGCTTTCGTCCCATCATGATGACGACGATGGCAGCGATGCTGGGCGCGCTGCCCTTGGCGGTCGGCACCGGCGACGGCGCCGAGCTGCGCCAGCCGCTCGGCATCTCGATCGTCGGCGGTCTTATCGTGAGCCAAATGCTGACGCTCTATACGACGCCCATCATTTATCTCTATTTCGACCGCTTCCGCCTCTGGACCCTGCAGCACCGCCAAGGCGGCGTGGCCCTGGAACCCGGCGAATGAGACGAGCGACCGCGCTTCTCGCACTGGCGCTGGTCAGCGCCTGCGAGGTTGGACCGGATTACGAGCGTCCGCCGGCACCCGTACCGGCCGCCTATAAGGGCGCGCAAGGCTGGAAGCCCGCGACGCCCCAGGACGAGATCCCGCGCGGCAGCTGGTGGGCCATCTACCAGGACCCGGTGCTGGACGGGCTCGAGAAGGAGATCGACATCTCGAACCAGACGCTGAAGGCTGCCGAGGCCGCCTATCGCCAGGCGCGCGCCGTCGTCGCCGAGGCACGGGCAGGCTATTTCCCGACGCTCACCGGCACGGGATCGGGCACCCGCTCCGGCACGGGCAGCAATGCCGGCCGGTCCAGCAGCGCATCGGCGAGCGGCGGGTTCGGCGGCGGCGGAAGCCGCAGCTTCAGCACCATCGATCTCACGGCCGATGCGAGCTGGACCGCCGACCTATGGGGCCGTATCCGCCGCACGGTGGAATCCAACGTAGCGAGCGCGCAGGCGAGCGCCGCCGATCTTGCCAATGCGCGGCTTTCAGCGCAGGGGCAGTTGGCGACCCTCTATTTCGAGCTGCGCGCCGCCGACGAGCAGGCCCGTCTCCTCAACGCCTCGGTCGACGCCTTCACGCAATCGCTCAACATCACGCGCAATCAGTACGCCGCGGGGGTGGCGGCGCAAACCGACGTGGTGACCGCCGAGACGCAGGTCGAGCAGACGCGCTCGCAGGCGATCGCGGTCGGCGTGCAGCGCGCGCAGTTCCAGGACGCGATCGCCGTGCTCATCGGCAAGCCCGCGTCCGATTTCAGCGTGGCGCCGGCGCCGCTCACCACAACGGTGCCCGTCGCCCCCGCGGGCCTCCCCTCGGAGCTGCTCGAGCGCCGGCCCGACATCGCCGCCGAGGAGCGGCTGGTGGCCGCCGCCAATGCGCAGATCGGCGTCGCCACCGCGGCCTTCTATCCGAACGTCACCTTGAGCGCCTCCTACGGCTTCACCAGCACCGGGTTTGCCAATCTCATCCGGGCCCAGAATGCGCTCTGGTCGGTGGGCGGCCAGGCCGTGCAGACGATCTTCGACGGCGGCCTGCTGACCGCCCAGCTCGAGGCGGCGAAAGCGAGCTACGACGAAACGGTGGCGAATTACCGCGGGACCGTGCTCACCGGGTTCCAACAGGTCGAGGACGAGCTCGCCGCGCTCAGCATCCTGGAGCAGCAAAGCGTGGTCGAGACGAAGACGGTCGCGCTCGCGCGCCAGGCCGAGCGGCTCACCTTGAACCAGTACCAGGCAGGGACGCAACCCTACACGGCGGTGATCACGGCGCAGACGACGCGGCTCAACAACGAGATCACCGCGCTCGGAATCCTGCAAAGCCGGCTCGTGGCCAGCGTTGCCCTGGTGCAGGCCCTGGGCGGCAGCTGGCAGGCGTCGGACCTGCCCGACCGCGACAAGGTCGAAGGCGATTGGAAGCCTTATTGAAGGGGCTTTCGGTGAGCCTGATCGGGTTCTCACGGAGATGTGACGGGCCGCGAGGTGATCCCGCGGTCACCAGCGGTTAACACCTCATCGAATATAGAGTCCTGATGAAGAAGCTTCCCTGGCTCGACTATAGCGGCCGCCTCTCGCTGCTGAAGCTCTCGGTCTTCCTCGCCCTCTTCGTGCCCGGCGGGTGGACGGGCTTCGCTTTCGCCACCGATCAGCTCGGCGCCGAGCCGATGAAAGAGGCGATCCATCAGCTCGGGCTCTGGACTTTCCGCTTCATGCTGATCGCGCTTGCCGTCAGTCCGGCGCGAGCGCTGTTGTATTGGACGCAAGTTTTGCTGGTGCGCCGCATGCTCGGCGTCGCGGCCTTCGCCTATGGCCTGGCGCATCTCGTGCTCTACGCCGCCGATCAATCCTTCGATCTCGGCAAGGTGGCAAGCGAGATCGTGCTGCGCTTCTATCTGACCATCGGCATCATCGCGGTCTTGGGGCTGGCAGCGCTGGCGATGACCTCGACCGATGGCATGATGCGCCGCATGGGGCGCCATTGGCAGCGCCTTCACCGCCTCGTCTATGCCATCGCCGCGCTCGGCGTCACGCATTACTTCATCCAGTCGAAGCTCGAGGTCTATGAGCCGACGGTAATGGGCGGGCTGCTGCTCTGGCTCTTGGGCTTTCGCGTCCTCGTCGCCCGGCGGCGCGACCGGCGGGTGCCGGTCTGGGCCGTGGCGATGCTCGGCATTGGCTCAGCGCTCGCAACCACCGCATTCGAGACGACCTATTTCTGGATGAAGACCGGCGTCGATCCCGTGCTGGTGCTAATGGCCAATCTGTCGCTCGACACCGGCGTGCGGCCGGGGCTGGTGGTGCTGGCGGTCGGGACGGCGATCACGGCGCTGGCCGGGCTCGCCCTGCTGTGGCGCCCCAAGCGCGGCTCGCGCGGCGGCACCCGCGCACCGGCACGGGCGGCGACTGCCACCGCGGCGGAGTAAAGCCTGCGTCGGCTATTGCCGCACGCTCGATCTGACCCACTGCTTCATTGTGAACTCTTGAGAGCGCTACGCCGCTTCGCTCTTGCGCTCGACCGCGGCTTCGATGCGGCGCTTCAAGCGCCGCGCCTCGCTGCCGAGCTTGCGGTCGGCCGTCCCCAGGAGATAGGCGTCGATGCCGCCATTCTTCTCGATGGTGCGGATGCCGTTGGTTGAGACGCGAATCTGCACCGCCATGCCGAGCGCGTCCGAGAGCAGCGAGATGCGCTGCAGGTTCGGCAGGAAGCGCCGCTTGGTCTTGTTGTTGGCGTGGCTGACGTTATGGCCGACCAGAACGCCCTTGCCCGTGATGATGCACCGTCTCGCCATGACCGCCTCGAACAGCAGAACGGCCCCTTAGGGGCCGCGCGAAAGGCGAGGTTGTAGGCCAAGGACGCGGCGGCGTCAAGGTTTGACCGGGGCATTCACCGCTTGCGTCGCCCGCCCGACCCGCGGAACCTCTGAAGCGCCGCCCGGGCCGCGGCCGTCGGTGTGAGCGCGCCGGCGGCAACCTGCCCCTCGAGCTTCGCCAGCGTTGCCGCGATCTGGGCGTCGGCCTTGACGAGCTCGATGAGGCCCTCGGAAATCTCGTTCCACAAGGCTGCGCGCGCCTGCTCGGCGCGGCGGCGCGCGATCGCGCCGCCGGCGCGGAGCGCGGCGAGGCGCGCCGCGACGCGCTGCCAGAGCGTATCGATGCCGCGACCCTCCAGCGCCGAAACGGCAACGACCTCGGCCGCGGCCGCGTCGGCGGCGGGGCGCAGCAGGCGGAGCGCGTGGCGGTAGTCGGCGACCGCACGCAGCGCCGCCGACTTCAAGTCGCCATCGGCCTTGTTGACGACGAGGAGATCGGCGAGCTCGACGATGCCCTTCTTGATGCCCTGCAGGTCGTCGCCGCCGCCCGGCGCCAGCAGCAGGAGAAAGAGATCGACCATGTCGGCGACCGCCGTCTCCGATTGTCCGACGCCAACGGTCTCGACGATGACGACGTCGAAGCCGGCCGCTTCCACCACCAGGATCGCCTCGCGCGTGCGCCGGGCGACGCCGCCCAGCGTGCGGCCCGCAGGCGACGGGCGGATGAAGGCGTCCTCGCGACGCGCCAGCTCGCCCATCCGCGTCTTGTCGCCGAGGATCGAGCCCCCGCCGCGCTTGGAGGACGGATCGACCGCCAGCACCGCAACGCGATGGCCGGCGCCGATGACGGTGAGGCCGAACGCCTCGATGAAGGTCGACTTGCCGACGCCGGGCGCACCGGAGATGCCGAGCCGCGCCGCACCTCCCGTCGCCGGCAGCAGCGCCGCCAGCAGCGCCTCGGCCGCATCGCGGTGATCCGCGCGCGTCGATTCGACGAGCGTGATGGCCCGCGCCAAGGCGCGGCGGTCGCCGCCGCGCAGCGCCGCGGCGAGCGTCTCGGGATCGTTGGCGGCAGCCCCCATGTCGAAAATCCCCCGTCGAGATCCATCAAGGGATTGGCCCCTCCCCCCGTGAGGGGGAGGTCGGCAGCGCGCGCAAGCGCGCTGCCGGGAGGCGGGTGACGCAAGCGCGGTGCTTCAGGAGAGAAATTCTTTTCGCGCGCTTGCGCGCGCCCGTCAAGGGAAGTGGGGGTCTCTCGTCAAGCGATTGAAACACGGGTGCGAATCACTCCCCCGGCTACTCCGCCACCGCCGCCAGCGCCGCCGCGCGCTCGTCGGCCTCCTGCTGGCGCGCCCACATGGCGGCATAGACGCCGCCGCGGGCGAGCAGCGTCGCATGATCGCCGCGCTCGACGATGCGGCCTTGGTCGAGCACCAGGATCTCGTCGGCCTTCACCACCGTCGAGAGGCGGTGGGCGATGACGAGGGTCGTGCGGCCCGTCGAGATCTCGTCGAGATTGGCCTGGATCTCCTGCTCGGTCTTGGTGTCGAGCGCCGAGGTCGCCTCGTCGCAGATAAGGACGCGCGGCGCCTTGAGGATGACCCGGGCGATGGCGACGCGCTGCTTCTCGCCGCCCGAGAGTTTCAAGCCGCGCTCGCCCACCGAGGTGCGGTAGCCGTCGGGCAGCGCCGCGATGAAATCGTGGATGCGCGCATGCCGCGCCGCCTCCTCGATGTCGGCGTCGCCGGCGCCGGGCCGGCCATAGGCGATGTTGTAGCGAATGGTGTCGTTGAAGAGCACCGTATCCTGCGGCACGACGCCGATGGCGCGGCGCAGCGACGTTTGCGTCACCTCGCGCAGGTCCTGGCCATCGATGCGGATGGCGCCCCTCTCGACGTCGTAGAAGCGGAAGAGGAGCCGCGCGATGGTCGATTTGCCGCTGCCGCTTGGACCGACGATGGCGAGCGTGCCGCCAGGCGGCACGCGGAACGACAGGTCGTGCAGGATGGGGCG
>DATJAV010000137.1:0-14608 GCA_035515835.1 Allostellaceae bacterium
ACCCTGGCGATCGCCGGAACCATCTTCATCGTCAATCCGTTGAGTGGCGCTGGCGTACACGCCCCGAAGCGGTGGTGGTTGGGCGGCCGGCGCGGGCGGAACGAAAGCGGAGGCGCCGCACAGGCCTAACGATTCTGGGCCGGAACGAAGGTTGTGCGCGAACGTTTGCGGAGAATGGTTTTTCAGCTTGGGGTTAGGAACTTGCCAGAACATTTTGCGTCAACCCAGACGGTCCCGGCCACGGCGCGCAGCGTGGCGATCGATCTGATCGGCGCCGTTTTGCGTCGCAAACGGCCGCTCGACGACGCCATCGATGACAACCGAGAGATGGGCGGCCTACCGGCGCGGGATCGCGCTTTTGCGCGGCTGCTGGTCGCCACGGTGTTGCGGCGACTGGGCCAGATCGATGCGCTCATCGCGCATTGCCTCAACACGCCGCTACCGCCGCGCGCGGCGATGGTGCACGACATGCTGCGACTCGGCATCGCGCAGCTGTTGTTCCTGCGGACGCCCCCGCACGCCGCCGTCGCCACCACCGTCGACCTCGCCGATCATCGGGGATTTCTCTCGCATAAAGGGCTCGTCAACGCCGTGCTGCGTCGCCTGAGCCAGCAAGGTCCGGACCTCGTCGCGGCGCAGGACGCGCCGCGCCTCAACACGCCGGACTGGCTGTGGCGCTCCTGGAGCGAGGCCTATGGCGAGGCCGGCGCCCGCGGCATCGCGCTCGCCCATCTCAAGGAGGCGCCGCTCGACATCACGGTGCGCGCCGATCTCGAGAAATGGCGCGACGCGCTCGAGGCGATCGTGCTGCCGACGGGCACGCTCCGGCGTACCGGTGGCGGGGCTATCATGAACCTCCCCGGCTATGCCGAGGGCGCATGGTGGGTTCAAGACGCCGCCGCCGCCATCCCGGCGACGCTCCTTGGCAAGATCGCTGGCCAGCGCGTCATCGATCTCTGCGCCGCCCCGGGCGGCAAAACGGCGCAGCTCGCCGCCGCCGGAGCGCGCGTCACCGCCATCGACCGCTCGCCGCGCCGGCTGGAGCGTCTCAACCTCAATTTGACGCGGCTTTCCTTTGGGGTGGAGAGCCTGGTCGGCGACGCCGCCACTTGGCGCCCGCCTGAGCCGGTACGCTATGTGCTGCTCGACGCGCCCTGCACCGCGACGGGCGCGATTCGCCGGCACCCCGACGTGCCGCATCTGAAATCGCCCGACGACGTGGCCCGGTTGGCGGCGGTCCAGGAGCGGCTCCTTGCTGCCGCCATCGAGATGCTGGCGCCCGGCGGCGTGCTCGTCTATTGCACCTGCTCGCTCGAGCCGCAGGAAGGCGTGCAGCAAGTCGAGCGCCTGCTGGCGCGCGGCGCGCCGGTGAAGCGCAAGCCCGTCGACCCCGCCGAGATCGGCGGCCTTGCCGAATGCGTGACACCGGCCGGCGATCTTCGCACCTTGCCGAGCCATCTTGCGCAATTCGAGGGTCTCGACGGCTTTTACGCGGCAAGGCTGGTGCGAGCCGCTGCCTGAGCCGCGCTTGCGGCTTGCAGCGTTCCCCGTTCCCTGATACCAAGCCTGAGATGCAGCAGGCGATACGGATCGCGCCCTCGATCCTCTCGGCCGATTTCGCACGGCTTGGCGAGGAAGTGCGCGCCATCGCCGCGGCCGGCGCGGATTACATCCATATCGACGTGATGGACGGGCATTTCGTGCCGAATCTCACCATCGGGCCCGCCGTGGTGAAGGCGCTCCGTCCCTATTCGACGCTGCCCTTCGATGTCCATCTCATGATCGCGCCGGTCGATCCCTATATCCCCGACTTCGCCGCCGCCGGCGCCGACATCATTACCCTTCATCCCGAATCGGGCGCGCATCTCCATCGCTCGCTCCAACTGGTGAAGTCGCTCGGCAAGAAGGTCGGCGTGGCGCTCAATCCGGCGACCCCCATCGGCGTCATCGAGCCCGTGCTGAGCGACGTCGACCTGGTGCTGGTGATGAGCGTTAATCCCGGCTTCGGCGGCCAGAGCTTCATCGCGACGCAGCTCGAGAAGCTCCGCGCGCTCCGCAAGCGACTCGACGCCGGGGGCCGCGCCGTCGACCTCGAGGTCGATGGCGGCATCAACGCCGAGACGGCGCCGGCGGCCATCGCCGCGGGCGCCGACGTCCTGGTCGCCGGCAGCGCCAGCTTTGCCGGCGGCGCGAGCGCCTATGCCGCCAATATCAAGCGTCTGCGCGGCGGTCGCTGATGCTCTTGCCGCGCTCCCTCCTCTATGGCTCGGCGCTCTATCACCTGAGCCTCCTCGGCCCCGCTCCGGCGGCGATCGCCATCGCCATGGACGAGGTTTGGCCCGGCGATGCCGCCGCCGGCGAGCGACTCGCCGCCGGCAGCTTCCGCTTCGCCGGCGAAATGCAAGCCGGCTCGCTGCCGCCTTGGACCGCGCCGCTCCGGCCGGAGTTCCTGGCGAACTTGCACGGCTTCGCCTGGCTCGCCGATCTCGCCGCTTTGGACGAGCGCGGCCGCGCCGCGGCGCGACGCTGGACCGCCGACTGGCTCGAGCGCTGCGACGGCTGGGACGCCATTGCCTGGCGCGCCGACGTCATGGGCGCGCGCCTTACCGCTTGGGTTGCGCATTGGCATACGCTGGTCGGGCGCGCGGGCGAGGGCGGTCTCGGCCGCGCGCTTCTCGCCAGCATGGCGCGCCAGTCGCGTCACCTCGCGCGAGTCGCCACGCACGAATCGCCGGGGGTAAAGCGTCTAGCGGCGCTTGCCGGCCTCGTCGTCGCGACGGCTGCCCTCGGCAATGCCGCGCGACTCGAGCGCGCCCTCCGGCGCCTGGCGCGCGAGATCGCGGTGCAGCTGCTGCCCGATGGCGGCCATGTCGAGCGCAGCCCGCGCGCCCAACTCGGTGCGCTGATGACGCTCGTCGATGCGCGCGCCGCGCTCCGCGCCCTGCAGGTGGAAGTGCCGCCCGCGCTGCAAGGAGCCATCGACCGCGCCGCGCCGATGCTGCGCTTTTTCCGGCACGGCGACGGTGGTCTGGCGCTCTTCAACGGCGCTGACGAGATGGCCGGTGGCACGATCGATCTCGTCCTGGCGCGGAGCGAGGCGAAAGGGAGAGCGCCCTTCTCGGCGCCTCACCTCGGATTTCAGCGCCTTCAGGCCGGGCACAGCCTGGTGCTCTGCGATGCCGGCACCCCCTCTCCCGCCGGTCTCGACGAGAGCGCGCATGCCGGGACCTTGTCCTTCGAGATGAGCCATGGCCGCGAGCGGCTCATCGTCAATTGCGGCGCCTATCACGGCCGGAGCGCCTCCTGGGAGAGCGTCGCGCGCGCCACCGCGGCGCATTCGACGCTGGTCGTCGCCGACACCAATTCAGCCGAGGTCCGCCCTGATGGCCGGCTCGGCCGCCGCCCGACGGAAGTCCCTTGCGAGCGCGCCGAGAAGGACGGCGCGCAGTGGGTTGCCGCAAGCCATGACGGCTACGCGCCGATCTTCGGCCTTACCCATGCGCGCCAGCTCTTCCTCAGCGCCGATGGCGAGGATCTGCGCGGCGAGGACAGGATCAGGGGCAAGGCCGGGCACGGCTTCGCCATCCGCTTTCATCTCCATCCCCAGGTCCAGGCCTCGCTGGCACAGGACGGCGCCACGGCGCTGCTCCGCTTGCCGAGCGGCGTCGGCTGGCGCCTGCGCGCGCAAGGCGCGGTGATGAGCCTCGCCGAGAGCATCTATTTGGGGGGCGGCGCGCCGCGGAAATCGCAGCAAGTGCTGCTCGACGGCCACGTCGCCACCGCCGGCACAACGGTGAAATGGGGGCTGCGCCGCGAGGGCAAAGCCCTCAGTTGACGCTGGACGAGCCGCCTTGCTGCACGCCGGTGTGGGGATCGACGGGCTGCTCGGCGCCATTGGTGGGGGGCGGCGGCGAGCAAGCGGCGAGCAGCGAAGCGAGAGCAAGCGCCAGGAAAGCGATACGTTTCATCGATGATCCTCCTCGCCGAGCAAACAGCGGCCGGCGGGAAATGGCGCTGCGGCTTGAACGGCCCAAGCCACCGCCCTAGTCTCCACCGCAATGTCCGATCTGCGGCTTTGCCCGATCCGACGGGCGCTTCTCTCGGTCTCCGACAAGACCGGGCTCATCCCCTTTGCCAAGGCGTTGGCGGCGCGCGGGGTCGAGCTCGTCTCGACCGGCGGCACAGCTGTGGCGCTGGCTGGCGCCGGGCTTCCCGTGATTTCCGTCGAGAGCGTCACCGGCTTTCCCGAGATGCTCGACGGCCGCGTCAAGACGCTGCATCCGGCGATTCATGGCGGTCTCTTGGCGCGCCGGCGCGATCCCGGTCATAGCGCCGCGCTCGAACGCCAGAAGATCCGGCCGATCGATCTGCTGGTGGTCAATCTCTATCCTTTCGCAGCGACCGTGGCGCGCGGCGCCGGCGCCGAGGAGTGTATCGAGAATATTGACATCGGCGGTCCGGCGCTGATCCGCGCCGCCGCCAAGAATCACGAGGACGTCGTCGTCCTCAGCGATCCCTGCGACTATGGCGACGCGCTCGAGGAGCTGGCTCGGCACGACGGCGCCACCAGCTTGGCACTCCGCCGGCGACTCGCCGGCCTCGCCTATGCGCGCACCGCCGCCTATGACGCCGAGATCGCGCAGTGGTTCGCCGCCGGACGGCACGAGACCTTCCCGCCGCTGCTGACCGTCGCGGCGAGGCGTAAGCAGAGCTTGCGCTACGGCGAGAATCCGCACCAGCAGGCGGCGTTCTATGTCGGCGGCGAGCGCCGCCTGGGCGTCGCCACCGCCGAGCAGCTGCAGGGGAAAGAGCTCAGTTTCAACAACCTCAACGACACCGATGCCGCTTTCGAACTGGTCGCCGAATTCGAGGAGCCCGCCGTCGCCATCATCAAGCACGCCAATCCCTGCGGCGTGGCGCAGGCCACGACGCTCGCCGAGGCCCTCGCCAAGGCGCGCGCCTGCGATCCCGTCAGCGCCTATGGCGGCATCGTCGCCGTCAACCGCACGCTCGACGCGCCGACCGCCGAAGCCGTCGCCAAGCTTTTCGCCGAAGTGGTGATCGCCCCGGCCCTCGAGCCCGATGCCAAGGCCGCCTTCGCCCGCCGCACGCAGCTGCGCCTTCTCGTCGCAGGCGGGCTGCCCGACCCGGCCGCATCCGGGATGACGCTGCGCTCGGTCGCCGGCGGCTATCTGCTGCAGACACGCGACAACGGCCGCATTGGCGCCGTCGACCTCAAGACTGTGACCCAGCGCGCGCCGACCGCCGCCGAACTCGCCGATCTCCTCTTCGCCTTCCGCGTCGCCAAGCACGTGAAGTCGAACGCCATCGTCTACGCCAAGGCTGGCGCCACCGTCGGCATCGGCGCGGGCCAGATGAGCCGGGTTGACAGCGCGAGAATCGCCGCCTGGAAGGCGGCCGAAGCTGGCAAGGCCGCCGGGCTCGCAACGAGCGCGGCGGAAGGTTCGGTGGCGGCTTCGGACGCTTTTTTCCCGTTCGCCGACGGCCTTGAGGTCGCCATTGCGGCCGGCGCTACCGCGGTCATTCAGCCCGGCGGCTCGATGCGCGACAACGAAGTGATCGCCGCCGCCGACAAAGCGGGTATCGCTATGGTGTTCTCGGCGATGCGGCATTTTTGGCATTGAAGGGCGCTGTCAGCTGTCAGCTCTCGGCCGTCAGCGCGGCTCTCAGCTCAGCAGATTATCGATGATCGCAACCCCCGTCAGCTGACAGCCGATAGCTGACGGCTTCTTCTACTGGTCTCCCCAAGGCGTCCGCACCGTATGCGACTTCTGTGCATCCGGCTGATCGAAGGGATCAGGGTTGCTCTGCGTGTTGCGATAATTGAGAAACGCGAAGATGAGCGACAGCGCCAGCAGCGCGGCGGCCATCTTGAGATAGGGGGAGCGCCAGAGGCCGGCAAGTGAAAAGCCGCCCTCGCCGCGCCGGACGCCGTGCCGCACCACCTCGGTATTGGTGGTGATCTTGCGTTCCTTGTCGGCGGCGCTTTTGCTGCGATCGTTGTTGGCGCCGCGGAAGACGATGATCTCCAGGAACTCGTTGTCACGCGGCTCGACCGCCATGACGCGGACCGCGACTTGCTCGCGGGCGCGGGCGAGAAAGGCTTTCGCTTCCTCGAGCGCCAAGGCCTTGTCGTCGAAGATGGCGTCGAGCTGCCAGCGGCCGCGTGTTTGCTTGTGCAGCTCGAAGGTGGTGCCGCGGGGATGCGGCGTGCCCACCGCGCGCTGCGGCTTGGGCGGGGTGCGTTGAGCGCTGACTTTCGCAGCCTGCTGCGGAGGCAACCGCGGTCTCCCATTCCGTCGAGCTGCAGGCGCCGCAAACAACGACATGTAGCCGGGCGCTGCTGTCTCGCGTCCGAGAGAATTTTACATATCGCGGGTTAATCAAAGGTTTTCGCGGCAAATCCGAGGGGAGCCGCGGGCTCGGGCGCGCTAGCGCCGGTCGCGGGTGCCGCCGGAAAAGGCGCCGGCGCCAATGCCGCGGCAGGACGCAGCCTTTTCCGGCTTGCGCCGACGGGGGGCGCCTTTGGTCCGCGGGAAAGCGATGATCTCCGCATCGGCCCCCGCCCCCACGGGGAGCAGCGGCTTGGTCCGGATGGGGCGCTTCACATGCGCCTCGGCGGCGGCCTGCAGCATTCCCTGCTGCGACCCGCCGGAGCGCGCCAGCACCCGCTTCAGCGCCGCCTGCCGCTTGCGGTCGACGGCGAAGGTAAGCTTGACCCGCCGCTCCGATGCCTTGCGCCGCGGCATTGGCTTTGCGGGCGCGATGCGGTCCTTGATCGCGGCGTCGAGCGCATCGCTGAGAAAGGCCTCGACGGTTTGGCCGCGTGCTTCCGCTGCTTGCTTGATGCGCCGATGAAGTCCGGGCTTTACCTCGAAAGTCAGCCGCACGCGGCGCGTGCCGGATGCCTCGTTGGCGGCCGGCAGGACAACGGGCGGCAGCACGACTGGGGTCCGCGGCCGGTCGGGATCGGGGCGGAATTGCGCCGCCGAGGCGCTGCCTTTGACGAAGAAGGGCGGCGCGTCTGGTGCCGGAGCACCGCTCCGCGCCGGCGGCTCCGGATTGAGGAGCGCCGCAGTCAGAACAGCAGGCTTGTCCTTGTTGCGCATCGGACCACTCTCAACCAACCTCGAAACGACAGCGGTCCCGCGGGCTTCCGTTGGCCGCTGAACCTAAAGCCAAGCGCCGCCGCTGTACAGCGCGGTTGTCGTGACTTTCAGGCAAATGCCGGCGAAGTCCTCGGATCTCGGTTTTGCGTCATCAATCTTAGGAAAGACTGAAGATCAGGAGAGCTGAAAACTCAGACGACAATATCGATGAGCCGGCCGCGGCCCTGGCCGAGCGGGGCGGCCGGCTGTTCCGATGACGTGGGCGCATTGGCGTTGGCGGCGCCGTTGCCGCCCCGCGGCGCCGGCGGCGGCGCCTGCCGCGCCTGCAGCAGGGCAAGGTAGGTCGCCGAAAGGGCAAGGGGTTGCGCGGGGGATGCCATCAGTGAGGGCGATTGTGCCTCTCCCGGGTGAAGAGCCGGTTAAGACGGCCCCCACATCGATTCGATGCAACTTCCTCCCATGGAGTTACAGTCTGTTACAGAACCTCACAAAAAATTACTTCATTCGGGTCAGTTCACCCGCGATCTTAGCGCCGGTGGGTCGATAAGCCTGGAAGTTTGCGAGCGTGTTTAAACGCATCGCCACGATACCGGGTAGTCAGGGGTTCTCGCCCAGCCGATGGAGGAGCAGGTGCGTCGTTTCGAGCGGAACGGAGACATCAGCTTCGCTTCCCTTTCGACGGGTAGCGGCGCTGCTACAATCGCTTCGAGCGCGTTGGCGGTCATCGATCATAGCCGGCTGCGCCGCGAATGCCTGAAGCTGGCGCTCGGTCATCACAATCCGCAATGGCGGGTGAGCGAGTTCAGCGCGGCCGACGAGATGCTGCGGGCGGTCGCCGCGGGCGAGAGCATCGATCTTGTGCTCATCGGCGCCGCGACCTCGGAGCACGTCGATCTCGTGCAGCTCGAGGGCGTACGCGAGGCGTTGCCCAGCGTGCCGGTCGTCGTGGTGGCGGAGAACGGCAATCCCCATCGGGCGCGGCAGATCCTGAACGCCGGCGCGCGCGGCTTTCTCCCGGCGAGCCTTAGCCTCAAAGTCCTGATGGGCGCGCTCGATCTCGTGCTGGCGGGCGGCGTCTACGTGCCCTCCTCGCTGCTCGAGAGCGCGCCGCAGCGGCATGGCGGCTGGGACGGTGATGACCGTCCGATCGAGCCCTGGTCGGAGCTGACGCGGCGGCAACGCGACGTGCTGGCGCTCATCTCGCAGGGCAAATCCAACAAGCTCATCGCCGATGCGCTCACCATGTCGGAAAGCACGGTGAAAGCGCATGTGAAGCAGATCATCAAGCGGCTTCATGTATCGAACCGCACGCAAGCCGCGCTGCTCGCTACGGGCCACGGCCCGTTCACGCCGCCCTCTGCGCTCAATGGCGGCCTCGGCGCGCAGAGCATCGCGGCGAAATAACCCGCCCCACAGCGTTCGACGCCGCAGTCCCCCCGCGGCGTAGAGCGGGACCCGGCTCAGCCCCCCAGCGGCCGGGTCCCTCGATTCTGGGGCGAGCGGTTTTCCGTCGTCGGTTTTCAGTGGTCAGCGACTGAAACTGACGACTGGAAAACTCTTCCTTCAAGGCGCCTCGATCAGCCCCGACACTTCGCGCAGCAGTTGCGCGGCGCGATAGGGCTTCGGCAACAGTCGCCCCGCCGGCGACGTATCCCGCTGTCGCGCGGCATAGCCCGTGGTATAGAGCACCTTGAGGCTGGGGCGCAGCGCCACGGCGCGCTGGGCCAGCTCGTAACCGTCGAGGCCGCGCCCCAGCACGATGTCGGTGAAGAGCACACCGATGGTCGGCTCCTCCGCCAGCAACGCAAGCGCCGCCTCGGCGCTCGCTGCGCCGAGCACGTCGTAGCCCGCATGCGCGAGCGCCTCCAACGTGGCGATGCGGATATCCTCGACGTCTTCGACGACGAGGATAAGCGCCGATGCTCGGTTCATGGCGCAGCGATTACCGTGTTGCAACGGCTTCTGTTGTGCGGCAACCGCGGAACCCGATCAAGCGTTCTCGCCTCCCTCTTTTGGGGTGCAGCGCTCCCACCAACGATTCCGCTCCTTAGATTCCCGCGTTGTGCGCCGAGGTTGCGCAATTGTCCAGGTCATCCACGCGTTAGTATGAGCAGAACGCAGGGGGTACGCCGCGGCGCGGCTTGTCTCGGACGGGCCGCACCCCCTAAATTTATCCCATCAACAATAAGCCAAGAGAACCGGGAGGCCCCATGTCCAGCACCAGCCTCTTTCCCGTGCCCGAGGATGTCGCGCGCAGCGCCTGGATCGACGCTGCGGGATATGCGCGTCTCTACGAGCAATCGCTTGCCGACCCCGAGGGCTTCTGGCGCGAGCAGGCGAAGCGGCTGCACTGGATGAAGCCTTTCACCAAGGTGAAAGACACGCGCTTTACCGGCGATGTCAGCATCCGCTGGTTCGAGGATGGGGTGCTCAACGTCGCCGAGAATTGCATCGATCGGCATCTGGCGACGCGCGCCGATCAGACGGCCATCTTGTGGGAAGGCGACAGCCCCCATGAGCAGCGTCATGTGAGCTACGCCGAGCTTCACGACAGCGTTTGCCGCTTGGCCAATGTGCTGAAGGCCAAAGGCGTCAAGAAGGGCGACCGTGTCACCATCTACCTGCCGATGATTCCCGAGGCGGCATTCGCGATGCTGGCCTGCGCGCGGATCGGCGCCATCCATTCCGTGGTCTTCGGCGGCTTCTCGCCCGACAGCCTCGAGGGTCGCATCCAGGACTGCAAATCCGATGTCGTCATCACCGCCGATGAGGGCTTGCGCGGCGGCCGCAAGGTGCCGCTCAAGGCCAACACCGACGAGGCATTGAAGCGATGCGCCAACGTCAGGACGGTGATCGTCGTGCGCCGCACCGGCGGTGCCATCGGCTGGGTCGAGGGCCGCGACGTCTGGTATCACGAGGCGATGGCGGATGCCGCCGGGGATTGTCCGCTGGTGCCGATGGGCGCCGAGGATCCGCTCTTCATCCTTTACACCTCAGGCTCGACCGGAAAACCCAAGGGCGTGCTGCACACGACCGCGGGATATCTCCTCTTCACGGCGATGACCCACCAATACGTCTTCGATTATCACGACGGCGACGTCTATTGGTGCACCGCCGATGTCGGCTGGGTGACCGGGCACAGCTACATCGTCTACGGGCCGCTGGCCAATGGCGCCACCACGCTGATGTTCGAGGGTGTGCCCAACTATCCCGACGCGTCGCGCTTCTGGCAGGTGATCGACAAGCACCAGGTCAACATCTTCTATACCGCGCCCACCGCCATCCGGGCGCTGATGCGCGAGGGCGAGCATTTCGTCACCAAGACCTCGCGCCGCTCGCTGAAGCTGCTGGGATCGGTGGGGGAGCCCATCAATCCCGAGGCTTGGCTCTGGTATCACCGCGTCGTCGGCGAGAGCCGCATCCCGATCGTCGACACGTGGTGGCAGACCGAGACCGGCGGCATTCTCATCACGCCGCTGCCCGGCGCCGTGGCCTTGAAGCCGGGCTCGGCGACGCTGCCCTTCTTCGGCGTGAAGCCGGTGATCGTCGATGGCGAAGGGCGGACGCTCGCGGGCGCGACCGAGGGCAATCTCTGCATCGCCGACAGCTGGCCGGGGCAAATGCGCACCGTCTTCGGCGATCACAAGCGCTTCATCGAGACTTACTTCTCGACCTTCCCGGGCAAGTACTTCACCGGCGACGGCGCCAGGCGCGACGAGGACGGCTATTACTGGATCACCGGCCGCGTCGACGACGTCATCAATGTCGCCGGCCATCGCCTTGGCACGGCCGAGGTGGAGAGCGCGCTGGTGGCGCATCAGCAGGTCGCCGAGGCCGCCGTCGTGGGCTATCCGCACGACGTGAAGGGCCAGGGCATCTACGCCTATGTCACCTTGAAGTCGGGGAACGAACCCAGCGAGGCGCTGCGCAAGGAACTCGTCGGCTGGGTCAGGAAGCACATCAGCCCGATCGCCGCGCCCGATTTGATCCAGTGGGCGCCCAATCTGCCGAAGACGCGCAGCGGCAAGATCATGCGCCGCATCCTGCGCAAGATCGCCGCCAACGAGCACGGCCAGCTCGGCGACACCAGCACGCTGGCCGATCCCGGCGTCGTGACGGACCTCGTCGAGAACCGGATGAATCGCGGATGAAGCGATAAATAAAGAGAAACCCGGCTTGGCACGAGCGGCGCCAGCTTCGGCGCGTTTCTGGAGAAGTAAGGCGTTCGCGACGAAGCTAAGAGCAGGCCACAAGGCGTCGCATGGCAAAGGCGCGACGCCCTGTTGTCACGGATAACGCCGGCCACAGCACGGTGTTTCCGATGCAACCAAGATTCGCGAAGCCCTCGGCGAGCGGAGCCGCTATTGAGTCTTCTCGACGTCGCCCTGGTGCGTGACGAGGACCGTCACCGGCTTCCCGCTCTCCATCGCCTTTGCCTCCCAGCCCGCCTTGGTCTGGTGGACATTGGCGACGCCGGTATAGCCGTCGCCTATGATCTCGTGCTGGGCCTGCGCCATGGTGATGTGGGGAGATGTCGCCATTGCCGATGCGGCGAGGGCCGCCGAAGCTCCGAATGCCGCTGCCAACGAAACCGTCGCTCTCATCATGGAACTGCTCCTCTGACGGTCTGCCATAGCAAGAAGCATAAGACGCGCTACGGCGAAATCCTCGTTACAAATCGGTCATGAACCGGGCACGACCCGCGCGCGAGATTGCCTCGGCCGGCGCCATCGGACATGATCCGAGCCCCGGCATCGACGAGAGACATTGGCGCATATGCACCGTTGGTTCGCCGCCCTTTGCTTGCTGGCGTTTGTCCCCGTGCTCGGCGCTTGCCTGCCGCAGGACGGCCTCAACGACAGTTATCTTCGGCTCTATGCCGAATCCAACCCCACGCCCGACCATTTCTACGAATGTCACGGTTTTCATTGCGCGCGGCACGATCACATCGAGCTCTCCGCGGCGGAATGGCAGAGCGTGCGCGCCCTCTTCAATCCACCCGCCGCCGACGCGCGGGACGAGCGCCGGCAGATCGCGCAAGCGCTCGCTCAGCTGCAGCGACTGGTGGGACAGCGCACCGGCACCGCCGTCCATCAATGGACCCGCCATGGCGGCCTCATCGACGGCAATCCCGGGGGCGACCTGACGCAGCTCGACTGCATCGACGAGTCGGTCAACAGCTGGACCTATCTGACGATGATGGCGCGCGACGGCTTGCTTAAATTCCACCGCGTCGGACCGCTTTCCGCCGCAGACAGTCTGTTGTTCTTTCACTTCCGCAACACGGCGGTGCTCATCGCCAATGCCGACGGCGCGCTCTTTGCCGTCGACCCGACCCTCGTCGACGAGACCGAGCCGCCGCCGATCTTTCCGCTGGCACTGTGGCGGGAGCGCTGGCCGCCGGTCGTCCCCGCCGCCGACCGCAACGAGCCGCGTCACGGCGCCTGAACTGCGTCGCCTCAGGCTGCGGGGCGCAGCTCCGCCAAGCCATCTGCGTCCGTCGCCTGGATGGTGGTGCGGACCATCACCCGCGCTTCGCTCAAAGGCCAAGGACGGCCGCGATGCATGCTCGCGCGGTTGTCCCACATCACGACGTCCCCGGCCCGCCAGCGGTGGAGATAGGTGAATTCGGGCCGCGTCGCCTCTGCGATGAGTTCAGCCAGAAGCGCCTTCGCCTCGTTGTCGCCTTTGCCTTGGATGGCATAGGCGTGAGAGGCGATGTAAAGCGCGCGCCGGCCATGGACGGGATTGCGCCAGGTCATGCGCCAGCGCACCGGCGGCAGCGCGGCACGCTCCTCGGGCGTCATCAGCTCGGGATGGATTTGGTCGCGCGAATTGGCATAGGAGTGGATAACGATCGCATCCGCCAACGCCTTTTGCCGCGCCGGCGCGAGACGCTCCCAGGCCAGCCGCGTCGAGGTGAACTCGGTCTCGCCGCCCGATTGCGGAACCGTGCGCGCCGACAGGACGGAAGCGAGCGCCGGCGTCGCTTTGAACGAGCTGTCGGTATGCCAGAGCTGGTTGGCGCGCGCCCGCCAGATCTGGCGGTCATTCTCGGGCACGAGCTTGCCATCGGCACCGAGATTGTTGAGCCGGCTGTAGAACGTGCCATGGCCGATCGAGCCGATCTTCACCAGCTCCAAGGGGCCGAAGGCGCGCGAGAAGACCGACTGCAGGTCGTCGGTCACGGGCTGGTCGCGAAAGACCAGCACCGAATGCGTCTCGAAAGCCGCGCGCACCGCGCGATAGGCGGCATCGTTGCGTGCGACATCGATGAGCCCCAATCCGGCGATCTCCGCCGCGAAACCGGGGCCGAGCGGGACGATTTCCATGGCGTTCTCCTCCGCCCGCAGCATAGCGCAAACCAGCCTCGGCCGCGCGGCGCCCTTATCCCCAAGGACCGCGCGCGCCACGACGCGGCAGGAAGGCTCGGCTGCGTGGCGGCTGCAGCAGCGCGACGCCTCGGCGACGGAACAAGGGGGCGAGCGCGAGACCGGTAAGGAAGCCGCCCACATGCGCCCAAAAGGCGACGCCCGGCTCGCCCGCTGCCGCCGCGACCGCGCTCCAGAGCTGGCCCAGGAACCAGAGGCCCAGCAGGATCACCGCCGGTACCGGGATGAGGCGAACGAAGACGAAAATCCAGACGAAGACCACGACATTGGCGCGGGGATGAAGCAGGAGATAGGCGCCGAGCACGCCGGCGATGGCGCCGCTGGCGCCGATCATCGGCACCTCGGAGGTTGGAGCGGTCAAGCCTTGCACCAGGGCCGCGGCAATGCCCGCGATGAAATAGAAGGCCAAATAGCGCGCGCTGCCCATCGCGCTTTCGACGCCGCGGCCAAAGAGCCAGAGATAGAGCATGTTGCCGAGGAGGTGGAGCCAGCCGCCGTGCAAGAACATGCAGGTCACCGGCGTCACCCAGGCCGGCACGCGGTAGAGCTCGGGCGGGAGCTGGGCGCCGCCGAACAGCACGGCCGGGACCATGCCATAGGCGTAGGTCGCCGCCTCGTCGCCGCTCGGCGCGAGGCTCTGCTGCCACAAGAAAACGGCGGCGCAGGCGCCGATCAGGCCATAGGTCACGATCGGCTCGACGGTCTTGGGGTTGTCGTCGTAAAGGGGCAGGAAAAGCATCGCTACCAGGGTGTCAGGGGTCGGCAGTCAGGAGTCAAGAACCAGGACGCCTCGACTGCGACCCCTGGTTTCCTGATTTTGACCTTCTGACTCCCGACGCTGATCCCCGGCATTTTAATAAAATGCCGATGATCTTCGTTGCGATCGTTTCGTTGCGACAGGGCAAAGAAAGGATTAATCAGGAATTGCAGCCTAGCCTCGCGCTCAGTCGTTGCGGGAGGCTTGCGGGTCATGGACGGAAGCGTTAAGGCGTCGGAAGGCGTGCGGACACCGAAGGCGCGCCAGCCGGGGCAGCTCGGCATCATCATCTCGGTGTCGGGCTTCAAGCTCACCTGTCTCCTCTTCGG
>DATJAV010000138.1:0-9955 GCA_035515835.1 Allostellaceae bacterium
CACTGACGCAGAGCCAACTGGCGAAGCTGCTGAAGCCTCTCGCCATCAGGCCGAAGCAGCTCTGGATCGACGACCGGAACCAGCGCGGCTACGAGGCCACACAATTCGACGAAGCGTTCGCGAGATACCTGCCGACAGCACCGTAATAGGGAGAAGGGAGAAGCGAGAGCGGGTGGCCTCAGTGCTACCCGCCTCTTTTTCGTCTGACGTACGCCGATTCCGCCCCGACCGTATGTACCCCCGTAACGCACCGCGCGGCACCGCCGCGCCCAGCTACGGGAGATGAGATTGACCGCATCGCTTTCACCCACCGAGCCTGATGATCGGCTCATCAATAGCGCCGAAGTGCGTCGGCTCTGCGGCGGCATCGGCACTTCCACACTCGACAGATGGCTCAACGGCGAGAAGCGCAAGGGCCGCCGCACCAGGACGGCGCCGCTCGCTGACTTTCCCAAACCGATCAAAATCGGCGATCGTAACTATTGGCGCTTAGGCGCCGTGCGGCGCTTCATCGCGGACCGCGAAAATGCCTGAGCGCCGTTGCTGGGGCTTATGCCGCGCGAGCGCCTAAGAGGCCCATGACCTTGCTGTGCCTATGGCGTATCAATGTAACGGCGGACTGGATGGCAGTTTCGTCAGGTGGCTCCGACTTTCCCGATAGCACTTGCGCCACGAGGATGACGAGCGCGGTCACCGCGTAGTCGTCAGCATTCGTCAGTTTCCCCATCGGACTACTCCCCAATTGGACCGGCCCAAGCTATCGCTGGAACCGGACCACATTGCTCTTCTTCGGCTCCATCAGCGCCAGCACATATCGGCCCCAAATCTCTAGTGCGTCGCGCCGCTCGTCCAGATACTCAAATTTGTTGTAGATGGCGGCGACGCCGCTGATCTTGCCCCCGGTGTGGTTCAGCACTTTGTCGGCCACATGCGGCGGGACCTTCAGCCGCGCCATGCCGGTGGTCGCGGTGCGGCGTAGATCGTGCAGCACAAATTCCGGCATATAGCGCGGCAGTGGGTCCCCCGCCTTCAGCTTCAGCGCCTTCCGGAGATCATCATCCTTCTCGGGCAGTCCCCGATCCTTGCGCGCGACTATCTCGATCTTCGCGTCGAGCCGGCTCTTCGCCCGGCCATAGGCCGACGCCGGCTTCTTGCCGTCGGTCGTGAACACAAAGCCCTTGGCACCGCTACCGGCACCCTCCTTCAGCTGCTTCAATATCTCGATCGCAGGCGCCGAGAGCGCGACGATGTGCGCCTTGTTGTTCTTGGCCTTCTCCGGCGGGATCGTCCATTGCTTTTGGTCAAGGTCGAGTTCGCGCCAATCCATCATGCCGACCTCGTTGCGACGCTGCGCCGTCAGCAGCAACAATTCGAAGATCTGGCGCCAGGGCCATTGCAGCTGCTCGCACGCTTTCCAGAACCACGCGATCTCCTCGTCGGTCAGCGTGCGGTCGCGGGGCTCTTCCTTGAAAAGCGTCTTCATGCCGGCGACCGGCGAGACGTCCAAGTAGCCGTGCTCGACCGCCCAGGCGAACAGCGTGTTGAGGCGAGTGAGCGTACGGTTGGCCTGTACCTTGCCGCCGTGCTTCGCCCGGTTGCCCCTGCGCTTGCTGCCGATGTTTCCGAGTAAGACCCTGACATCGGCACGGGTGATGCTGCTGATTGGGCGCTCGCCCCATGCTGGCTTCACGTCGACTTCGAGAATGCGCTTCGTCTCCTTCTGCGTCTTCGGCCGCTTCTGGGTCAGGTGGCGTTTTATGTAGAGGTCGCTCACGGCAGTGAACGTCCGCGCGTTGGCCAGCACCAATTGCGCGGCGGCTCGGCGTTTGGCTTCGACCGGGTTGATGCCCTTGCGCACAAGCTCCAACGCGTCGCGCGCGGCGCCGCGTGCGTCGACGAGTTCCATCCCCTTGTCGACGGTGCCCAGCGTCAGGCGATATTTCTTACCGCCGAAGCGGTACACCAACGAGAACGAACGCACGGCGCCGCTGGTGGTGCCGTCGTCGTGCTTGCGCTCCGCAGTGATGCGGAACACCAGCCCCTTCACGTCGGTATCGAAGATCTGGAGGCGGCCCTTTGTCGGCGCCGCCATGCGCTTGATGTGTTTGTCAGTAAGCTTGAGCCGAGCCATTGCAACGCCCTCCGGGGTGCCCCGGGGGTGCCAGCAAGCGCCGGTAGCCAGCGGGGGTGGGCGGTATTACCGCGCCAGCCCGCTGCTGACAATAGTGAGTTAAATCAATCGCTTACGCCGGGAAGCGCGGTGGCCAGCGGGGCGTTGCGGGGTGGCCCGTTACACACTGCCCCTGCGGTTGCCGCAGGAGAGCCTACCGGCTTCTCACCCCAGACGGCAATGCTGCGTGCAGGGGTCGGCAGCTGCCGCGGTCAGCGCTTCGCTTCCGGATCTTCCTCCTCGGCGGCGTGACGCCGGCCGACGAGCTCGGCCTCGTTGAGCGCGTCGCGCTCCTTGCCTTCGATCGCCTTTTCGGCTTCGCGCGCCTTCTCCTTGACCTTGCCGGAGCGCACGAAACGCTGCTGCGCCGCGTTGTACTGGGCGGCCGCCGTGCGGTTGCCTTCGCCTTCGTTGCGCTGATCCTTGGGTTTCTTTTCCACGATTGACCTCCGCTCTCGCTCTTCGGCAAACGGGAGGCCTGAAACGCGGTTCCGCTGGGCTAATGCGCGAGAATCACTGGCATCGTCGCTTCCATGATGATGTGGCGCGTGGCGCCGCCGAAGATCATCTGGCGCAATCGGCTCTGCGTGTAGGCGCCTTTCACCATGAGGTCGGCGCCGATCGCCTTCGCCTCGTCGACGAAGACCTGGCCCGTGGTGCGGTCGCGCGCCGCGACGTGGCGGGCGATCACAGTGATGCCGTTCCGCGCGAGATTATGCGCGAGCTCCTCGCCCGAAGGTCCCGGCGTCATGCCGCCTTCGACGCTCACCACCTGCACGTTTTGCGCTTGCACCAGAAACGGCATGGCAAAGCCGATCGTGCGCGCCGTCTCGCTGCTGCCGTTCCAGGCGATGAGCACGCGCTCGCCGATCGTAGCGGGCACCACCGGCGGCGCCATCAGCACCGGCCGGCCGCTCTCGAAGAGCGCATCCTCGAGCGTCGCCTCCGCCAGCGACGCGAGCTTCGCCGGGCGCTCGACCACGGCGACATCGAAGACGCGGCCCAAAGAGCCGACCACGGCATTTTGTCGCCCCGCCTCCTCGCGCCACTCGGCACTCGGACCTTGCGCGGGCGCCGCGCCCATGGGGATGCCGTGTTGGCGCATGAAAGAGGTGAAGAGCGCGCGCGCCTGCTCGCGCCGATCATGGCCCTCGCGCTCCAAGGTGCGGTCGACCTCGGACGAGATCGAGAAGCCCATCTCGCCACCGAAAACCACGGCATACTCGGTGGTGAGCGCGTTCAGTCCGGTGATCCGGCTGCCAAAGCGCTTGGCAACCAGCAGCGCCGTTTCCAACACAGGCGCCGCCATGCCGTCGCCGACGACGGCCAGCAAAGTCCTCATCGTCACCTCGCCTGTTCCACGGGCTCCCGCGAGCCGCTTCGTCGATTTTCCGCTGAGTATATCCCCGAGGCCGGCCCCGCCCAAGCTCGATCGCCGGCATCATTGCTCAATCCTCGAGGCGACCTTATACCCGGACGATGTCCGAGCGCCCCTTGTCCGCCGTCGAGGCCCCATCCGTCCCACGGGCGGCGCCTCTGGAAAATGCCGGTTATCTGCTCGGTATCGGCCTCGCCGTGCTGGGCGTTCTCTGCTTCTCGCTGCGGCCGGTGCTGGTCAAGCTCGCCTATCGCTACGTCACCGATCCCGTGACCTTGCTGGCGCTCCGCATGGCGTTCTCGGCGCCCCTCTTCCTGCTGGTCGCCGCCTGGCCGGCGACCACGAAGAACACGACGCCGATCTCGCCCCGCGACGGCCTGGCGATCCTGGCGCTAGGCTTTGTCGGCTATTATCTCGCGAGCTTCCTCGATTTCCTCGGCCTCCAATACATCTCGGCCGGCCTCGGTCGCCTGGTGCTGTTTCTCTACCCGACCTTGGTGGTGCTGCTCTCGATCGCCTTTCTGGGGAAGCGCGTCGCGCGCCGCGAGGTGGTGGCGCTCATCGTCTCCTATGCCGGATTGGCGCTGGCACTGGCGCAGACCCCGGAACAGGCCAGCGCGAACTTGCCGCTCGGTACCGCGCTGGTCTTCGCCAGCGCCGCGGCTTACGCGATCTATCTCGTCGGCGGCACCCAAGTGCTGCTGCGCATCGGCTCGCTGCGCTTTTCCGCGTACGCGACGCTGGTCGCCAGCGCCTTCTGCATTCTGCAGTTCGCTCTTCTGCGGCCCTTGTCGGCACTCGATCTGCCCTGGCAGGTCTATGGCATCTCGGCGGTGATCGGTATCGTCTGCACGGTGCTGCCGATCTTCATGACCTCCGAGGCGTTGCGCCGGATCGGCGCCAGCCTGGTCGCCATGATCGGCGCCTTGGGCCCGCTCAGCGCGATCTTCTGGGGCTATCTCGGTCTCGGCGAGGGCATCAGCGGCCTCGAGCTCGCCGGCGGCGCGCTCGTCGTCACGGGCGTGCTGCTGGTGACGGTGAAGCCGAAGGCGCGAGCGCGCGGCGCCGCCGATTGACAGCTGCGGCGGCGCGCCGCTTAGTTAATCGACCTCTCACGGAGTTCCTCGATGAGCGATGCGGTCGGGCTTGCCCGCGGCCTAACCAATTACGGCGATCGCGATTTCGCGCTCTATCTCCGCCGTTCCTTCGCGAAATCGATGGGCTATGGCGCGGCGGCGCTGGCGAAGCCGGTCATCGGCATCGCCAACACCGCGAGCGGCTTCAACAACTGCCATCGCCTGGTGCCGGAGCTGGTCGAGGCGGTGAAACGCGGCGTGCTGATGGCGGGCGCGCTGCCGCTCGAATTCCCGACGGTGTCCCTGGGCGAAGTGTTCCTGAACCCGACCAGCCTCATGTTCCGCAACCTCATGGCGATGGACACCGAGGAGATGATCCGCGCCCAGCCGATGGACGCCGTGGTCCTGATCGGCGGCTGCGACAAGACGGTGCCGGCGCAGCTCATGGGCGCCGCTTCCGCCAACCTGCCGGCGATCCAGCTCGTCACCGGCCCGATGATGACCGGGCCCTATCGCGGCGAGCGCTTGGGCGCCTGCACCGATTGCCGCCGCTTCTGGGCACGCTTCCGCGCCGGCGAGGTGAGCCGCGAGCAGATCGGCGAGATCGAAGGAAAGCTCGCCACCACCGCCGGCACCTGCGCGGTGATGGGAACGGCGAGCACCATGGCGTCGATCGCCGAGGCGCTCGGCATGATGCTGCCGGGAACGGCGGCCATTCCCGCCGTGCACGCCGACCGGCTGCGCGCCGCCGAGGCGACGGGCGCCGCCGCGGTAGTGCTGGCGCAGCAGAAGCTCACCCCCGACCGCGTCATCACCTCAGAGGCGGTCGATAACGCGCTTCGCGTGCTGCTGGCGATCGGCGGCTCGACCAATGCCATCCTGCATCTGACGGCGATCGCCGGCCGCGCCGGCGTCGAGATCCCGCTGGCGCGGCTCAATGCGCTGAGCGACGGGACGCCGGTGCTGGTCGACCTGAAGCCGACGGGGCCGCATTACATGGAGGATCTCTTCGCCGCGGGCGGCATCGGCGCGGTGCTGCGCGAGCTCCGGCCGCTCCTCCATCTCGGCTGCCTCACCGTCAGCGGCGAGACCCTCGGCGAGCGCCTCGCCGAGAGCGAGGGCGATTTCGTCGATCGCGCGGTGGTGCGACCGCTGGCCGAGCCGCTACAACCGCAAGGCGGCCTCGTCGCGCTCTTCGGCTCGCTCGCGCCCAGAGGCGCCATCCTGAAGCGCTCCGCCGCCGATCCCAAGCTCTTCGAGCGGGAAGGCCGCGCCGTCGTCTTCGGCTCGCTCGAGGATCTGGCGGCGCGCATCGACGATCCCGCGCTCGACGTGACGCCCGATGATTTCCTGGTGCTGCAGAATGCCGGGCCCACGAGCCCTTCGGCGATGCCCGAGGCGGGCTATCTGCCGATCCCGGCGAAGCTCGCCCGCGCCGGCGTCAAGGACATGGTGCGCATCTCCGACGCGCGCATGAGCGGCACGGCTTACGGCTCGGTCGTGCTGCATGTCTCACCCGACGCGGCGAGCGGCGGCCCACTCGCCAAGGTGCGGAGCGGCGACCGCATCCGCTTGAGCGTCAAGGAGCGGCGGCTCGACCTCCTCGTCGAAGCGGCCGAGCTCGCACGCCGCCCCGCGCCAGCGGCGCCGGTGCCTCCGCGCGGCTATGCTCTGCTCTACCGCCAGCAGATCCTGCAGGCCGAGCATGGCTGCGATTTCGATTTCCTGCGACGCACGCCGCTTCTGGAGCGATGAGAAGACACAGGATGCCGTCGAGCGTTGCCTCGAGCACATCTGTGAAGCCGCGCGCAAGCTTGGCGATCAGCTCGACCCCCGTTATCCCACGGTCGAATTTCCGAAACTGAGACAGCTCGGAAGCGTGCTGCGCCACGATTACGACAACGTCGACCCGGTGCTCCTTTGGCGGATGCTGCGCGACCGGTTGGATCCACTCGAGGAGGCCTGTCGGCGCGAGCTGAAGTCGCGCTGATCATTGCCACGCGGCTCCTCCGGCCTGTCGTTGGACGCGAACCGGCGTCTCTCGGTAGGCTGCCACAAGAAACTATCGAGGAGGAAGCCCGATGAAGACCTACACGCCCGATACCGTCGCCGCACCCGCCGGGCCCTACAGCCACGGCGTCGAGATCCCCGCCAATGCCCGCGTTCTCTATCTCGCCGGCCAGATCGGCAACGCGCGCGACGGCACCATGCCGGCCGATGTCGAGGGACAGGCCGATCAATGCTGGAAGAACATCAAGGCGGTGCTGGCCGCCGCCGGCATGGGGGTCGAGCATCTGGTGAAATGCACGCATTTCCTGACGCGCGCCGAGGACGTGCCCGCCTACGGCGAGGTGCGCTCGCGCCATCTCGGCGAGGCGCGGCCGGCCTCGACCCTCCTCGTCATCAGCGCGCTGGCGCGGCCCGGCATGCTGGTCGAGGTCGAAGCCATCGCCGCCAAGGCCTGAGCGATGGCGCGCCACGACCTGGTGCTGCGCGGCGGCCGCGTCATCGACGGCACCGGCACCGCCGCGCTCATCGCCGATGTGGCAATCGACGGCGACCGCATTGTCGCCGTCGGTCGCCTCGCCGCCGGCAGCGGCAAAGAAGAGATCGACCTCGACGGGCTCGCCGTGGCGCCGGGCTTCATCGACGTCCACACCCATGACGACCGCGCCTTGCTGTCGCGACCGGAGATGACGCCCAAAGTGAGCCAGGGCGTCACCACCGTCATCGCCGGCAATTGCGGCGTGAGTCTTGCGCCGATGTTGGCGGGGATCACGCCGCCGCCGCCGCTCGACCTCATCGGCGGCGCCGAGCAGTTCCGCTTCCGCCGCTTCGCCGAGTACGTCACGGCGCTCGACGCAACGCCCGCCGCGACCAATGCCGCGCTGCTGGTCGGACATTCGACGCTCCGCGTCTGCGCCATGGACCGGCTCGACCGCCCGGCCAGCGAGAGCGAGATAGGGACGATGCGCGAGCGCCTCGGCGAGGCGCTCGACGCCGGCGCCATCGGCCTCTCGAGCGGCCTCTGGTACGCGCCCGCCAATGCCGCGCCCCCGTCCGAGCTGGTGGCGCTCGCCCGCGATCTGCACGAGGCGGGCGGCGTCTACACGACGCATATGCGCGACGAGGGGAGCCACGTTCTCGACAGCCTCGACGAGAGCTTCGCCGTCGGTTCCGAAGCCCAAGTGCCGATCGTGATTTCGCATCACAAGGTCGCGGGAAAGGACAATTTCGGCTTGACGCAGAAGACATTGCCAAAGATCGCGACGGCCATGGCCCAGCAGCGCGTCAGCCTCGATGCCTATCCCTATGTCGCGTCCTCCACCGTGCTGCGGCCCGACTATATCCCCCATGCGCTCAAGATCCTCATCACTTGGTCGAAAAGCCACCCCGAGGCGGCTGGGCGCGAACTCGCGGCGATCGCCGAGGCCTGGGGGGTCACTCAGAACGAAGCCTGCGCGCGGCTGCAGCCCGGCGGCGCCATCTACTTCACCATGGACGAAGCCGATGTGCGCCGCGTCCTCGCTTTCGAGCACACCATGATCGGCTCCGACGGCTTGCCGCACGACACGCATCCCCATCCCCGCCTCTGGGGCACCTTCGCCCGCGTGCTGGGACATTACTGCCGGGAAGAGAAGCTTTTCCCGCTCGAGGAGGCGGTGCGGCGGATGACGGGTCTTCCTGCCGCACGCTTCGGCCTCACCGGCCGCGGCCGCATCGCACCCGGCGCCTACGCCGACATCACCGTCTTCGACCCCGCCACCATCATCGATCGCGCCACCTTCGCCGAGCCGATGACGCCCGCCGCCGGCATCCCTCTCGTGTTGGTGAACGGCGCGGCGGTATGGCGCGACGGCGCCGCCACCGGCGCGCGCCCCGGCCGGGCGCTCCGGCGGCAGCAGATGCAGCGAGAGGCGGCGGCCTGAGAGAGCCGCGGCGCGAGCGTGCGTCTTTCGACATGGCCAACCCGATCGATCGCTCCGCGATCGAACCCTCCCGGGCCACGGCAGAGCGGCCGGCCGCATTGGCCGCGCCAAACGCAGGATGCAACCGGCCTACCGCCGCAGCACGAACTCCTGCCACGGCCGGCGCTGCTCCCAGCCCTGGCGCTCGAGTTCGGGTGTCGCCTCGTGGCTTTCGGGGTAACCCAGGCAGAAATATCCGAGAAAGATCCACTCGGCCGGCACCTCGAGAATGCGCGTCATTTCCGCTGGATCGAGGATCGAGACCCAGCCGAGGCCTAGCCCTTCGGCGCGCGCGACGAGCCAGAGCGTGTGGATCGCCATCACCGCGGAGTATTCGGCCATCTCCGGCATAGTGCGGCGGCCGAGGCCGTGGCCTTGCGCCGTGCCGCGATCGGCGAAGACCGCGAGATGGACCGGCGCCGCATCGAGACCGGCGAGTTTCAAGCGCGCATAACGCTCGGCGCGCTCGCCGGCATAAGCGGACAGCGCATCATTGTTGCAGCGCTCGAAACCGGCCCGCACCGCGGCGCGGCGCGCCGCGTCCTCAACCAGAACGAAGCGCCAGGGTTGGCTCAGCCCTACCGAAGGCGCGAGCGACGCCAGTTCCAGCAGCCGCTCGACCGCGCCCGCCGGCAGCGGATCGCCGCGGAAGCGGCGGACGTCGCGGCGCCACAGAATGAGCCCCCGCAAGCGCTCGCGAAAGGCATCGTCGAACGCGGTCATCGCTTGCCGCGTGCGTCGACCGGCCAGATCTCGACCAGCGTGTCGGCGCTGACGACATGGTAGAAATCGTGCAGGTTGACAGTGGGATCGCAATGCGGCGTGACGCATTCGACCATCGCGCCGAGCGCCGGCTTCGCTGCGCCGGGCGGCAGGATGAGCTTCCCGTGCTCGTCGCCGAAAAAGGCATAGCTGCTGCCGGGCGGCGCGCCCATGGCGATCTCGGGCGCCGGTCCGTCGGTCGCGAAGCACTTCAGACCGGCGTCGGTGGTGACGTAGCCCGGGGCATTGACGCTCACGACCGATGTGGCGACGAAGAGCGCCGTCTCGAAAGGCGGTGCGTTGCGGCCGTCCTTCATCGCCTGGAGGTATTCCACGTCCATGAAGACATAGGAGCCGACCTGAAGCTCGGTGAAGACGCGCGCCTCGGGATCGAGATCGAAAGTGCCGGTGCCGGCGCCGCTGACGATCGGCACGGCGATGCCGTCATCGCGAAGCCGCGCCAATATGCCGCGCAACCGCTCGAGCTGCGCCAGCGCGCGCTGCCGGCGCTCGGCGCGGACGGGTATGTGCTGGAGATTGCCTGAATAGCATTGGATGCCGGCGAAGGTGAGCGCTTCTGCCCGCGTTGCACCCCGCACGA
>DATJAV010000139.1:0-20449 GCA_035515835.1 Allostellaceae bacterium
CGCATCTCACCCATGGCTCAGCGCAGCCGCTCCAGGACGCTGGCGTAATTGGCGACGGCGGCGCCGCCCATGTTGAAGACGGCGCCGAGGCTCGGCGACTCGACTTGGATGCCGCCCGCCGTGCCGGTCAGCTGCATTGCCGCCAGCACATGCATGGAGACGCCGGTGGCGCCCACCGGGTGGCCCTTGGCCTTGAGCCCTCCCGAGGGATTGACCGGCAGCTTCCCCGCCTTCTCGACCCAGCCCTCGTTGATGGCGCGCTCGCCCTCCCCCTTGGGCGCGAGGCCCATCGCCTCGTAGATCAGGAGCTCGGCCGTGGTGAAGCAGTCATGCACCTCGGCAAAGGAGAGATCGTCGAGCCCGACCTTGGCGCTGGCGAGCGCACGGCGGAAAGCGAGCTCCGGTCCCTCGAAGGCGACGATGTCGCGCCGGCTCATCGGCAGGAAGTCGTTGACCTGCTCGGCGGCGCGGAAGACGATCGCCTTCTTCGCAGCGAGCCCGGTCTCGACGTCGCTCAGCACCAGCGCCGCCGCACCATCGGAGACGAGGGAGCAATCGGTGCGGCGCAAGGGCCCCGCGACCAACGGGTTCTTCTCCGAGACGGTGCGGCAGAAGTCATAGCCCAAGTCTTTGCGCAGCTGTGCCAGCGGATTCTGCACGCCGTTCTTGTGGTTCTTCGCGGCGATCCGCGCCAGGGCGTCCGACTTGTCGCCATAGCGCTGGAAATACATCTGGGTGATGCGGCCGAAAACGCCGGTGAAGCCGCCTTCGATGGCGCCCTCTTCCTTGATGTAAGAGGCCTTGATCAGGATCTCGCCGACCTCGGGGCCGGTCACCTCGGTCATCTTCTCGACGCCGACGACGAGGACCGTGCGCGCGCGCCGCGCGGCGATGGCGCTCAAGCCCTGATGGATCGCCGCCGAGCCGGTGGCGCAGGCATTCTCGACATGGGTGGCGGGCTTGAAGCGGAAGGCCGGGTCGGCCTGCAGCACCAGCGAGGACGGAAACTCCTGGCGCTGGAAGCCGGCATTCATCGTGCCCAGAAAGATCGCGTCGATGTCCTTGGGCTCCATGCCGGCATCGCGCACGGCATCGACCGCCACCGTGCAGATCAGACCCTCCAAGTCCTCGGTCAGCTTGCCGAACCGCGAATGCGCCCAACCGACGATGCAGGCCGTCATGTCTTCCTCCGCTGCCGCTGCCCGATGCCGGACCAGATATAGCAATCGAAGGGGCGAGCGTCATCGGGGGCAGACCAGCCCCCTGTGTTTCTGGTAGCAAACGCGGGTCGCCCCGACTAACGTGGCGGGCGCGAGACCATGCCGGATTTCCCGTCAAGCCCCGCCCCAAGGACGCTGCGTTGAGCGACGACGCCATTACACTGCGGCGGCCCGACGATTGGCACGTGCATCTGCGCGACGGCGCGATGCTAGAGGCCGTGCTGCCTTGCACCGCACGGAGTTTCGCGCGCGCCATCGTCATGCCGAACCTGCTGCCGCCGGTGAGCACGGTCGCCGCGGCCGCTGCCTATCGCGCGCGCATCATGGCGGCGCTGCCGGCGGGGTTCCGTTTCACGCCGCTGATGACGGCCTATCTCACCGACGACAGCGACCCCCGGGCGATCGAGGAGGGCTTCCGCACCGGCGTCTTCACTGCGGTGAAGCTCTACCCGGCGCGGGCCACGACCAATTCCGCCGCCGGCGTCACGGATATCGCTCGAACCTATCCCGTGCTGGAGCGCATGGCGGGGCTGGGCATGGCGCTCCTCATCCATGGCGAGGTGGTCGACGACGCCGTCGACGTCTTCGACCGCGAAGCGGTCTTCATCGAGCGCGTGCTGACGCCGCTGCTGCAGCGATTCCCTGCGCTCAAAATCGTGCTCGAGCACATCACCACGCAGGACGCCGTCGATTTCGTCCTGGGCGCCGGCGCCAACCTTGCCGCCACCATCACCGCGCATCATCTCGTCATCAATCGCAACGCGCTCTTCGCCGGCGGGCTCCGGCCGCATATGTACTGCCTTCCCGTCGCCAAGAGCGAGCCGCATCGCCTGGCGCTCCGGCGCGCCGCCACCTCTGGCAGCGCCAAGTTCTTTCTCGGCAGCGACAGCGCACCCCATCCCGTCCAGGACAAGGAGCGCGATTGCGGCTGCGCCGGCATCTTCTCGGCGCCGGCGGCGTTGGCGATCTATGCGCAAGTCTTCGCCGAGGAGGACGCGCTCGATCGCCTGGAGAGCTTCGCTGCGCTTCACGGCCCGCGCTTCTACGGCCTGCCGCCCAACGAGGAGCGCATCCTGCTGCGGCAGGAGCGCTGGACGGTGCCGGCGGAGATCGCCACCGCCGCGGGCCCGCTCCGCCCCTTTCTTGCCGGCGAGACACTCGATTGGCGCGAGGCGGGGTGAGGCCCGGCAAGGACGATCCTGGGTCGAGGAGCCGTATGAGCCAGGCGCCAGCTTACGATCGGGCGATGAGCGTCTCGAGCGACCGGCCGGCGATGCTCAAATACTATCTTGCGGCGTTCGCCGCCATCCTCGCACTGAAGCTCTCTCTCCTCGCCATCTCCGGCCCGCTCACGGCAGGAGACACGGTTGGCTATGACAGCTTCGCCCGCGCCATCCTTGCCGACAACACGTGGCTTTACGACGCGCGCCTCACGACGGCCGCGCTCCCGGCCACCACGCTGCGCATCATCGGCTACCCCGCAATGCTGGCGCTCTCCCATGTCCTCGGCGGCGACGCGTGGCGCTGGCCGATCGTGGCCGCGCAGATCGCGCTGTCGCTGTCGGCGCTTTTCGCTCTGACTGCGCTCCGCCGTCCGATGGGGTTGTCGCATGGCGCCATGCTGTTCGTGCTCTTCGCCGTCGCCACGACTTCGTCACTGGTGCTCGATGCGGCACTGCTGTCCGACAGTCTCAATGCGGCGGTGCTGACGATCGCCGTAACCATCCTGACACGGGCCGCGCGCCTGGAACGACCGCTTAGCGCGACGGCAGCGCTTGGCGTCGGCCTGCTGCTCGCCGCGGCCTTCCTGCTGCGCGAGGCGATGACCTATCTCTCTTTGGCGCTGCTGCCGTTGCTCGCTTGCGCGGCGGGCATCTTTGCGCCCGGCAGGCGCTGGCGCGGCCTTGCCCTCTTAGTCCTCACGCTGCTGCCGCTCTTCGCCGTCGACGCCGGCTATAGCTTCTGGAACCGGGAGCGGACCGGGACTGCCTTCGTCACCACCGGCGCTCAAACCAGCCTGCTCTTCCCGGTGGTCCTCGCCGCCGCGCACGAACCGGCGATTTTTGCCGGCGACACTACACTCGATGCCGCGGCGCGACGCGTCTTGATTGATTTTGCTTTCAGCGACGTCATCGCGATCAACGAGCATCTCTTCGACGACGATCACATGACCGCACCAGAGATCGCGACCGCGGTCTACCGCAAGTATTTCGCGACCTGGCGCAACCATCCCGCCGCCGTGTTCCGCGTCGCCCTCGGCGACATGCGGCTGAACCAGATCTTCCTCTTGTTCCGCCCCGTCGACGCGCTCCGCGAATATACGCTCTGGGCGACGGGCGAACCGAGCGAGATCGGACGCTGGAAATCGGTCGTCGCCGATCGCCGGTTCCTGGCGCTCTACCTGGCGGGGATCGCGGAGAAGGCGGCATCGACCGTCCTCTTCGCCGCATTCCTGCTGGTGCCGCCCTGGCGGCTCTGGCGGGAGGGCATCGGCAACGCCCCGGCGCGCCTCGGCGCCGCCCTCTGGCTGCTTTACCTCGGTTGGTACGCCATCTATCTCGTCGTCCATGTCGAGACCCGCTACATGGCGCCGCTTTTGCCGTTCGCCGTGCTCCTCGGCCTGAGGAGCCTCCTCTGGCTGCGAGGACCAACGCGGAAGTCGGACTCGCTCAAGGCCGCGCCACGGTCGTAGCGCTTTTGCCGCCAATCCAGCATAGTCCGGCCATGCGTGCCGCGCTCGTTCCGGCTAGGCCGTTGGATCTCTCCGTCATCATTCCCGTGCATGACGAGGCCGAGAGCATTGCGCCATTGCACCAGGAGTTGGCCGCGGTGCTGGGGCCGCTTGGGCGGGGCTATGAGATCATTTTCGTCGATGACGGGAGCCGCGATGGGACGCTCGCCGTCGCCAGCGAGATCGCCGCGCGCGACCGGTCGGTCAAAGTGGTGCAGCTGCTGCGCAACTACGGGCAGACGGCGGCGATGATGGCCGGCATCGACTACGCGCAGGGGGCAGTGATCGTCGCCATGGACGGCGACGGCCAGAACGATCCCGCCGACATCCCCCGCCTCCTGGCCGAGCTGGAGAAAGGCTACGACGTAGTCTCCGGCTGGCGCACCGAGCGCAAGGACCGCACGCTGACGCGGCGCTTGCCGAGCTTCTTCGCCAACCGGATCATTTCCGCCATCTCCGGCGTCAGGCTGCACGACTATGGCTGTTCGCTCAAGGCCTATCGCCGCGAGGTGATCAAGAGCGTCAGGCTCTATGGCGAGATGCACCGCTTCATCCCGATCTACACGACCTGGTTCGGCGGGCGCATCGCGGAACTCCCCGTCAATCATCGGCCGCGGCTCGGCGGGCGGTCGAAATACGGGCTCGGCCGCACCTTCAAGGTCCTGCTCGATATCGCCGTCGTGCGCTTCCTCGACCGCTATTTGACCAAGCCCATCTACATCTTCGGCGGCTTCGGCCTCCTCTGCATGTTCGCCGGCACCCTTGCCGGCGCCTATATGCTCTGGCTCAAATTCGGCGAGGGCTTTTCCTTCATCCTGACGCCGCTGCCGGTCGTCGTCACCATGCTCTTCGTCACCGGCGTGCTGGCGCTGCTGATGGGGCTGTTGGCCGAGCTCATGGTGCGCACGTATTTCGAGTCTCAGGACAAGCGCGTCTACGCCGTCAAGACGTTGATCAATATCGAGTGATGTGCGGCTTGGCGGGTTTTTCGGGACCCGGCGACGTCGCCGACCTTGCGGCGATGACGCGGGCGCTGGCGCATCGCGGCCCCGACGGCGAGGGCCTCTACGTCGACCCCCAGCATCCGGTGTTCCTCGGCCACCGGCGCCTGGCCATCATCGACGTCGCCGGCGGCGCGCAGCCGATGTGGAACGAGGACGACAGCGTCGCCGTCATCTTCAACGGCGAGATCTACAACCATCGCGAGCTCAGACATGAGCTGGTGGCGCAGGGCCACCGCTTCCGCACCGACCACAGCGACACCGAGGTGCTGCTGCACGGCTACGAGCAATGGGGCGAAGGGCTGCCGGAGCGCCTCAACGGCATGTTCGCCTTCGCGCTCTGGGACCGGCCCAACCGCGCGCTCTTCCTGGCGCGCGACCGCTTCGGCGAGAAGCCGCTCTATTGGGCGCGGCAGGGCGGCCTCTTCCTCTTCGCCTCCGAGCTCGGCGCGTTGAAGCAACACCGCGACTTCGCGGCGGCGGTCGACCGGCGGAGCCTCATGAAGCTGCTGGCGCATGGCTTCATTCCGGCGCCCAACGCCTTCTGGAAGGATACGCGGAAACTCCCGCCCGGAAGCTGGCTGCGCTATCACCTCGACGAGAGCCGCATCGAGACGCAATGCTATTGGCGCTTTGCCATCGAGCCCGGCGCCGATATCCCCGTGGCCCGTGCGGCCGACGAGCTTCGCGCCCTGCTCCAGACGGCGGTCGAGCGTCGCTTGATGAGCGACGTGCCGCTCGGCGTCTTCCTCTCGGGCGGCATCGACAGCAGCGCCATCGCCGCCGCCGCGGCGCGGGCCCGCGGCGCCTCTTCGATCGACAGCTTTGCCATAGGCTTTCGCGAGCCCTCCTTCGACGAGTCGGCGGCCGCCCGGCGCATGGCCCAACATCTGGGAACGCGCCATCATCAGGAGATGCTCACGATGGACGGCGCGCGGGAGCTGGTGCCGGAGGTGCTCGGCCGGCTCGACGAGCCGCTGGGCGACGCCTCGCTGCTGCCGACATATCTGCTATGCGGCTTTGCCCGGCGCCACGTCACCGTGGCCCTCTCGGGCGACGGCGGCGACGAGCTCTTCGCGGGCTATGACACATTCGCGGCATTGAAGGCGGCGCGGCTCTATCGCGCGCTGATGCCGCCGCCGCTGCATCGCGGCCTGCGCCGGCTGGCCGACCACCTGCCGCTCTCCGGGCGCAATATGAGCTTCGATTTCCGCTTGCGCCGCGCGCTCGCCGGGATAGGCCGTGCCGCCGAGTTCTGGCACCCGCTTTGGCTGGCACCGCTCGCGCCCGAAGCGCTAGCCGAGCTGCTGCACGAGCGGGTCGATGCGGAGGACCTTTACAGCGAGGCGCTGGCGGTGTGGCAGAGCAGCGTGTCCCGCGACCTCGCCGATCGCGGCATGGAGTTCTACACCCGCCTCTACCTTCCCGACGACATCCTGACCAAGGTCGACCGCGCCAGCATGATGCATGGGCTGGAGGCGCGCGCCGCGTTCCTCGACAATGACCTCGTCGATTTCGTGCGCCGCCTGCCGCCGACGCTGAAGCTGCGCGGCGGCGTGCGCAAGTATGTCCTGAAGGAGGCGCTCCGCGGCTCGGTCCCCGACGATATCCTGGCGCGGCCGAAGAAGGGATTCGGCGTGCCGCTCCAGGACTGGCTCCGGGTACTACCCTATCCTGGGGACCGCGACTTCGGGCTCTCGATCGATTTGCCGGCGGTCCAGCGCTGGGACAAAGAGCATCGCCAGGGCGCCGCGGATCATCGCCTGTTTCTCTGGCTCTGGCAGGTGCTGCAGCGCCACGCGCTCTAAAGGTTTAGGAGACGCTGCGCCAAGTTCCGTCGGGTTGGAGGCACGCCGTGCCCCAGGCCGGCACCAGGTTGCCGTCGATCGGCAGCGTCGTCTGGTATTGGTAGCAGCTCGGCCCCGGCGCCGCCGCGAAAACGTAGGCGGGATAAGGCAGCCAGGGGTAGAGAGCCACGGGTACGGGCGCGAACACCTCGGTGCCGAAGAAGAAGAAGGAATGGAAGAAGAAGCGGTCGTGGAAGCGATCATGGAACCGATGGTGGAAGCGATCGTGATCGCGGTCGAAATCCCGCGCCCGGTCGAAACCGCGATTGTCAAAGCCACGATTGTCGAAACCGCGATTGTCAAAACCGCGGAAGCCGTCGCTGCGCATTCCCATGTCGCCGCCGCGGAAACCACCGCCTCCGGCCATCATGCCGCCGAAGCCTCCACCCATGCCGCGGGCGAAGGCGGAGCTGTTGGCCGTGAGCAGAAGGGCAAGCGCTGCGGCGATCGTCAACCAACGCATGGGGCAACCTCGCTTTCTCACTCGACCGTAAGCCATGTACCGTCGGGCTGCATGCACGCGGTACCCCATGCCGGCGTCGGCGCGCCGTACATGGCGATCATGCTCTCGTATTCGTAGCAGTTCCCCTGGTCGCCCGCCTGGTCGTAGAGATAGCCGGGATAGTCATAGGGCGGGTCGAGCGCCACCAGGATCGGCGCGAAGGCAGGCCGGCCGAAGAAGAAGAACGGACGGAACAAGCCGCGATGGAAGAAGAACTCGTGCCGGAAGAAAAACGGATGATTGAAGCCGATGAAGCGGTGGTGGAAGCCGACAAAGCCGTGGTGGAAGCCGAAGCTGCGAAAGCCAGAGCTGTGCATCATCCGACCGGCCTGCGCACTGCCGGCAGCAAGGACCGAGCACAAGAGCAGCGCCGCCACGGCAAGAGCAAACCTCTTCATCGAGGCCTCCACTCGTAGGCTCACCACCCCAGAATATAGGTCGCCGGCGGCGGCAGGGCACTCACAGATTCGTGACGCAAATGAAGAGCCGTCAGCTATCAGCGACGAGAAACGCCGCCTTCTGTGGGCGAGGGCCATCGCTTGGCTGACGGCTCGCGGCTCGCTCGTTCAATCCCCCGCCCCCAGCGTCGCGAACACGTCGGGACCCGGGGCGAGGCGCTGGATGTGCTGGCGGTGCCAGAGCGCATAGTAGAGCAAGGTCCAGGCGGCAAAGCCGGTGCGCCGCCCCGCTGCTTCGCGGAAGAGCGTCTCCACCGCCTGCGGCAGGCAAATTTCGCGCACCCCCGGCTGGCTCGCCACCAGCGGTCCGAGCTGCGCGCCGCGACGCCCGATCCATTCCGCCACCGGCACGGTAAAACCGCGCTTGCGGGCGAAGGGAGCGGCGGCTGGCACGTGCTGCGCCAGCCATTGACGCAGCAGCCACTTGCCCTGCCCGCGCCGGAGCTTCAGATCGTCCGGCAAGCGGAAGGCGAAATCGGCAACCACCGGGTCGAGAAAGGGCGTGCGGCCCTCGACGCCATGTGCCATCAGGCAGCGGTCGAGCTTGCCGAGAAGGTCGTTCGGCAGCCAATCCGCGCAATCGACCGTCTGCGCGGCCTGGAGGCGGGTACGGCCATGGCCCCCGGCGTTGACCTCGGCCAGGGAAATGCCGTCGCGCCAGCCGGCAAGATCCCCGCGCAGCACGCCCAGCTTGTCGAAGGTGCCGCGCCGGCGCGGCCGCTTGCCGCCGAGCCACCACGGCCGGAGCAGGCTGCGATAGCGGCCGTAGCCGGCGAAGAGCTCGTCGCCCCCTTCGCCCGAAAAGATCACTTTGATGCCCGCCTCGCGCACCTTGGCGGCGAGCTTATAGGTGGGCAGCACCGCGTAATCCGCCGCGGGGTCGTCCATGGCGCGGGTGATCTCCGGCAACAAGCGCCAGAAATCGGCTTCGCGGAAATCGATCTCGACATGCTCAGCGCCGAGCGACCGCGCCACCTGGCGCGCCTGCTCGCGCTCATCGGCGACGTGGCCGCCGGGAAATCCGACGGTGAAGGCCTTGACCGGCCGCTCGTTGAGCCGCGCCATCATCGACAGCACCGCGGTGCTGTCGATGCCGCCGGAGAGGAACATCCCGTAAGGCACGTCGGAGCGCTGGTGCATCAGCACGCTGTCGGCGAAGACGCGGTCGAACTCGCGCAGCGCCGCGGTCTCGTCGCGCCGCAGCGGCGACGCCGCCGGGAGCGCGTTGCGCTGGCGGCGATCGACGACGCGGCCTTTCGCGACCACCAGGGTCTCGCCCGGCAGGACGCGCTCGATGCCGGCGAAGATCGTCCCGCGCCCGGTGGTGAATTGCAGCTGCAGCAACTCGTTCCGCACTTGGCGCGCGAGCTGCGCCTGCGCCACCCCGCCGGCGATGAGCGCTTGCGGCTCCGAGGCGAAGGCGAGGCCGGCCGGCGTTTCGGCGTAGTAAAGCGGCTTGATGCCGAAGGGATCCCGCGCCAGCAGGAGCCGCCCGGCGACGGGATCATGGAGTGCGATCGCATACATGCCGCGCAGCTCGGCGGCAAAGTCGACGCCGCGGCGGCGATAGAGGTGGAGCGGCGGCTCGCAGTCGGATTGGGTGACGAAGACCGCGTCGGGCAGGCCGGCGCGCAGCTCGATGTAATTGTAGATCTCGCCATTGGCCACCAACGCGGCGCCTTCCGGCTCATGGAGCGGCTGATCGCCGGTGACGAGGTCGATGATGGCGAGCCGGCGCTGCACCATGGCGACATCGCCCGCGGCATAAGTGCCGGCACCGTCGGGTCCGCGATGCGCCAGCGCCAGGCTCATCACTTGGAGCGCCCGCGGCGACGGCCCCGCGCCGCTCACCGTCATGATTCCGGCGATGCCGCACATCAGCGCGCAACCCCGGCGAGGAATTCGCGATAGAGGCCGACGACGCGTTCCGCGGAAAATTCCGCGGCATAAGCGGCGCGGCCGCCGGCGGCGAGTCGCGCCCTGAGCCCGGGATCGGCGATGACGCGCCGGAGCGCGGCGGCGAGCGCCGCGGGGTCGTCGACCGGGACCAGGAGGCCGCTCTCTTCGTGCCGGATCAGGGCGCGCGGACCTTCGCTGGCGGTCGCCACCACCGGCACGCCCGCCGCCCAGGCCTCGATCACGACGTTGCCGAGGGGCTCGAGCCTCGAGGAGGACACGAGAAGATCGGCCGTAGCCAGGAGCGCCGCGGTATCGTCGCGCCAACCGAGAAACCTTACGCGCGGCGCGAGACCAAGCGAGCGGGCGCGACCCTCGAGCGCCTCGCGCGCAGCGCCTTCGCCGGCGAGCCAGAGATGGAGATCCGGTACCGTCGCCACCGCTGCCAGCAGCGTGTCGAAGCCCTTGTTGGGGTGAAGCCGCCCCAGCGCCAGCGCCAGCTTCACGCCCGAGGGCGTCTCGAGGCTCGCCCGCGAGACCGGCGGCGCCGTCTCTGCGGCGACGAAATTCGGGAGATAATGCGCGCGCTCACGCGGCCAGCCGCGGTCGACGAGATAAGCCACGATGTCGCGGGTATTGCCGATAAGATGGTCGCAGCCCCTGTAGTACTTCAAATCGTAATAACCCCCAAGCCGCGCAACATGCACGAAATCGCCGCGCGGGCATAGCCGGCTCGCCCGGTTCATCCAGGTCAGCACCACATCCGGGCGATAATCGGCAATGGCGCCGCGAAAGCCCGGGCGCGTCGAGAAGTCAAGAAGCCGGCCAAAGGGCAGCTCGGTCACGGCGACGCCGCCGCGGCGCAGCACCTCGGCGCGCGCGGCATCGGCGCGGATGAGGCAGTGCTGCTCCTGCCCGGCGCGTTGCAAGGCCAGCGCCAAACGCACGAAGAAGGCCTCGGCACCGCCATGGCGGGCCCCGGCCATGGCTTGGAGGAGCCGCATCAGGGGGCCGCACCGGCGACGCTCGCCCATAACCGTCGCGCCGCCGCCTCGACGGCATCGACCGAGAGCGTATCCATCTGCGTGTCGGTGGTGCGGTAGTCGTAATCGGGGGCGGAGACGATCTCGTCATAGGATCGCGTCGTCCGCACCACCGCCGTGCGCGCCCCCCAAGGCGCATAGTGCTCGGCGAGGCTCGGCCCGAAGAGACCGAGCGTCGGCGTCCCCATCGCCGCCGCCATGTGCATGACGCCGGTATCGTTGCCGATGAAGAGGGCGCAGCGCTGGAGCGCCGCCGCGGCGGTAAGGAGATCGGTGCGTCCGACGAGATCGATCGCGCGCCCCGGCGGCAGCGCCCGCGCCAGCGGCGCAGCCTGCTCGCGCTCATGGGGCGCGCCAAAGAGCGCGACCCGCGCCCCGGGCAAGGGACCGCCAGGCGCGGTCAGGCGCAACGCCAGCTCGGCAAAGCGCTCGCCCCGCCATTGCTTGCCCAGCCAATTCGCCGCCGGGCCGATCGCCAGCACCGGTCCCCCGGCTGGCACCAGGGCGGCCGCCGCCGATTCGTGCCGCGGCGTCAGAAAGAGGCGCGGCGCCGGCGGCGGATCGAGGGCGAAGAGCCCGGCCAGTTGCACGACGCGATGCACGCCAGGATTGCCCTTCGCCATCACCCGCCGCTCGCCGGCACGCAGCAGGTAGGAGAGCGCCGAGCCGCGCAAATCGACGACGAGATCCCAGCGCCGCAACGCGACGACGCGGTGGAGCGCCAGCCAATGTGCCCCGAAGCGACGCTTGGTGACGACGATGAGACGCTCGAGGCCCGGCACCGCTTCAAACAATGGGGCTGCCGCGGGGCCGGCAGCGATGGTGAAGCGTGCTCCGGGATAGCGCCCGACGAGATGTGCCAATACGCCGGTGCTCAGCACGGCATCGCCGATTCGCGTCGCGGTGACGAAGAGAATCCGCATGTGCGGGGGCTTATAAGCCCCGCCTCCCGGCTTGCCAAGCCAAGGCGCCGCGCCTACTTCTAGGCTCGTCGATGGCGGAGATTCTCATGGCGGAGCGGTCCTCGACCCGGTTGGCCGAGCGCGCGGCGATCGAGATCGCCGGCGAGGATCGCGCCCTGTTCCTGCAAGGACTCGTCTCCAACGACGTGACCAAGGTCACGGCCGAGCGCGCCGTCTATGCCGCATTGCTGACGGCGCAGGGCAAGTATCTCCACGACTTCTTCATTGCCGCGATCGGCGACGCCCTTTATCTCGACGCCGAGGCGGCGCGATTGGACGATCTCCTGCGGCGCCTCTCGCTCTATAAGCTCCGCGCCAAGGTGACGCTCACCGACCGCCGCGATGCGCTCATCGTCGGCGTCGCTTTCGGCGGGGATGCGCTGGCGGCGCTGGGGCTGGCGACGGAGCCGGGGAAGGCGGTCGCCTTCGCGGGCGGCGTCGCCTATGTCGATCCGCGCCTTGCGGCGTTGGGCGCGCGGCTGTTGCTGCCGCGCAGCGCCGGTCTTGCGCCGCTCGCGGCGGCGGGCTTCGCCAGCGCCGATGGCGCCGCCTATGACCGGTTGCGCTTGTCGCTCGGCGTGCCCGATGGCAGCCGCGATCTGGCGGTCGAGAAGGCGATCCTGCTCGAAGCGGGCTTCGACGAGTTGAACGGCGTCGATTGGCAGAAGGGCTGCTACGTCGGCCAGGAGCTGACGGCGCGCACCAAATACCGCGCCCTCATCAAGAAACGCCTGTTGCCGGTGCACCTCGATGGCCCGTTGCCACCGCCCGGCACGCCGGTCGTGCTGGGCACCGAGGAAGCGGGCGAGCTGCGCTCGGGACGCGATGGCATGGCGCTGGCGCTGCTGCGGCTGGAAATGCTGCACCAAGTGTCGGCCCAGGCGCCGCTCATGGCCGGCGCGACCCGGCTCACCCCGGTGAAGCCGGACTGGGTCCGGTTCTGATGGCGACCGAGGCGCTCCGGCACCGCGCCGAGGAAGCCTGCCTCAAGGGTTGGCCGGCCTTGCGCGAGAAGATTCTTGACGGTTGGCTGCTGCGCTTTTCCGGGGGCCACACGCGACGCGCCAACTCGGTCAACCCGCTCGTGGCCGGAAGCGAGCCGCTCGCCGACAAGATCGGGCGTTGCGAGAGGCTCTACGAAGAGGCGGGCCTTCCCACCATCTTCCGCATCCCCTCAATGGCCGAACCGGGGTTGGACGCCTCGCTCGATGCGCGGGGATACGGCCCGGCCGAGGACGAGACGCGCGTCATCTATGTCGACTTCGCTCGTCACCCACCGCGCGACGACGACGACGCCTACGTTCTGCACGCGCCCAGCGCGGAATGGTTCGAGGCGCATGCCCACTGCAGTGGTAGCAGCGCCCAGGCGCAGCAGGAGCAGCGCGACATCCTGCATGCGCTGGCCGTCCCTGCCGTCTTCACCGGGCTGCGCGGCGATGACGGACGGCTCGGCGCGCTCGCTTTCGGCGCTGTCCATGACCGCATCCTCTGCCTCAACCTCGTGGTGACTGACCCGGCGCTGCGGCGGCGCGGGTTGTCGCGCCGCGTCGTCTCTTCCGTGCTGCACTGGGCTCGCGAGCGCGCCGAAGCGGAAGGCGCCTGCCTTCCCGTCGTCGCCACCAACACACCGGCGATCGCGCTTACCAGCGTCTCGGGTTCACGACCGAGCTCTATCGCTACCACTATCGGCGCCGCTCAGCGCAGTGACGCGGAATCTGGGCGCCCTGCCCAAATCGCGAAGGAGGGCGCGTCGGCGTAGAAGACGTTGAGGTCGACCAGCCCGTCGACGTCGGCGACAATCCCCTTGCGATATTGCCAGAGGGTCCAGCGCCGTTGCGTCGGCTCGCGCAAGATCGAGCGCCGCCAAATGGCGCGCGGCGGCAGGCTCCGGCCGTAAGCCGCAAGGAAATCGCGCGTGACGTAAAAGATCACTTCGCGTCCTTGTTCTCGCTCGACTTCCGTCACGAACGCACTGAGCTCGCCGGCGAAGATCTCGGGCGCCGGGCGGTGCACGCAATTGCCGCCGAGTTCGAGATCGACGGCGAGAAAGTTCCGAGCTTGATCGCGGCCGGGACGGCACAGATTGAAGAAGTGGTAAGCGCCGACCGGGAGGCCGACGCGGCGCGCGCCTTGCCAATTCGCGGCAAAACGCGGATCGACGAAGTACGCACCCTCCGTCGCCTTGACATAGACGAAAGCGACATCGTCGCCGCGGACACGATCCCAGTCGATCGCGCCTTGATGATGCGAGACATCGATGCCGCGCAGCGGGAAGCGCCCCCTGTCGGGAGAGTAAGTGAAGAAGTAAACCGCGGCGCCGAGGGCGACGAGCGCCATGCCGGCCGCGGCGAAGAAGGATATGCGTAGGACCGGTCGAATCGCCAGGTTAAGGCTCGGAGCCGGGTGGATCGGCAAGACTAGCATGCGCTGCAGGCGCGATAGGAGCCTTCTAACGCAGGCGTTACTGGTCGCCCGATCCCGCCCAGCCATTGGGTCCCGCCATTCCGCCCCAGCGCGAAGCCCCCTATGACTGCGATGCGGCGCCGCTTATTGGCTGGCTCCTTGGCGGATCGGCGAGCCGGCGACGACGGCGGAGCGGAACGGCGGCTGAGGCGCCGGCTAGATCATGATGGCTCAGTCTGGCCAATTGTAGGATTGCACCGCTCGCACGAACGTCGCGACGGCTGGCGAGAAGCGGCGCCCCGCGACCGACGCCAGCGAAACGTCCCGTGTGATCTCGGGATCGACGACGACGCGTGTTAGCAACCCCGGAATCACCGGCGAAAATGCTGGCATGAACGTAATTCCCATTCCGGCGAGCACCATGGCCTGGATCCAATCCTCGCGCTCGCTCCGGTAGACCTTCGCCGTGTTGAACCCCGAACTTCGGCAAACATCGCCGATGTAGTCCTTGTACTCGCAGTTGATGCGGAGGAGGTAATCCTCGCCGGCGACGGCGGATACCGGCACCGCGTTCATCTGAGCGAATCGATGACCCGCCGGGAACGCGATCACGTACTTCTCTCGGTAGAGCAGCCGAAGGTCGAGACGCTCATCGGACGCCTCCGGTTGCGCGATGATGGCGACGTCGAGTTCCCCGGCGAGCAGCATCTTGGCGAGATGGTCCGGAACGCCTTCCGTCAGCGTGAGCTCGATCCCGGGATGACCGGAGCGAAATTGCGAAAGGAAGCTCATGAAGCGCAAGGGACCGATCGTGCACATGACTCCGACCTTGAGCGGCGCGTTGTCGAGCTTCAAGAACCCCCGCGCGGCGGCCTTGACGGATTCCGAGCCCCTCAGGATCTGTTCGAGCTGAGGACGGAGCAGTTGTCCCAAATCGGTCAGATGCGTGCGGTTCCGCTCGCGCCTGATGAGCAGACCGCCCAGTTCCCCCTCGACCTTCTGAATCGCCCTTGTCAGTGCCGGCTGGGTCACGTTCACGCGCTCGGCGGCTCTGGTGAAATTCAACGTCTCGCACACCGCCAAGAAATAGCGAATCTCGTGCATCTCCATGGTGGGTCCCCGACCTTCGATGATACCTCCGCTCGATTGAGATCAAAGGCTGCATCTGGCACGTCTCTGACGAACCGCTCGATGTGGTCGTCGCGGCGGCGTGCCTTTATGGGTTTCGATCCTGGTGTAGCTAGCGCAAGGCGTTGTGGATGAGATAGTCGGCGAAATCCGCGGGCTTCAACTTGAGCTCGATGCGCTCGGCGTCGCCCGCCATGGCGCGCGTCACCAGGATGTGGTTCTCGACATGCTCGGGCGGCACCTTGAAGACGCCGGTGGCGCCGCGGAGCCGCGGATAATAATTGGGATCGACCATCTTCTCCTTGCGCGCCAAGCGCTGGATCACCTCTTCCTCGGTGGCGTCCTCGACCTCGCGCTTGCGCAGCAAGGTCCAGTCGCTCTCGCCGGCCCAGCCCTTCTCGATGAGCGGCTTCGGATCCTCGTCGCTCAGGCCGAGCTTATAGACATGCTTGCTGAGCCCGACATCGCTCGCCCATTTGCTGAATTTGGCGCTCCGCGCCACGTAGATCACGCCCATCGGCCCCTCCCCGCGCATCATGGCGCACTCCCGCGCTCTCCGGCAACGCTACCCCCGCAACCCGGCAGCGATCCGCGCCAACGCGCGGAAGGGCGATTCGCCGGGCACCAGCGCCGGCGGGCCAGCGCGGCGGAGGCCGTCGCGGCCCAAGGCCTCGCGCAGATCGTCGACGAGCCATTGCGCCGCCTGCGCCGCGCGCGCCGTCGCTAGCCGATCGCCTTCGGCGAGCCAACGCCAATGCGCGGCGACGGCTGCCGCCAGCGCCTCGATCCCCAGTTGGCGGAGCGCCGAAAGCGTCAGCACCGGCACCTGCCAGCCGCCGCGATCGGCAAGGCTCAGCACGGCGATGGCGTCGTGGCGGGCGCGCTCGGCGGCGTCGCCCAAATCGCTCTTGGTGACGACGACGACATGCGGGATCTCGACGATGCCTGCCTTCATGAATTGCAGGCTGTCGCCCGAACCGGGTTGGACGCAAAGCACGACCGTGTCGGCGGCGCCGGCGACGTCGGTCTCGGACTGGCCGACGCCGACGGTCTCGATCACCACGCGGTCGAAGAGCGCGCGCATCAGCACCATGGCGGAATGGGTGAGCGCGGCGAGGCCGCCGAGCTTGTCGCGCGCCGCCATCGAGCGGACGAAGACGCCGCTATCGCCGGGGTCGGTGCGAAGCCGCGTGCGGTCGCCGAGCAAGGCGCCGCCCGAGCGCCGCGACGACGGATCGACGGCGATGACGCCGACGGTCTGTCCTTCCCGGCGCCAGAGGGCGATGAGCGCACCCAGGAGCGTCGATTTGCCGACGCCGGGCGGGCCGGTGACGCCGACCACCTGCGCGCGCGGCGCGGCATAGGCGGCGTCGAGGAGGGCGAGCGTGCTCTCGTCCGCAGGCGCGCGCTCGAGCTGGGCCAGCGCGGCGGCGAGCGCGGGTTTGCCGCCGGAGGCGAGGGCGGCGAGGGTCAATGCGGCGTCGGGCTCATGCCGTCGTCTCGATCGGCTGGCGGGTGAGCGCGGCTTGGGCGGCGGCGAGGCGGGCGATGGGCACGCGGTAGGGCGAGCAGGAGACGTAGTCGAGACCGACCTCCTGGCAGAAGCGCACCGAGGCCGGGTCGCCGCCATGCTCGCCGCAGATGCCGAGCTTCAGCTTGGGGCGCGTCTTGCGGCCGCGCTCGGCGCCGATGCGCACGAGCTCGCCGACGCCGTCGCGGTCGATGGTGATGAAAGGATCATGCGGCAGAATGCCGGCTTTCTGATAGGCCGGGAGGAAGCTTCCGGCGTCGTCGCGCGAGAGGCCGAAGCAGGTCTGCGTCAGGTCGTTGGTGCCGAAGCTGAAGAACTCCGCCGTCTCGGCGATCTCGCCGGCGCGCAGCACGGCGCGCGGCAGCTCGATCATGGTGCCGACCATGTAGGCGAGTTTGACGCCGGTCTCCTTGGCGACGGCGGCGGCGATGTGGTCCACCATCTCCTTCAGGATGTCGAGCTCCTTCTTGGTGGCGATGAGCGGGATCATGATCTCTGGCTCGACCGCGGCGCCGGTTTCCTTGGCGACGGCGGCGGCCGCCTCGAAGATGGCGCGCGCCTGCATCTCGTAGATCTCGGGGCCGGTGATGGCGAGCCGGCAGCCGCGATGGCCCAGCATCGGATTGGCCTCGTGCAGCGCCTGGGCGCGATGGCGAATGGCGCCGATGTCCTTGCCGGTGGCGGCCACCAGCTCCTGCATCTCCTTGTCGGTCTTGGGCAGGAACTCGTGGAGCGGCGGATCCAAGAGCCGGATGGTGACCGGCAGGCGCTGCATGATGCGGAAGATCTCGACGAAATCCTGGCGCTGCATCGGCAGCAGCTTGGCCAGCGCCTTGCGCCGGCCGGCGCTGTCATCGGCGAGGATCATCTCGCGCACGGCGATGATGCGCTGCTCGTCGAAGAACATGTGCTCGGTGCGGCAAAGGCCGATGCCCTCGGCGCCGAAGCGGCGCGCGGTCTTGGCGTCCTGGGGCGTGTCGGCATTGGCGCGGACGCCCATGGTGCGCGCCCCGTCGGCCCATTCCATGAGCGTGGCGAAATCGCCGGAGAGCTCGGGCTGAATGGTCGGCACTTGGCCCAGCATGACCTCGCCGGTCGAACCGTTGATGGTGATGACGCTGCCCTGCTTCACCACATGGTCGCGGACGCTGACGGTGCCGGTGCGGTAGTCGATGCGGAGATCGCCGGCGCCGGCGACGCAAGGGCGCCCCATGCCGCGCGCCACGACGGCGGCGTGGCTCGTCATGCCGCCGCGCGCGGTGAGGACGCCCTTGGCGGCATGCATGCCGTGGATGTCCTCGGGGCTCGTCTCGATGCGCACCAGGATGACCGCTTCGCCCTTGCCGGCGCGGCTCTCGGCCTCGTCGGCGGAAAAGACGACGACGCCCGAGGCGGCGCCGGGCGAGGCCGGCAGGCCCCGCGCCAGGATGGTCTTCGGCGCCTTGGGATCGAGCGTCGGATGGAGCAGCTGGTCGAGCGATTCCGGCTCGATGCGGCGGATCGCCTCGTCCTTGCCGATGAGCCCGGCGCGCGCCATGTCGACGGCGATCTTGAGCGCCGCCGGCGCGGTGCGCTTCCCGGTCCGCGTCTGCAGCATGAAGAGTTTGCCCTGCTGCACGGTGAACTCGATGTCCTGCATGTCGCGGTAATGCTGCTCCAGCGTGCGGCGCACCTTGACGAGCTCGGCGAAGACTTGCGGCAGCACTTCTTCCATCGCCGGCAGCGAGGACTTGTTCGCCTGCTTGCCGGCGATCGTCAGATGCTGCGGCGTGCGGATACCCGCGACCACGTCCTCGCCCTGGGCGTTGACGAGATACTCGCCATAGAACTCGTCGGCGCCGGTCGAGGGATTGCGGGTGAAGGCGACGCCGGTAGCGCAGTCATCGCCCATATTGCCGAACACCATCGCCTGGACATTGACGGCGGTGCCCCAACCGGCGGGAATGTCGTGCAAGCGGCGATAGGTGATGGCGCGCTGGTTCATCCACGAGCCGAAGACGGCGCCGATGGCGCCCCAAAGCTGCTCCCGCGGGTCTTGCGGGAAAGGCTTCTTGAGCTCGCGTTCCACCACTTCCTTGTAGCCGGCGACGACCTCCTTCCAGTCCTCGGCCTTGAGCTCGGTGTCGAGCGAGAAGCCGAGATCGAGCTTGATGTTCTCGAGCAGCTCCTCGAAATGATGGTGCTCGACCCCCAGCACCACCTGGCCGTACATCTGGATGAAGCGGCGATAGCTGTCATAGGCAAAGCGCCGGTCGCCGCTCCGCCGCGCGAGACCCTCGGTGGTGGCATCGTTGAGGCCGAGATTGAGCACGGTATCCATCATGCCCGGCATCGAGGCGCGGGCGCCCGAGCGGACGGAGACGAGGAGCGGATTCTCGGCATCGCCCAAGCGCGCGCCGATGCGCGTCTCGAGCGCGGCAAGCGCGGCGTCCACCTGCTCCTTCAGGTCTTTGGGATAGCTCTCGGCATTGGCATGGAGGTAGGTGCAGACCTCGGTCGTGATGGTAAATCCCGGCGGCACCGGCAGGCCGAGATTGCTCATCTCGGCCAGGTTGGCGCCCTTGCCGCCGAGCAGGTTCTTCATCTCCGCCTTGCCCTCGGCGCTGCCTCCGCCAAAGCCATAGACCCACTTCGTCATGACCGCACCTATCCTTCGATCAGCGAGAAGTCCGCGACGCGATTGAGGGTATCGCGGATCTGAGCGAGGAGCTTGAGCCGGTTCGCGCGGAGCTCGCTCTCATCGCAATTAACGGTTACGCGGAGAAAAAATTCATCGACCGGCCACCTGAGCGCGGCGAGCGCCGCCATCGCCGTGGTAAACGCCTCGCGGGCAAGCGCGTCGCCACTCTCTGCCCTTGCCCGCTCGAGCTCGGCGGCAAGCCGCGCCTCGGCCGGCTCGCGCAGCAGCTTCGCATTGGGGGCGCCGGGGTAGGCAGCGCCGTCCTTCTTCTCCTCGATGCGCACGATGTTGGCGGCACGGCGATAGGCCACCAGCAGGTTGGCGCCGTCATCGGTCTTCAAGAACGCGTCGAGTGCGGCAACCCGCGCCAGGAGACGCACGAGGTCGTCCTCGTTGCCGAGCGCGAAGACGGCGGCGATGAGATCGTGTCGCACGCCTTGCTCGCGCAGATGCACCTTGAGGCGATCGGCAAAGAAGGCCAAGAGCTCGGCCGTGGGATCGGCACCGAGGGCGCGCTTGCCGCTCTCGCCGGCGATGACGAAGGCGTGATGGAAGGCCTGGGCAAGCGGCAGGCGGAGGCGATTCTCGAGGATGAGCCGGATTGCGCCGAGCGCGGCGCGGCGCAGCGCAAAGGGATCCTTCGAGCCCGTCGGCTTCTCGTCGATCGAGAAGAATCCGACCAGCGAGTCGATCTTGTCGGCGAGCGCCACCGCGACGCTGACCGGCCCGCTGGGGCAGCGGTCATTGGGTCCCTGCGGGGCGTAGTGCTCGGCGATGGCGATGGCGACGTCGGTGCTCTCGCCGTCATGGAGCGCGTAGTAGCGGCCCATGACGCCCTGCAGCTCCGGGAACTCGCCGACCATGCCGCTCGAGAGATCGGCCTTGGCCAGCTCCGCCGCGCGCCGCACCTGGGCCTTGTCGGCGCCCTTCACCCCGGCCGCGATCTCTGCGGCGAGCCGCTCGATGCGCCCCACCTTGTCGAGCACGCTGCCGAGACGGGCGTGGAAGACACGCTCGGCGAGCTTCGGGATCCGCGCCGCCAGCGGC
>DATJAV010000140.1:0-12284 GCA_035515835.1 Allostellaceae bacterium
GCCGGCTACACGCCCGTCGTCTTCGACAATTTCGTCTATGGCCACCGCGATGCGGTGCGCTGGGGGCCGCTCGTCGAGGGGGATCTGGGGGATGGCGCCCTGCTCGGCGAGACCCTGCGCCGCTTCGAAATCGGCGCCGTCATGCACTTCGCCGCCTTCGCCTATGTCGGCGAGTCGATGGTGAAGCCTGAGATCTACTTCCGCAACAACGTGGTTAACAGCCTGGTCCTCCTGGAGGCGATGCGCGCCACGGGGGCGAAGCTCCTCGTCTTCTCCTCGAGCTGTGCCACCTACGGCATACCGGAACGCGTCCCCATCGCCGAAGACCTGCCGCAGCGGCCGGTCAACCCCTATGGCGAGACCAAGCTGATGATGGAGCGGATGCTGCATTGGGAGGGGGTCGCTCACGGCCTCGGCCATGTCGCCTTGCGCTACTTCAATGCGGCCGGGGCCGACCCCGAGGGCGAGATCGGCGAGCACCACGACCCCGAGACCCATCTCATTCCCCTGATCCTCGACGCGGCCCTCGGCCGGCGGCCGCAGATCGACATCTTCGGCACCGACTATCCCACCCCCGACGGCAGCGCGGTGCGCGACTATATTCACGTCACCGACCTCGCCGCGGCGCATGTTCTGGCGCTCCGCTACCTCGAAGCGGGGGGCGCTCCCATCGCGCTCAACCTCGCCACCGGCCAAGGACATTCGGTCCGCGAGGTGATCGCCGCCGCCGAGCGCATCACCGGACGACCCATTCCGCGCCGCGAGAGTGCGCGTCGCCCCGGCGACCCCGCGGCGCTGGTCGCCGATCCCGGTCGCGCCCGCGCCGTGCTCGGCTGGACGCCCCGCCATTCCGACCTCGACACGCTCATTTCGACCGCATGGAACTGGCATCGCCAGCGCTTTGCCGCGCGGCAAGCCACAGGGGCCGGTGCTTGACAGACCGCGCTTTCTGCGGCGCTATCCCGGCCACGGAATAGGGCGGCCCATCCTGCCGTTCTGAAGTGTCGCCGGCGCATCGACCAGCGCCAGTCGGCCGCCTGGAAGCGGGAGTGCTGTAAAAGGTATGGAGCCGGTTCCGACCGCCATTGCCGGACGCCAACCCGCGCTGGCCGGCGGGCAGCGCGGAGCGATCCGCGTGCAAGGCAAGTTCTTCTTCGTCGGCGACGAGAAATTCTTCGTCAAGGGCGTGACCTACGGCCCCTTCGGCCCCGCCTCGCATGGCGCGCCGTTCCCCGAGCGCGAGACGGTCGTCGGCGACTTCGGGATGATGGCGGCAGCGGGCATCAACACGCTCCGCGTCTTCACCGCGCCGCCGCTCTGGCTTCTCGACCTCGCCGAGGCGGCGGGCTTGAAGGTACTGGCCGGCATCCCCTGGTCGCAGCATGTGACTTTCCTCGACGACCGCGCCGTCCAGACCGAGATCCTCCGCACCGTCGTCGATGCCGTGCGCGGCCTGAAGCAGCACGGCGCGATCCTCGCCTATCTCGTCGGCAACGAGATTCCGCCGGACATGGTGCGCTGGCACGGACCCGAGCGCGTCCGCGCCTTCTTGAAGAAGCTCGTGGCGGCGGTGAAGGAGATCCATCCGGGCGGCCTCGTCAGCTACGCCAATTTCCCCTCGACCGAATACCTCACCATCGACTTCACCGATTTCCTCTGCTTCAACGTCTATCTCCACAACGAGACCGCCTTCCGGCGCTACGTGTCGCGGCTCCACAATCTCGCCGTCGACCGCCCGCTGGTGCTGACCGAGTTCGGCATCGACAGCATGCGCGAGGGCACCGAGGAGCAGGCGCGGATACTCTCCTGGCAGATCCGCACCGCCCTCGAGATGGGGGCTGCCGGCACTTTCGTCTTCGCCTGGACCGACGAGTGGTTCACCGGCGGCCACCTCATCGAGGACTGGGCCTTCGGCCTCGTCGACCGCGAGCGGCAGGAGAAGCCGGCCTTGGCGGCCGTCCGGGAGCGCTATCAGGGGCCGATTCCGCCGGCGCTGCCGAGCTACCCGCGCGTCTCCGTCGTCGTCTGCTCCTACAATGCCGAGCGCACGATGGAGGCCTGCCTCGCCTCTCTGCAGAAACTCAACTATCCCGACTACGAAGTGATCGTCGTCAATGACGGCTCGACCGACGGCACGCTGGCGATCGCCGAGCGCTTTCCTTATTGCCGCATCATCAGCCAGCCCAACAAGGGCTTGTCGGTCGCGCGCAACGTCGGTGCCGAGGCGGCGACCGGCGAGATCGTGGCCTATACCGACAGCGATTGCGTCGCCGATCCCGATTGGTTGACCTATCTCGTCGCCAAGATGGAGACGGCGCAGCTCGTCGCCTGCGGCGGCCCCAACTTCCCGCCGCCCGAGGACAGCATGGTGCCCGCCGCGGTCGCGGTCTCCCCAGGAGGCCCGACGCATGTGCTGCTCTCCGACGACGTCGCGGAGCACATCGCCGGATGCAACATGGCGTTCCGCCGCGGGGTGCTCCTCGGCATGGGCGGTTTCGATCCGATTTACCGCGCCGCCGGCGACGACGTCGATATCTGCTGGCGCTTCCAGGACGCGGGCTACACCATCGGCTTCAGCCCGGCGGCAGTGGTCTGGCATTTCCGTCGCAACACCGTCAGAGCCTATATCGGCCAGCAGCGCGGCTACGGCAAGGCGGAGGCGCTGGTCTATTCGAAGCACCCCTTCCGCTTCAACCTCTTCGGCCAGGCGAAGTGGCTCGGCCGCATCTATGGCGACCTCTCGGCCGCCCTCCTCTTGTCGCGCAAGCCCCTCATCTATTCCGGCGTCTTCGGCCGCGGCCTTTTCCAGACCCTTTACGAGCCGCCCTCCTCGCTCGCCGCGTTCCTGCCGCTGAGCTTCGAATGGAACGTCGTCGCCATCCTGCTGGCCCTCATCGGCGTCGTCGCCGGCGGTTGGATGTGGCTTCTGACGGTGCCGCTTCTCACCACTTGGGTCATGTGCATCAACGGCGCGCTCAAGGCGCCGATCGACAAGCGCTTCACCGGGCCGAAGGCGCGGGCGCTTGTGGCGCTCCTCATCTATGTCGGACCCATCCTGCGCGGCTGGGAGCGGCTCAAATGGCGGCTGCGCGAGATGCGCACCACCGCGCGCGTCGCCGTGGTGGCACCGCAAGCGGACAGCGACGCGCGCCTCGATTGGCGCGACCGCGCCTTCTATCTCTCCTATTGGAGCGAGCGCGGCGACGAGAAGGAGCTGCTGCTGGGCGCGCTCATGCGCTTCCTCGCGCCGCAGAAGTACTTCGTCGTCACCGACCAGGGCTGGAACGACTGGGATCTGAAGATCGCCCGCGGCCTCTGGAGCCGCGCCTTGGTGCTGGTCTGCACCGAGAACCACGGCGGCATGAAGCGGCTGCTGCGTGTGCGCTGCACGCTCCGCCTCTCGCGACTCGCGGGCTTCATCCTCCGCGCCTATGCCGCCGCCACGGCGGTCGCGCTCATCCTCGACGCGACGGCAAGCGCGGCGGCGATCGGCGTCATTGGCCTGGCGCATGGCGCGCTCATCGCCTGGCGCACCTTCGAGTTCGGCAAGCTGATGCAGGGCGCCATCGCCACCGTGGCGAAGGGCCAGGGCCTGACCGCGGTGACGACCGCCAGGAGCGGACCCGCCGCTGCCGACCTCAAGCGCGCTGCCTGAGCGCCGAGCCGGCATGGGCGCTTTCGCCTGGAAGTTCCTGCCCTATCTCCGCCCCTATCGCTTTCGGCTGCTCTGGGCGCTGATCCAGGTCTTCCTCATCGCCGGGTTCGATCTCCTGAAGCCCTGGCCGCTGCAGCTCGTGATCGACCATGTGCTGGGCGAAAAGCCGCTCGGCGTCCCGGTGCTCGCCGGTCTCCCGACCGGCACGCTTCTCCTCGTCGCCGTCATCGGTCTCGTCATTGTCACCATGGGCTCGGGGCTTCTGGCGCTGCTCCACAACTACACCACCATCGGCGTCGGCCAGCGCATGGTGAACGACCTCCGCGGCGCGCTTTACAGCCACCTGCAGCGCCTCTCGCTCGCCTTCCACTCCCGGCAGAGGGTAGGCGACCTCATGTATCGCATCACTGCCGACAGCTTTGCCATGCAGACGATGATCATGAACGGCCTTTTGCCGATCGTCTCGGCGGCGGTGCTGCTCGCCGGCATGCTGGCGGTGCTGCTGCCGATCGATCCGCTGCTGACGGCGCTCTCGCTCACTGTCGTCCCGGCGCTCTTCGCCGCGATCGCGCTCTTCAACCGCAAGATCACCAGCATCGCAACCGAGGTGCGCGAGCGCGAGAGCACGGTTTATACGCTGGTGCAATGGGCCATGAGCTCGGTCAAGGTCGTCCAGGCCTTCACCAAGGAAGAAGACGAGCTCGGCCGCTTCATCGGCGCGAGCCGCGCCAGCCTCAAGGCGACTTTGCGCCTCTACAGCTGGCAGACGCTCTATTCCGCTGTCGTCAACACGCTGATCGCGATCGGCACCGCGCTCGTCGTCTATGTCGGCGCGCGCGCCGTGCTGAGCGGAGAGCTGTCGCTGGGCCAACTCGTCGTCTTCATCTCCTACCTGGCACTCCTCTATACGCCCGTCAACCAGATCACGCAGAGCTGGGGCCTCATCGCCGGCGCCCGCATCGGCGCCGAGCGCTGCTTCGAGATCCTCGACACCGAGGCCGATTTGAAGGACGGCTGGCGCCTTTTCCCGGAGGACGGCGCCAAGGGCGCCGTCGAATGGCGCCATGTGAGCTTCCGCTATCGCCCGGAAATGCCGGTGCTGCGGGAGGTCGATCTCAGCGTCGCGCCCGGCACCAAGGTCGCGATCGTCGGCGCTACCGGCGCGGGGAAATCGACGCTTCTCAGCCTCGTGCCGCGCTTCTTCGATCCTTCGAGCGGCGGCGTGCTGATCGACGGCGTCGATGTCCGCGAATACCAGATCAAGTCGCTGCGCCGCCAGACGGCGATGGTGCTGCAGCCGCCTTTGGTCTTTCCCATTTCGCTCCGCGACAACATCGCCTATGGCCGCCCCGAGGCCAGCGACGCCGAGATCGAGACGGCGGCGCGGCTCGCGCGCATCCACGACCTCGTCGCCTCGCTGCCGCAGGGCTACGCGACGGTGCTCGGCGACAATGTCTCGCTCTCGGAGGGCGAGAAGCAGCGCCTCACCATCGCGCGGGCCATTCTGCGCAACGCGCCGATCCTGGTGCTGGACGAGCCGACCTCGGCGCTTGACGTCGCCACCGAGGCGTTGGTGATGGAGGGGATCGAGCGGCTGACGCGCGGGCGCACCACCTTCATCATCGCTCACCGCCTCTCGACCGTGCGCAGCGCCGACCTCATCCTGGTGCTGAGCGACGGCGTCATCGCCGAGCAAGGGAGCTTCGCCGAGCTTATGCGCAAAGGCGGCCTCTTCGCCGCGCTCTACAACACGCAATTCGCGACGACGGGTTAGGGCAGCATGAAGGTATTGCGTCCTTCGACTCGGCGCTTCGCGCCGGCTCAGGACGAGGAAGAATTCTTACGGCTTTTACCGTCGATGCAACCATGACCGACATCACCGTCGACGCGAAAGCGAAATCGAGCGTCGCCACCGCTTACCTGCTGCTGGTGGTGACCATGCTATCCTGGGCGGGGAACGCCATCGTCGGGCGGGCGCTGGCGGGCGTGGTGCCACCGTTCGGCATGAGCTTGATGCGCTGGACGCTGGCGTTCCTCGTCGTCTTCCCCTTCGTTGCCGGCGAGATCCTGAAGAAGCGCGCCATCATCCTCAGAAACTGGCGCATTCTGCTGACGCTCGGCCTTCTCGGCCTCGGCATCTGCAACAGCCTCGGCTATATCGGCCTGCAATGGACGACGGCGCTCAACGCCGCGCTTATCAATTCGGCCGGGCCGATGCTGACGCTGGCCGCCGCTTTTCTGTTCTATCGCGAGCGCGCCGCGCCGGCGCAGCTCTGGGGCATGTTGATCTCGCTCCTCGGCGTCCTCGTCATCGTGCTGCGCGGCGACCTCGGGGCGCTGCTCGCGCTCGACTTCAATCGCGGCGATCTCGCCATCCTCGCCGGCGTCGGCACCTGGGCGGTTTATACCGTCCTGCTGCGGCATCGGCCGCCGGAGCTCTCGCCGCTGGCGCTCCTGGGCGTGCTCTTCGCCGTCGGCGCCGTCACCGTGCTGCCGTTTCATCTCGCGGAATCCGCGTTGGGATATCCGCTCCCGGCGACCGCCCCGGCGGTGCTGGGCTATCTCTATGTCGGGCTCTTTCCGGCCGTCATCGCCTTTTTCGGTTGGAACCGTGGCGTCGCCGTGCTCGGCGCCAACCGCGCCAGCCTCTTCTCGCATCTCATTCCGCTCTTCTCCGCGCTTCTCGCCTTCGCGTTGCTCGGTGAGCAGATCAAGTTCTATCACGCCGCGGGCGCGGCGCTGATCTTTCTCGGCATCTTCCTTGCCAATCGCGTCACTCGGCGCTGACGGCGGCGCCGGGGTTGCGGCGCTGCGCTGCGCCGGCAACACGCGGTTGATCGCGCCCGTGAGAAAAATCGGCAGCGGGGATTTTTGCCGCGGTCTCCCCGTTCGCGATGAAAGAGCGGGCGACGAAAACGCTCGCCGCTTTCCCCGCGAAACGCAAAGCCGAACGGAGACGAGATGATGAACGGAAAATGGCTGATCGCCGCGGCGGTGCTCGCGCTATCGCTCGCCGCCTGCGACAATTCCCCGACCGCCAAGAATTCCTCGGGCAGCAGCACGAGCTCGACCCACGCCAGCGCCCCAGTGCCCGGCTCGGGCACGAGCGTGCCGCCCGCTCACTCGCCGAGCGGCGCGCCGCCCCTCTCGCCCAACAACGCGCCCGCGCCTTCGCCCGGCGGCACTTCGAGCACCGGCACCAACCGATAAACGGGTGATCTTCGGCCGAGCCGGCCTGGCACCGGCTCGGCCGTTCTGACTCGCAGCTGGATCGCACGCGCTCGGCGCGCGCGGCTTAATGCGGGCGTTGCGCCGCATCGGGCAATACGCAGACTTCGGGCGCCATGCCCGGCTACCGCCTCGGCGCGTTCTACGCCGCCCTCTTCTTCACGCAAGGCGTGCTGCTGCCGTTCTGGCCCGTCTGGCTCAGCACGCGCGGTCTCTCGCCCGCCGAGATCGGCGTGGTGCTGGCGGCAGCGCAATGGATCAAGGTCGCAGGCAATCCGCTCGCCGGCATTGCCGCCGATCGCAGCGGCAGACCGCGCCGCGTCATGCTGTGGCTGAGCGCCGTCGCGCTGCTGGGCTTCCTTCTTTTCCTGCCGGCGCGAAGTTTTGTTGCGCTGGTGCTGCTGAGCGCGCTCACCGCCGGGGCACTCTCTGCCGTGCTGCCGCTCGGCGACAACATCGCGCTTGCCGCCGCTAACGCCGGCGAGATCGACTATGGCCGCGTGCGGCTCTGGGGCTCGCTCGGATTCATCGCCGCAGCGCTCGTCGCCGGGCGGCTGATCGAGCGGGCCGGTGCGGATGGCGTGCTCTATCTCCTCATCGCCGCCGCGGCGGCGGTGCCGGCGGCTTGCGCCGGCCTCGTCGAGCGCGCGCGGCGCTTGGCGTCGGGCCTCGCGTTGAGAGCCGGCCTCCGCCGCTTGCCGCTGCTGCTCTTCGCCGCCGCCGCGGCGATCCAAGGTAGCCACGCGGTCTATTACGGCTTCGGCACGCTCTATTGGCAGCGCCTCGGTCTCACCGACAGCGCCATCGCCGCGCTCTGGGCCGAAGGCGTGGTCGCCGAGATTCTCCTCTTCTATGCGAGCGCCCCGCTGCTGCAGCGGCTCCGACCCGCCGTGATGCTGGCGCTGGCCGGCGGCGCCGGCGTCGTTCGCTGGAGCTTGACCGGGATTGCCACCGCGCTCCCCGCTCTGGCGCTGCTTCAGCTGCTCCATGCGCTCACTTTCGCCGCCGCGCATCTGGGAGCGATGCACCACCTCGCCCGCGTGCTGCCGCCGCAGCAAGCGGCCACCGGTCAGGCGCTTTATTCGGCGCTGGTGGGTGGGGTGGGGCAAGGCCTGGCGTTGCTGCTGGCGGGGGCGCTCTTCGCCGCCTTTGGCGGCGCCGCCTACCAGGCGATGGCGGCGCTTGCGGGTTTGGGGCTGGTGCTGGCACTGCGTCTTAAAGCCACCAATTCTTAAGGCTTTCCGGCGAGACTTTAACCATGAGGACGAGAGCATGACCCGGCGGCTCAAGGCGCCGCAACGCCGTGCCCGGCGCGCCGCCAAGCGGCTCCGGGAAAGCGGCGAGCCGGAGTTCAATCTTTCCGCGGTCGCGGCGCGCAGCGCCCGCGAGCCCGGCATGCCGGCGCGCCCTTGGCCCGGCAACGATCTCGCCTTTATCGGCGCCGTGCTCGAGGCGCACAATGTCCCCTCGCCGCTGGCGAAGCGCCTCACCGCCGCCGCCGCGCAGCTGCCGCTGGCGGCGCTCTTGCTCGATCGCCTGACCGCGGCGCTTGCCGACCAGATCCATTTCTCCGCCTTCGCCGAGCTGCTGCGGCTTCCGGCGCTGCTGCTGGTGGGACCGCCGGGCGCCGGCAAGACGACGCTCGCCGCCAAGCTCGCGGCGCGCATGGGCGAGCGCAATGCGCTGCTCGTCAGCACCGACACCAGGCGCCCGGGCGCGCTGGCCCAGCTCGAAGAATATGCCGGGGTGCTGGGCGCGCCGGTCGCCGGCGCGGCCGATCCCGAGGCGCTCGCTGAAGCCATCGTCGGCGCCGCCGGCCGCAAGATCATCGTCGACAGCGCCGGCATCGCTCCCGGCGATCGGACGCAAGGCGAGCACCTCACGCGGCTCATCGCCGCGAGCGGCGCGGAGCCGCTCCTGGTGCTTCCGGCCGATAGTGACGCCGAGGAGGCGATGGCGATGGCGCGCGCCTTCAAGGAGCTCGGCGCCAAGACCCTGATGCCGACCCGGCTCGATCTCGCCCCGCGCATGGGAGGGCTCCTCGCCGCCGCCGACGCCGGGCGGCTGGCGCTCCCTGCCGCGGGCATCACGCCCCACTTCGCCTACGGCATCGCGCCGCTGACGCCGGAAGCCATGGCCCGCCGCCTGCTCGCCGCCGCCCTTAACGATCCGCGCTCGCAGCTGCCGGCGGCGTGATGCCGCAGCTTGGAACCGCGACGGACGATCGCATGCCGTCAGGCGTTAACATGCCGTCGACATCGGCAACTTGCGTTCGTTTCTGGAGCGTTTCTCGATGAAGCCACTGATTGGACTTGCGCTGGGCAGCGGCGTCGCGCGCGGCTGGGCGCATATCGGCGTGCTGCGCGCCCTGGAGCAAGCCCGTTTGAAGCCGGACATCGTCGCCGGCACCTCGATCGGCGCTTTGGTCGGCGCCGCTTATTTGGGCGGGCACCTCGCCGATCTCGAAGCCTGGGCGCTGAAGCTCACCCGTTCGCGACTGTCGCGCCTTTTCGATTTTCAGCTCGGCGGCGGCGGCCTCATCGCCGGCCGGCGCGTGCTGCAGGCGCTCCATCCCGACCTGCTCGCGCTCGCCATCGAGGACCTGCCGGTCCCCTTCATCTGCGTCGCCACGGACCTCGCCACTGGCAACGAGGTCTGGCTGCGCAGCGGCAACCTGATCGAGGCGCTCCGCGCCTCTTACGCCGTGCCGGCGCTCTTCCCGCCGGTCAGCCTCGACGGACGTTGGCTGATCGACGGCGCGCTTGCCAATCCGGTACCGGTATCCGTCTGCCGTGCGATGGGCGCGCATGTAACGATCGCGGTCAATCTGAGCGCCGAGGCGTTCGGCGAGAGCCCCGCCGAGGACGTGCTGGATATTCCTGGACCCGAGGATGACGAGGGGCGGAACGGCGAAGGCGCCGATACCGATCCGGCGCCGGCGATGCGCATGCAGTTCCTGCGGCAGTTCTTTCGCCGCCGCGATGGCGAGCCCAGCGCCTTTGCCGTCATGGCCCGCACGTTCTACATCGTGCAAGACCGGATTGCGCGCTCGCGGCTCGCCGGCGATCCGCCCGACCTCATGATCTTTCCACCGCTCGGCGACATCGGCATTCTCGATTTCCATCGCGGGCGGGAGAGCATTGCCGCGGGCGAAGCGGCGACGCGCGCCGGCCTGCCGAAGCTCCGGCAGCTCGTGCGCCATTTCGGCAACGGCAACGGGGGCTGGAGCAAGCGTCCCGCAAAGGTGAAGCCGCCACTGATCGAGAGCAAGTGAGCGGCGACGCTGTCAGGCGCCTGGCTGCACCCGGGCATCGATGACGACGGCGTCCCCCGCGTGGGCCAGCTGTACGGCCTCGCGCGTCGCATCGATGATCTCGCGGGGCGTCCGGAACGGCCCCAGGCCGACGGCACCTTGCGCGCGGGCGATGGCGGCGAGGTCGATGTCGGGATCGCCGATGCGCTGACCGATCCATTTGTTCTCGACCGGACGCCCGCGCTGCTTCGCGACACGCTCCTGATGGACCTCGTCGTTGTGGAAGGAGCGGTTGTTGGCGATGACCGCGATGAGCGGGATGCGGTAATGCGCCGCCGTCCAGAACGCGGTAGCGCTCATCAGGAAATCGCCGTCGCCGAGCACGCCCAGCGCCAGCCTGCCGCTGTCCTGCAACGCGAGCGCGGCGCCCGCCAGCATTCCGGGGCCTGACCCGATGCCAGCGCCGCCATCGCCGCCGAGGAAATCGAGGGGATGGCGGAAGTGCCAGGCATCGCCCGGCCATCCCAGCGGCAGGCGCACGAAGGTTACCCGCTCGCCGGCGAGGCCCTCGCCCAGCGCGCCGGCGAGGGCACGGAGGTCGAGCGGCGCGGCGCTCGGCGGTGCCGGCAGCGCGGGGAGCGTCGACCGCTCCTCGGGCAGCTTGCCGAGATCGACCGATAGGGCGTCAGCGAGCGCATGGAGCGCGGCATCGGCTTCGCTGGCGAGATGGAGATCCGCGGGCGGCAGCGCCTGATACTCCATGCCCCAGCCGTTATGGAGCTGATGGTCGAGCGAGACGTGGATGACGCGCGCCGGCACGGCGCCCGCCTGCTTGAAGGCACCGGCGAGATCGAGCCAGTCGAGGCTCAGCACGAGATCCGCGTCGCGAATCGCCGCGGCCGCGGTCTCGTCGAGAAAGGAGCCAGGCTTGCCGCGATGGAGCGGATGATCGGTCGGAAAGGCGGCGCCTTGCTTGAGGTCGGTGATGACGCGCGCGCCGAGCCGCTCGGCCAGCGCCACGCGGCGCGCCCAGTCCTGCGGCCGGCGCGAGACGCGGCCGGCGAGGATGAGCGGCGATCGCGCCGCCTGCAGCAGCGCCGCCGCACGCGCGACGGCTTCGGGAGCGGGCGCGCTCAGGGCCGGGGGCTGGAACCGCGGCAGATCGGGCAACGCCGGCATCGCCTCGAGCTTATGCTCCTGCAAGGCCGCATCGAAGCAGAGGTAGACGGGTGCGCGGGGTGGCGTGCGCGCGTCGCGATGCGCCCGCGCCAATGCCTCGACCGCGGCTTCGACCGAGGCCGGCTGGTTATCCCATTTCACATAGTGGCGGACGAGCGCCGCCTGATCCGAGGAGGTGTGGATCCAATCGATCCAGGGGCGCCGACGCGCGGCATCGACCGGACCCGTGGCGCCCAGGACCACAATCGGCACGCGGTCGCACCAGGCGTTGAAGATCGCCATGGTGCCGTGCATCAGCCCGACATTGCTGTGGAGAATGGCGGCGAGCGGCTCGCCCGCGACTTTGGCATAGCCATGCGCCAGCGCCACCGCATGCTCCTCGTGCAGGCAGAGGAGAAGCTGCGGCGCGTCGTTGCCGAGATGGTTGACGATGCTGTCATGGAGGCCGCGGAAGCTCGCACCGGGCACGAGCGCGGCGTAGCGGAGGCCAAGACGGCGCAGCATCTCGGCGAGCGCGTCGCTGCCCCAGAGGCCGCGATCCGTCGCCGGCGCCGGGCGCTCGATGGCGGGCGGCAGGTTGGGAATGGTCATGGCGCGTCGCCTTCCGGGAGCGCGATGAAGCGCTCGGCCAGCACCTTGTAGCGTTGCGGCTTGGGCTTTGCCGCATCCTCGGGACGGACATAGCGGATGGAGCTGCGGCCCTTGCAGCCGCGCGGCAACACGAAGCAGCGCACGAAGCTCGTCTCCGCTTCCTTCGATGTCGGCGCCAGCACCGGCACCGAGCCCTCCTCGAACCACGCCTCGCCCGGGCCATAGCGATGCGTGCGGCCATCGCTCTCGATCTCGATCGCGCCCTCGAGGCAATAGCGGATGCCCGGTCCCTGATGGACATGCACATAGGCGACGCCGCCCTTGGGGAAACCGACGCGGTCGCAGCGGATGAGCCAGGGAAAGCCGCCATCGAGGGCA
>DATJAV010000141.1:0-12131 GCA_035515835.1 Allostellaceae bacterium
AGGTTGTTCTCGGCGGCGATCGCTTGCATGGTCTCCGCCGGGAGCCACTCGTCCAACGGCACGACCGCGGCAGGATTGCCGGAGAAGAGGCGGTCGGCGAAGGCATCGACCTGATAGAGCGAAAGTCGCATCGGGGTCTCCTTAGCTGGGCCGGACGACGATCATGCGCTGCGTCAGCGCCACCGAGGCGAGGACGGCGCTGGCGGCGAATGCCATGCCCATGGTCACGCGCTCGTTCAGCAGGAGCACGGACCACAGCATGGTGAGGACGGGCTGCGCCAGTTGCAATTGCCCGATCCGCGCGATGCCGCCGATCGCCAGCGCTCGGTACCAGGCGAAGAATCCCAGAAACATGCTGACGAGCGACACATAGGCAAAGGCGCCCCACTCCGCGGGACCAGCATGAAGCCCGGTATCCAGTGCGCGCCATGCGACGACCGGCAGCAGGACGGGCGTCGACGCCACCAGCACCCAGCAAATGACCTGCCAGCCGCCGAGCGAGCGCGCGAGTGCGCCACCTTCGGCATAGCCGAGCCCGCCCAGCACGACCGCAAGAAGGATCATTCCGTCCGCCGGCTGCGGCCGCCCCGTGCCTTGGATCACCGCGAAGACGAGGACCGCAACAAGCCCCAGCAGCGCGGCGAGCCAGAAGCCCAGTGACGGCCGCTCGCCGCCGCGAAACGCCGCCATCAGCGCCGTTGCCGCTGGCAGCAGGCCGGCGATGACGGCGCCATGCGCTGCCGGCACCCGCGCGAGCGCCCAGGCGCTCAGCAGCGGAAAGCCGAACACCACGCCCAGCGCGGTCACGCTCAGCCGAGGCCAGAGCCGTCGCGGCGGGATCGGGCATCGCCCGGCGACGAGGAGCAGCGCCGGCAGCAGCGCCGCAACCAAGGCGCGGCCGAGACCGACCACCACGCCATCGAGCTCGCCTACGGCAAGCCGCGTCGCCGGAAGACCTAGCGAGAACGCCACCACGGCGATGGCGCCCCATATCAGCCCGGAATCCGCCGCGTATTTTGTATCGATACAATTATCGGACATTTTCGCTGTCGTTGAATTTCGATTCTAGTAAATTTGACAATTTATTCCCTGTCAATTATGATATTGCCATCATGACAAGCTGGCGCCCCGAGATCGCGCGACGATGTGGCCCGCGCTATCGCGCGATCGCCGAGGCTCTGGCCGAGGACATCGGCAGCGGCGTGCTCGCGGCGGGGACCCGCCTGCCGACGCATCGCGACTTGGCTTGGCGGCTCAAAGTCACCGTCGGCACCGTCAGCCGCGCCTATGCCGAGGCCGAGCGGCGGGGGTTGATCGCCGGCGAGGTCGGCCGCGGCACATTCGTGCGGTCAGCCAAATCGGCGGCGCCGCCGCGCTACGATGTCGAGCCTCGCGACAGCGATTATGTCGACCTCAACATCCATCGCCCGCGGGTGCCGGAGGAGGCGACGCTGCTCGCCGACGCGCTCAAGGAGCTGGCGCAAAGCGCCGCGGCCGCGAGCCTCATGGAGTACCAACCGCATGCCGGCATGGCGGCGGAGCGCGAGGCGGGCGCCGCTTGGATCCAGCGCAGCAGCGGACTTGCCGCGAGCGCGGCGCAGACCGTCCTCACGTGCGGCGGCCAACACGCGATGGCGGTAGTGCTCGCCGCGGTCACACGGCCCGGCGACTCGCTCGCCGTTGAGGCGCTCACATATCCCGGCATCTGCGCCGCGGCGGCGCTGCTGCACGTCAACATCGTGCCGCTGGCACTCGACGAGCAGGGCGCTGTGCCGGAGTCCTTCGCCGCTCTCTGCCGCTCGGGACGCGTGCGCGCCGCTTATCTGCTGCCGACGCTGCAGAATCCCACGGCGGCGACCATGCCGGTCGAGCGGCGGCAGGTGATCGCCGAACTGGCGCAGCGCCACGGCGTGCTGCTGATCGAGGACGATGCGTACGGGTTCTTGTGCGATCGGCCTTTGCCGCCGCTCGCCGCTTTGGCGCCGGGGCACGCGTTCTACTTCACCTCAACCTCGAAGAGCCTCATCCCGGGTCTGCGCGCCGGCTATGTGCATTGTCCCCTTGCCCTGGTGGATCGCGTCGTCGCCGCCGTGCGCGCCACGACCTATACCGCGCCACCGCTCATGGCGCGGATCGCCTCGCGCTGGATCGCCGACGGCACGGCCGATAGGCTGGTGGCGGCAAAGCGCGCCGAGACCGCGCGCCGACGGCAGCTCGCGGAGCGACTCCTCGAGGGCCTCGACTGCCGCGCGAGCCCCGGGTCGGCGCATCTCTGGCTCACGCTGCCCGAGCCCTGGCAAGCCGACGACTTCGCGGCCGCCGCGCATCGCCGTGGCGTCGGCGTCGCTCCCGCCTCCGCTTTTGCCGCCACGCGGCAAGTCCCCAACGCGCTCCGCCTTTGCATCGGCACGCCGCCGACGCTTGCCGACCTCGAGCGCGGCCTGCGCCGCCTCGGCGACCTGCTGACCGCGCCCGCGGCGCCTTACCTGGCCGTCGTCTAGGCTCAGACTAGGGGCAAAACTCCATAAGTCATGCCGATCGTGGAGCGGCAGCGGCCGCCGCCCGGAGTCATTCAGTGAGCGGACGAGGCGTGAGCCTCTGCTTCACCGCAGCTTCTGACCGGAGCCGTCATTGACGTCGTAAGGCGGCGACCGCAGGATGCAACTCTGCAATATCCGACCACGTCGGCTTAGGCTTATCGTGACCGCCGATCACGCCAGCCCCGTAACGTTTGTGCTCGTAGCCCGAATACCGACCCGAGGGTGTCGCGGATTTTCGCGCTTACGAAGAAGCCGTCTGGCCGCTATTGCGCGAGTTCAACGGGCGTTTGGAGCGTCGCCTTCGAATCCGCATGGCACCTTAGAGCCTCAATTGCGTTAAGCGGCCTCCTTCCGGAGCACGACGACGAGCTCCGCAGGCTCGCGTTCTTGCGGTGCCAAAGACGTGTGCCCGGCATCGCTCCAGCTGGCGAGCTTGATCACTTGGCACTCCGGCTTATCCGCGTCAGAGTCCTCCGCTTCGACGATGTGCAGCCCTTCGCCATTGAGGAAGAAGGTGTGATCGCCGAACAACGTGACGAGCTTCGACGCCAAGGGATTGTTCTCGGGAATTGCCACGGTTTGCTCGAATTCGGCCTGCTGTCTCATCGTCTCATCTGCGCAATCGCCTGTCGCACGCCCGCCGTTGAGAGTTTCATGGGTTGCTCCTTGGGTCCGTGTTTTGCGAAAGGTGGGACCGCCGATGCTTCTTGGCGTTCGCTCTCGCGTCGCTGATTGATCTCCGCAATCATCCGTTTGACGGCCGGGCGATTCACGCGGTCGGCTTTCATTACGCGTTCGGTTACGTCGCCGTCGAGCACATCTCGGTTACGTCGCCGTCGAGCACATCGCTGAGAGCGCCCGCCGCGTTGCCGAATGCGGCGTTCGGTGGTTCTCGCGTTCCCAACCTCGATGTCGAACCGTTTATCGGGGCGCAGCCGGAATTTGCGGCTTTTGCAAGTTCGCGGCTCGCCAGGGAGATAAAGAAATCTTGCCGAACGTTTGTGGGCTGGATTTCGACGCCTACGCAACGCGAGGCATTCACCGCACTCGGGCAGCTCTGGGTCAGACGGCAGCTCCGACGACCGTGAGCGGGAGGTGGGCGCCCGTTGCCGGATTCAGACGCGCCGGGGGTGCGCGTGATCGATAGGCCCCTGCCCCCGGCCGAAGCCGGGCGCGCTGCGGATCGCCTGCTGCACGAAGTCGTGCGCGCGCTCGACCGCGGCACGGAGCGCCATGCCTTGGGCAATGCCGGTGGCGATGGCGGAAGCGAGCGTGCAGCCCGTTCCGTGCGTGTGTCGGGTCTCGACGCGAAAGCTCTCCAGCACGAAGCTGGTCTCGCCGTCGACGACGACATCGCGCAAACGAGATCCCGCGAGATGACCGCCCTTCAGCACCACCGCCGCCGCGCCGAGCTGCCGCAGCGCTTGAGCTGCGGCCATCATCTCGTCCGCGCCCGCGATCGGGCGCCCGAGCAGCGCCTCGGCCTCGGGCAAATTGGGCGTCATCACGCGCGCCCGCGCGATGAGGCGCTGCTTCAGTAGCTCGATGGCGTCGGCGTCCAGCAGCCGCGCGCCGCTTGTCGCCAGCATCACGGGATCGACCACCAGGGGCACGCCGGGCGCCGCGGCCTCGAGACAATCGGCGACCGCGGCGACCACGCCCCTGTCATGAAGCATGCCGGTCTTGATGCAATCGGCGCCGATATCGCCCAGCACCGCCTCCATCTGCTGGCGCACGAAGGCGGGTGCGACCGGGACGATAGCCGAGATTCCGAGCGTGCTCTGCGCGGTGAGCGCCGTGATGGCGGTGGCGGCGTAGCCGCCCAGCATCGTCACGGTCTTGATGTCGGCTTGGATGCCCGCGCCGCCGCTCGAATCGGAGCCTGCGACGATGAGCACGCGGCCGTTCATTCGGCCGCTCGTGGCTCCGCCTGCGCGGCGGCGACCACAGCGGCCGCGATCTCGTCGACGATGGCGGCGACCAGCGTCTCGTCCTCGCCCTCGGCCATGATGCGGATCAGCTTCTCGGTACCGGATTTCCGCACCAGCAAACGGCCCGAGCTGCCGAGCCGGCGCTCGCCCGCGCTGATCGCCTTCTTCACCTTGGCCGCCTCGAGCGGCGCGCCGCCGGCGAAGCGCACATTCTTCAACAGCTGCGGCACCGGCGCGAAGACGTTGCACACCTTGCTCGCGGCAGCGCCGGTCTCGACGATCGCGCCCAGCACTTGCAGCGCCGCCATCAGCCCGTCGCCCGTCGTCGAGTGGCTGCCGAGAATGATGTGCCCGGATTGCTCGCCGCCCAAGTTGCTGCCGAGTTTGCGCATCGCCTCCACGACGTAGCGGTCGCCGACCACGGTGCGATGGAGCGGGATGCCGTGGCCTTTGAGGTGTCGCTCCAAGCCCAGATTCGACATCACCGTCGCCACCACGCCGCCGCCATCGAGGCGACCCGCGCGCTGCCACTGGAGCGCAATGAGCGCCATGAGCTGATCGCCGTCGAGGATCCGTCCGCCCTCGTCGGCGACCAGCAGCCGATCGGCATCGCCGTCGAGCGCGATGCCGAGATCCGCCTTGTGCTCGATGACGGCGCTCTGCATCGCCGCCGTCGCCATCGTGCCGCTGTCGCGATTGATGTTGAAGCCATCGGGCGAGACGCCGAGCGGGATCACGTCCGCGCCCAGCTCCCAGAGCACGGTCGGCGCCACCTTGTAGGCGGCACCATGCGCGCAGTCGATCACCACCTTGAGGCCGTCGAGCCGGAGACGCTTCGGGAAGCTACCCTTGACGAATTCGATGTAGCGCCCGCCCGCATCGTCGAGCCGCTTGGCGCGGCCGAGCCGATGCGGCGCCACGCGGTCGTTGTGCGAGTCGTCGAGTTCTTCTTCGATCAAGCCCTCGATCTCGTCGGAGAGCTTGTAGCCGTCGGCGCCGAAGAGCTTGATGCCGTTGTCCTCGAAGGCGTTGTGCGAGGCCGAGATCATGACGCCGAGATCGGCGCGGAGCGACCGCGTCAGCATGGCGATCGCCGGCGTCGGCAAAGGACCCACCAGCACCACGTCCATGCCCACGGCGATGAAGCCCGCCTGCAGCGCCGGCTCGATCATGTAGCCCGAGAGTCTGGTGTCCTTGCCGATGACGACGAGATGGCGGTGATCGCCGCGGCGCAGGCAGCGACCGGCTGCCATGGCCACTTTGAGCGCGGTATCCGCCGTCATGGGCTCGCAATTGGCCGTGCCGCGAATGCCGTCGGTGCCGAAGAGCTTGCGCATCATCGATCGCCTGCCGTCAGATTGCTGGTATATAGCCTAAACCTGTCACGGGAACGTCAAAAAACCGCTAATCGCCGACGATGCAATGCACAAAGCCCCGCGGCAGCGCAGGGCTTTGTTTCGATCGAAATTCGTCGGCAATCAAGTGCCGGGCTGCGGTTCCGGCTCAAGGCCTCCGGCGGGCTTGTCGCGCCCGGCGGGTGGCACCGACGAGCGTCGGCCCGTCGTGCTGCGTGTCGGATCCTCGGCAGGGCCCCCGGTGTCGCGCACGATCTTCTCGCCGCGGATGATGCGCCGGATGTCCTCAACCGAGAGAGTCTCGAACTCGAGGAGGCCCTTGGCGACGCCATGCAGCTCCTCGATATGCTGCGTCAGGATGGCGCGCGCCTCGCGCTCGCCCTCCTCGACGATGCGGCGTATCTCCTGGTCGATCACCGCCGCGGTGGCGTCGGAGACGTTCTTGCGCTGCGTCACCGAGTGGCCGAGGAAGACTTCTTCCTCGTTCTCGCTGTAGCGGAGCGGCCCGAGCTTGTCGCTGAAGCCCCATTCCGTGACCATGCGCCGGGCGATGTTGGTCGCTTGCTTGATGTCCATCGCGGCGCCCGTGGTGACGTTGTCGGCGCCGAGGATCAGCTCCTCGGCGACCCGGCCGCCGAAGGCCGAGATCACCATCGCCTGCAGCTCGAGCTTCGACTTGCTGTATTTGTCGCCCTCGGGCAGCGGCATGGTGACGCCGAGCGCGCGGCCGCGCGGGATAATCGTCACCTTGTGCAAGGGATCATGACCCTTGGCGTAGATCATGCAAAGCGCGTGACCGGCCTCGTGGTAAGCGGTGTTGCGCTTCTCGTCCTCGCTCATCACCATCGAGCGGCGCTCGGCGCCCATCAGCACCTTGTCCTTCGCCTGCTCGAACTCGGCCATCGTCACCGAGCGCTTGCCGCGGCGTGCCGCCATCAGCGCCGCCTCGTTGACGAGATTGGCGAGATCGGCGCCGGAGAAGCCGGGCGTGCCGCGGGCGATGGTGCGGGGATCGACATCGCTCGCCAGCGGCACCTTGCGCATATGCACCTTGAGGATCTTCTCGCGGCCGACCACGTCGGGGTTGGGCACCACCACCTGGCGGTCGAAGCGGCCCGGACGCAGCAGCGCCGGATCGAGCACGTCGGGGCGGTTGGTCGCGGCGATGAGGATGACGCCCTCATTGGCCTCGAAGCCGTCCATCTCCACCAGCAACTGGTTCAGCGTCTGCTCGCGCTCGTCGTTGCCCCCGCCGAGACCGGCGCCGCGATGGCGGCCCACCGCGTCGATCTCATCGATGAAGATGATGCAAGGCGCGTTCTTCTTGCCTTGCTCGAACATGTCACGGACGCGGCTCGCGCCGACGCCGACGAACATCTCAACGAAGTCCGAGCCGGAGATGGTGAAGAACGGCACGTTCGCCTCGCCGGCAATGGCGCGCGCCAGCAGCGTCTTGCCGGTGCCGGGCGGGCCAACGAGCAGCACGCCTTTCGGGATCTTGCCGCCAAGACGCTGGAATTTCTGCGGGTCCTTCAAGTACTCGACGATCTCTTCGAGCTCCGACTTCGCTTCATCGATGCCCGCCACGTCGTCGAAGGTGATGCGTCCCACCTTCTCGGTCAGCAAGCGCGCGCGGCTCTTGCCGAAGCCCATGGCCCGGCCGCCGCCGCCCTGCATCTGCCGCATGAAGAAGACCCAGATGCCGATCACCAGCAGCATCGGGAACCACTGAACCAGCGCCTGCACGAACCACGGCATGGTGTCTTCCGCCGGCTTCACCTCGAAGCGGACGTGCTTCTCCTCGAGCTTCGGATAGAGGCTCGGGTCGTTTTCCGGCGCGTGAGTGATCGACTTGGTCCGCCGATCCTTGGTCTCGTAGGTGATCACCCGATTCTGGATGGTCGCATTGTCGACCTCGCCGCGATCGACCTGATCGATGAAATCGGAGTAAGCGACGGTATTGCCCGTCCCGCGGTTCGACGATTGCTGGAAAATATTAAAGAGCGCGATCAGCAGAACGATGATGATGATCCAGAGCGCGAGATTCTTGCCGAAGTTGTTCACGGTCCAGGCCTTTCTGTGCCGAGCCCGATGCGGTCCCTCGAAGGAACATGATAGCCACCGAGCCCAAAGGCTTGGTTAATCCGCGTCACTGCTCCGCTCATACAATGTAAGATGCGCATTTTCTTAAACAACTGTAAACCCTGCCCCGCTCAGTGGTCGAGTCGGTCGGAAGACGAGGGTCGAGGCCGCGATCCAGGGGGCGTCCGATGCCGACCTGAGGTAGCCCAGGGCCGGAACCGCCACTACCGAGCGGCGGTCGTGGAGCGCCGGCAGACTGCCGCGTGCAGCCGACGGTACCGGTGCTCGGCCTTCGACCGGTGCCCCGCCAAGCGCGCCAAACCTCAAGCCCTCGGGCGCCGTCGGCGGGAGATGGAGCCGAAATCGCCCATCCCAGGCCGTCATGGTGCCGGGTGTGGCGGCGATCGGCGGCGCCACAGCCGATAGCTCTCGGCACACGAGAAAGCCGCCGCGGCGCGGCAAAATCCGGCAACCTCCCAGGGTCCGCCCGCCGCCCAGGCCCTGGGGCAGATCACCGTAGAGGCGTTCCAGCCGCTCGAGACGGGGTGGAAAGTCCCCGCCGCCGACCAAGGCCAGCACCCCCGCCAGCGCCCGGAGCCCGACTTCGTCCGGCGCTCGTCGGAGCGATGCGGGATCGAGACGGGCGAAACCGGCGGGATGGATGCTCGCGGCACGCGCCAACAGGGCCGCCACCTCGCGCTCCAGCGCCGCTCGCGCGCGGCCCAGTCGCGCGGCCGTGCCGGCGAGCCGCTCGGCATCGAGCCCGAGCTCGGCCAGATCGCGCGCCGCGCTTCTCATCCGCACGCGGGCATAGGCGCTATTCTGGTTGCTTGGATCCTCGATCCAGCCTTGACCCATGGCCGTGAGGGTGGCGGCGAGCCGCGGGCGGGCGATCCCCAGCAATGGCCGCAGGCGCCGACAATCGGCGCGCTCGACGATCCCGGCCATCCCCGCCAAGCCATCGAGGCCGCTCCCGCGCGCCATCCGCAGCAGCACGGTCTCGGCCTGGTCCTCGCGCTGGTGGGCGACCAGCAGATGCAGGACGCCCTCGCTCCGGCACCATTTCTCGAGCAGGCGGTAGCGTGCGCCGCGCGCGCCGGCCTGTAGGCCGTGCTCGGGAAGAGCACCCTCGCGCACGAGAATGCGGTGGGCGATGCCGCGCCGCTTGAGCCATGCCCCGACCTGCGCTGCTTCAGCGGTGGCTTCGGGGCGGAGCCGATGGTCGACGGTAAGCGCCACAATGGCGCCGCCCCGCGCTTCGGCCCAGCCATGCGCCAGCAGCGCGAGTGCCATGCTGTCAGCGCCACCGGAGACGGCGACCGCGAGAAGCGGCGCGGGCTCGAAGGGCCCGAGCGGCGCTATCAGCGCAGCGAATTCCGCCGCGCTGACCGCCGCGCCCTCGGTCATCGCTCGCAGCCGATCATCTTCTTCTCGTCGCCCACCCGGTCCTTGAAGGTGACGGGCGCGGTCGGGAAGTCGTGATCGAGGCGCGCCAGCGCCCGGCAGGCATCGGTCTTCTGGCCGAGCTGCCCCAGCGCCATGCCGAGCTTCAGCAGATTGTCGGCGGCTTTGCCGCCTTTCGGGTATTTCTGATAGCCCTCGGCGAAGACAGCCGCCGCGTTATTATAGTCCTTTCGGACATAGTAGGTCTCGCCCAGCCAATATTGCGCATTGCCGGCGAGAGAATCGTTGGGATAACGCTGGATGAAGGCGCGCAACGCCTGCTCCGCTGCCGGGTAGTTGGCCTGACGAAGGAGACCGAAGGCATAGTTATATTGATCCTGGGGCGAGCCCGTGGGCAGATCCGCAGGAGCCGTCGCCGCCGCCGGCGGAGCGGTGGGTGCGGCCGGCGGAGTGCCGGTCGCGATCTGGCCCAACGTACCCTTCGCGCTGGCCGACTCCGCTGGGTTGGCGCCGGCGCCGCGGGGACTCGCACCTCCCTGGAGCGCCACTGGACCGGTCGCCGCCGCTGCGCCGGGATGCTCCAATGCGGCGAGGCGCTGGTCGATATCGTTGGTTAGCGTATCCAGCCGCCGCTTCATCTGGTCGAGATTGTAGTGCACCTCCTCGATCTGGCCGGTGATGGTGCGCATCTGGTCCTCGAGTTGGCTGATCCGGACCTCGTAGTTAACGGCGCTTGGGACGTCGGTGGGACTGGGCGCGGCGGTGGGGCCGTCGCTGCGATACACCTGGCGCTGCAGCAGGTTCATGTCGCGCTCCAGCCGGTCGAGGCGGTCGAGCAGAGGGCGGATATCGTTGTTCTGCGCGTGGACTCCCCCCGCTGAGAGGCACAGCATCCCACTCAGGATGACGGCGAAGGCCGTAAATCGCATTGACGTCGGCTCCTTTTGCCGCAAATGGCCTGGTACCCCGGCAACCAAGCACGCTGCAGGTCTCGACGAAGCTAACCCAGGTTTTGGGCAAAAAAAGGGCGCCTGCCCACCCCCGCGCATGGCGGGAGTGGGAGGCGCCTCACTCTAGCCGGACTGCCGATCAGTTGATGACCGACACGCCCCGGCGATTCTGCGCCCAGGCCGCCTCGTTCGAGCCGACGACCGCCGGCCGCTCTTTGCCATAGCTGATCGTCGAGATGCGATTGGCGGGCACGCCCAGCGCTACCAGCATCTTCTTCACCGCGGCCGCACGGCGCTCGCCCAGCGCGAGATTGTACTCGCGCGTGCCGCGCTCGTCGCAATGGCCTTCGACGGTGATGGTGACGTTGGCATATTTCTTCAGCCAGTCGGACTGGCGCTGCAGCGTCTGGCGGCCCTCGGGCTTGATGTCGCTGCGGTCATAGTCGAAGAACACGCGATCGCCGACATTCTGCACGAAGTCTTCGCGCGAGCCGGGAGTCGCCGTCTGGCCCGCCGGCTGCTGATTGCCTCCCGCGTTGCCTTGCGCACCAGTGTTGCTCGGCGTGTTTGAGGCGCAGGCCGACACCAGCAGCATTGCCGCGAGCAGAGTGAAGGACCGAAGATTCATATGTCACCCCCTGTATCGATGGGATTGGTTGATCGTGGATTGTAGGACTGCATCGCCCTCAGGCCCCACTCGCTCCGGCCGGCATGCACAAGTGAGCACGCCTACCGCGGTCGGCGAAGCGGCGGGACTATACTTGCAGTTATTCATGGAAGCAAGGGGGACCAGGCGGGATCGGAAGCGTCCTGCGGCGTCACCACCTCGCGCTCGTTGTGGCCGGTGAGGTCGATCGAATAGATGCGGCTGCGGCCATTGCCCGACGAGTCGGTGCGTCCTTGGCGCGTAAACATCAGCACGCGGCCGTTGGGCGCCCAGGTCGGTCCTTCGACGAGAAAGCCGGTCGCGAGGATGCGCTCGCCCGAGCCGTCGGGTCGCATCACGCCGATCGAGAACTGGCCGCCCAAGCTCCCTCCGAATTTGGTGAAGGCGATGAGATCGCCGCGCGGCGACCACACCGGCGTGCCGTAGCGCGCGTCGCCGTCGAAGCTGATGCGCTTTGGGTCGCTGCCGTCGGCGTTCATCACATAGAGCTGCTGCGTGCCGCCGCGGTCGGAATTGAAGACAATTTGCTTGCCATCCGGCGAGGCGCTGGGCGAAGTGTCGATCGCCGGACTGTCCGTCAGCCGCGTCGCCTGGCGCGTGCGCAAATCGAGCGAATAGATGTCGCTGTTGCCGTCGATGGCGAGGCTCATCAGGACCTTGTTGCCGTCGGGCGTGAAGCGCGGCGCGAAGGTCATGCCGGGAAAGTCGCCCAGCACTTCCTGCTGGCCGGTGTCGATGTTGAAGAGATAGACGCGCGGCACGCCTCGAGCATAGGAGAGATAGGTGATCTCCTGCGTGGACGGCGAGAAGCGCGGCGTCAGCACCAGCGCCCTTCCGTCGGTCAGGAAGCGGTGATTGGCGCCGTCCTGGTCCATGATGGCCAGGCGTTTGATGCGCTTGTTGGCGGGGCCGGTCTCGGAAATATAGACGATGCGGGTATCGAAATAGCCGTCCTCGCCGGTGATGCGCTTATAGATCGCGTCCGCCATGATATGCGCGATGCGGCGCCAGTTCTGCGGCGTCGTGGTGTAGCGGACGCCGGTCATCTGCTGCTCGTCAAGAACATCCCAGAGCCGGAACTCGACCTGGAGCCGCCCGTCGTTTTGCCCTTCCACCGTCCCCGTGACCAGCAGCTGCGCGTTGATCACGCGCCAGTCGTTGAAATTGGGCGGCGTCCGCGTCGCCGCATCCTTGTCGACGAA
>DATJAV010000142.1:0-36995 GCA_035515835.1 Allostellaceae bacterium
TGTCACTCACCGATATCAAGAGTTGACGCGCTTCGGTCGTCGTCGATGCGACGGTCAGCTCGCCGCCCGCCTCTTGCATCGCCTCGATGCCGTTGAGCATGAGATTCATTAAGACCTGCTGCAGCTGCACGCGATCCGCCATGGTCGTCGGCAGCGCCGGATCGAGCTTGGCGCAGATGGAAACACCCCTCCGATTCGCCGTACCGTCGAGCAAGGCCGTCATCTCTCCAACTATTTCGTTGAGGTCTACCAATTCTCGCACCGGCGTGCCTCGCCGGTAGAGGGAGCTGACCCGGTCGACGATGCCGGCGGCACGCGTCACCGCCACGACCATCGCCGAGGCAGCCTTGGCTGCTTCCGTCACATCCGGCGCATCACGACGGAGCCATTGCATGCAGGCGCTGGCATTGATGACGGCGGCGGCGATCGGCTGCTTGATTTCGTGAGCCAACGAGGCGGCCAACTCTCCCATCATGCCGACGCGATTCATATGGGCGAGATCCGCCTCCAGCTGGCGCAATCTTTCGCGCCCTTCGTCGGCGCGCTTGCGCTCCGTGACATCGGTCACCGCGCCGATGAAGGCGAAACTTTCCGGAACCTCTCCGGCTGCGGGATGAGCCACAGCGCGAACGTATTTCACGGAACCGTCGGCCATCAGCAGACGATGCTCCGCGACAAACTCGGTCCTCTCGATCGAGGCGCGGTCGACGATTTGCCGCAGACGCATCCGGTCGTCCGGATGCGTTCGCTCGATCGCCAGCTGAATGGTTGGCGTCGTCGTAAGCGCGCATTCGAAAATCCGATAAGTCTCATCGGACCAGTAGATTTCCCCGCTCACGGGGTTCCAGCCGAAACTCCCGGTGCGGCTCAAGCGCTGCGCCTCAGCCAGATACATCTCGCTCCGACGCAGGGCCTCTTCCGCCTTCTTGCGTTCGGCTCGCCCTCGAGCTTCGCGCATCGCGCGCCGCACGGAGGGACCGAGCCGCGACAGTCGCGACTTTACCACATAATCGGTGGCGCCGATCTTGACCGCCTCGATCGCCACTTCTTCGCCGAGCGTGCCGGAAACAAAGATGAAAGGCAGATCGGGGCGGGCATTGAGCGCAAGCTTCAACGCGGACAAGCCGTCGAAGGAAGGAAGCCTGTAATCCGCGAGAATGAGGTTGATTCCGGGGTTCTCGAGACCGGCGACGAACTCGTCGCGTGTTTGCACGCGGGTTAGATCGCAGACGAATTGATCGGCTTCCAAGAGCTCGCGGACGAGCTCAGCGTCGAGGGGGTTGTCCTCAAGCAACAAAATCCGCAGCGACGACGTCACCGCGTCACGCTGCCCGGCGGCGGCTCGTTGATCACCGCCCAGAAGACGCCGAGCTCCTTCACCGCATTGACGAACTCATGAAAATCGACGGGCTTTACGACATAGGCGTTCACACCGAGGCTGTAGCTTCTCATCATGTCTTTTTCCTCGTTGGACGACGTCAGCACCACCACCGGTATGGTCTTCAGGCGCTCGTCGGACTTGACTTGCTGCAGGACCTCCAATCCACCGACCTTGGGCAGTTTCAGATCGAGCAGCATCACGGCGGGATTGCCGGTGGAGCGCGCCTTGAACTCCCCCCGGCAGTAAAGATAGTCGAGAGCTTGTTGTCCGTCGCGGGCAATCACGACCTCATTTGCCAAGTTATAATCGTCGAGGGCCGTCAGGGTAAGTTCCACGTCGTTGGGATCGTCCTCGACGATCAAGATGCGTCCTAGCGTGGTCATGGTGCGCTCGCCCTCCTTTCCGCGGCATCTGGTACTTTGGGTAGCGAGAAGTAGAAGGTCGCGCCTCGATCGACCGCTCCCTCGGCCCGGACCCTTCCTCCGTGGCGATGGACGATGCGCTCAACGGTGGCCAGTCCAATTCCGGTTCCCTCAAACTGCTCCGGCAGATGGAGACGTTGAAAGACGCCGAACAGCTTGTTCGCGTACTGCATGTCGAAGCCGGCGCCGTTGTCCCTTACAAACACCTCGACCAGGTTTTCTCCGTCCACGCTGCCGATCGCGATTTCGGCCGGCCTTCGCATGCGCGTAAATTTGACCGCATTGGAGACAAGGTTGACAACGACCAGCCTCAGCAACGAGCGGTCTCCGTAGCAGACCGGAAGCGTACCGATCTTCCAGGCAATTTCCCGACCCTGCGTCTCCTGCTCGATCTCGGCGACGGCCTCACTGACGAGCTGCTGCAGGTTCACCGCCGTCTTTCTGGTCTCGGCCCGCCCGATCCTGGAAAACGCCAGCAGATCGTCGATCAGCTCGCCCATTTTTCTTGCCGACTCGCGAATCGTTCGTACGTACCGGTGACCCTTGTCATCGAGCGAAGAAGAAGCGTGCTTTTGCAGCAGCTCGGAAAACCCGACGATATGACGAAGCGGCGCGCGCAAGTCGTGCGAGACGGAGTAGGCAAAGGATTCTAATTCTTTGTTACTTGCCTCGAGTTCTGTGGCCCGTCGGGCGAGCTCCTGATTGAGCTTGCGAATTTCGTCCTCTCGGTGCCTGCGCTGTTCCACCTCGACCTGAAGGTTGTCGCGGGCGTGACGAAGACCCTCCTCGATCCGGCGTCGAACCGCGCCGAACGAGGCGACAATTGCCGCCCATACGACGAAGATGAAAAAGTATGGTAGGTCGCGGGGAGAAACGGTGAGGGAATAGAAGGGCTCGGTAAAGAAGTAGTCGAAGGAGAGCGCGGCCAATAGAACGGCCAGCACGGAAGGGCCGACTCCCGCATACCATGTCGCGAGGGCGATCGCCACGGTGAGGACCGGCAGTTCGACGTCGCGGACGTCGTAGTATCGCAAGGCGAACGCCAACCCGAGCGCGACCGCGACGGAAACGACGGAAAAGCCGTAGCGCAAAATCGCTGAGTGGCGGCCCCGCCACAGAATCGACGCAGCGTTCTCATGAAAGGCGTCGGCCGACAGCTCCATCCGAGATCCTCGTTTCCGCAGCCGCATCCTTGCCGGCATCAAACCGCCGCCGCGACGACGAGCCCGGCAAAGTCGGCAGCGATGCCTGGCCACAAAGTTCGGTACGTGATTTCACAAAGTTCGGTGCGTGATTCTATGGTACAGGATTGACGCTCCGCAAGAAATCAGCCTCGCTTGACACTACAAAGCACGCACCGATAGAGTCGAAAAGCAGCAAGAAACAAGGGCGTTGCAGCTTGTCGCAAAAGCCCATCGGGAGGAGGAAAAGCGTGCGCAACGACGCCGCGTTCCGGTCCATTGGAGTAAGAGAAGCCGCCACGTTGCGCGCGGGCGGCGGGCGCTGATGGCGACCGAGACGCGCTCGCTGCCGACGGCGGGATCGCGCCTGCGGCGGTTGGCGTGGAAGCCCAGCCAGGAGCAGATCATCCTGCTGGTGACGTTGGGGCTGCTCGTCGTCTTCAGCGTCGTCCTGCCCGGCTTTGCCACTGCCGCCAATCTGCTGAACCTAGTGCGGAGCGTGTCGATCCTCGGCATTTTGGGGCTCGGCATGGGCCTTATCGTCATCAGCCGCGGCATCGATCTCTCCGAAGTCGCGATCATGGGCGGCTCCTGGATTGTCACGCTGATGGAGCTCAATGCCGGCATGTCGATGCCGGCGGCGCTGCTGCTGGGCCTCGCCGTCGCGCTGACCGCCGGCCTCGCCAACGGCCTCCTCGTCGCCTTCGTCGAGGCGCCGGCGCTTTTCGTAACGCTCGCCACCACGTTCGTCGTCTTCGGGCTTTCGCTCTGGTACGTGGGCGTGCTCATCGCCTATGTGCCGCCCGACGCGCAGGGCCTCCTCTTTCTCGGCGGCGGACGGCTCCTCGGCATTCCGGTGCCGATCCTGGTCTTCGTCGCGGCGGCGATCCTGGTGCATCTCTTCTTGAGCCGCACCTCGCTCGGGCGCTTCATCTATGCGCAGGGCGACAATCCCGAGGCGGCGCGCCTCACCGGCATCGCCGTGCGCCCGCTCATCGTGCTCGAATATCTGATCGTCGCGACACTTGCCTGGCTCGCGGGGCTGGTGTGGATCGGTTCCACCGGCAGCATGTCGATGGTGGTGTCGCAGAGCACGCAGATCTTCGACGTGATCCTCGTCGTCGTGCTGGGCGGCATCAGCCTGGTGGGCGGGCGGGGCAGCGTCTTCAGCGTCGTCGTCGGCTGCGCCCTCATCGGCACCCTGGTGAACGGCTTCACCATCATGGACGTCAACACCGAGGTGCAGAACATCATCCGCGGCGTCGTGCTGCTCTTTGCCATACTTCTCGACAACCGGCTCCATCCGCGCGACGAAGAAACGGCGCGCCAAGGCGATTGACGGGCGGACAACACCAGGAGGAGGGAGGACGGAGATGAGACAAGGGCGGCTATTCCAGGGACTATTGGCGATCGCGGCGGTTAGCCTCGTGGCAGCACCGGCGCTGGCGCAGGACGAGGGCACCAAGACGGCACGCGAGCTCCGCTCCGAGTTCGACAAGACGGTGAAGGGCAAGACCATCGCCTATCTGCCGATCGCGCTCGGCGTGCCGCTCTCGGACGAGTGGGGTTATGTGATGAAAGAGGCGGCCGAGGCCTATGGCATGAAGTTCGTCGTCCGCGATCCCAACAACAATCCCTCGGCGATGCAGCAGGCGCTGACGGCGCTGGTCGACGAGAAGCCGGACGTATTGGTGGTGCAGAACCCGAGCGTGACGCTGCTGATGCGCGAGCTGAAGCGGGCCGAGGAAGCCGGCATCCATGTCGTGCAGATGAACATGTCGTCCAACTACAAATCGGACGTCTTCGTCGGCGCCGATTGGTTCGAGGTCGGCCGCACGCTGGCCGAAGACGTGGTGAAGGAGTGCGGCGCCAACACGCAGACCTCGCACGAGGTGCAGATCGTCCAGGGCGAGCTCACCGCCGCGGCGAGCGTCGATCAGATCGCCGGCATCATGGAGGTCTTCAACAAGGACAAGTCGATCAAGGTCGTCTCAAACCAAGCGGCCAACTGGGACGCCAACACCGCGCTCAACATCACCGCCACCGTGCTGCAGCAGAACCCCAACCTCTGCGCCAGCGTGGGCTTCTGGGGCATCATGGAATCGGGCGCGGCGCAGGCGATCCGCAACGCCGGCAAGATCGACAAGGTCAAGGTCTATGCCTCGGGCGAAGGCTCGCAGCTCGATTGCGACCAGCTTAACCAGGGGAATTTCTACAAATTCCTGAGCTACACCGCGGCAAAGCAAGGGACCGACGCGGTGGACGCCGCGGTGATGGTGCTGGAAGGCGGCGACAAGGCCGGCGCCAAGCACCGCGAGATCTATACGCCCTTGGTCTGGCTCGACAAGGAGAGCGCCACCGGACCCAACTGCTTCCCGTTGCACAAGGTCCAATAACGGCGGCGTTCTAACGAGTTTCGACCGGATGGATTCATCCCGCCGCCGTTCCCGCGAGATCGGGGACCCAGGGTTGCAGCGCTTCGTCGCTTGCCCCGGGTCCCCGCATTCTCGGGGACGGTGGCGCGGGTTGGTCCGCCGGCGCTAAATCCGCACCACCTCCGAGAAGCGCCATGTCCATCACCACTTGGGAGCAACTGAGCCGGTCGGTCACGCGACTGCGTTATCGCTGGTCGCTTCGGCTCTTTCTCTCGGAGCTGCTGCAGAAGCAGTGGTTCGAGCCCGCCATCCCCTTCGCGCTGATGGTCGCGCTCTTTCTTTATTTCTCGCTCACCATCCCCAACTACGCGAGCGTCGCCAACGCGCAATCGCTGGCCCGCCTCTTCGCCGAGTTCGGCTTCGTGGCGCTCGGCATGGCGCTGGCCTTGATCTCGGGCGGCGTCGATCTCAGCGTCGGCGCCATCTTCGCGCTGACCAACTTTGCCGCCCTCGCCTTCGTCAACATCTTCGAGCTGCCGGTGCCGCTGGCGGTCATCGCCACGCTGGCCACGGGCGCTGCGGTAGGCGCGGTCAACGGCGTGCTGGTGGGGTACCTGAAAGCGCGGCCCTTCCTCACGACGCTGGTGACGCTCATCATCCTCCGCGCCACGGTCAATATCCTGAACCAGGGCTATGCGACGGTCTTCGCCACTGCCGCCGTCGACAGCGACGCCTGGGATTTCCTCGGCGACGGCTCGGTGCTGGGCATTCCGGTGAACGCGGCGGCGCTCGTCGTCGTGCTGCTGGCGGGCCACATGCTCTTGAGCCGGTCGCGCTATGGCTGGCACATCATCGCCAGCGGCGCGTCCCGCACGGCGGCGCGCCACGCCGGCATCCGCGTCTCGCTGATGCTGTTTGCGACCTACGCGATCTCCGGCCTCCTCTGCGCCGCGGGCGGGCTTTTCTATGCCGCACGCCAGGGCAGCAGCGACAGCACCACCGGCGTCGGCCAGGAGTTCGCGGCGCTCACCGCGGTCGTGCTGGGCGGCGTGTCGCTGGGGGGCGGTAGGGGCACGGTCGGGCGCGCGATGATCGGCGCCGTCATCATCTTCCTGCTGTCGAACGGCTTCGTCCGCATGGGCGTGCCGGGCTATGTCAGCTCGGCGGCGGTTGGGTTGATCCTGTTGGCGGCGGTCGGCATCGACGTCAAATGGGCGAAGAACCGCGGCAAGGCGATCCAGAAGATCTATGTCAATCCGGCGCTGGTCGAGATCACGCCGGCACCCTCGATCGAGGCCGGCAGCGGCACGCCCTTTGCCGAGAACGACCGGCTGCTGGGGGTCGAGGCGATCGGCCTCGACCAGGTCGAGGGGCCGGAGGACGTCATCCTCGACCGCCAGGATCGGCTTTACGGCAGCACGCGCGACGGCAACATCGTTCGCTTCTCGGGCCCGAATTTCGCGCAGCGCGAGGTCTTCGCGCATATCGGCGGCCGGCCTTACGGCATGCAGTTCGACAAGGACGAGAACCTCATCGCCTGCATCGGCGGCATGGGCGTCTATGGCGTGAAGCCCAGCGGCGAGGTCTTCAAAGTCACCGACGAGACCAACCGCAGCTGGACCAAGCTCAACGACGACAGCCGCGTGCGCATGGCCGACGATCTCGACATCGCGCCGGACGGCAAGATCTATTTCAGCGACTGCACCACGCGCTACGAGGCGACGACCTATGCGCTCGACGTGATGGAAGGGCGCCCCAATGGCCGCGTCCTCTGCCACGATCCGGCAACGGGGAAGACGCGGCCCGTCATCAAGCAGTTCCATTTCCCGAACGGCGTCTGCGTCGCTCATGACGGGCGGTCCGTGTTCATCGCAAGCACGACCTTATGCAAGATCTTCCGCCATTGGATCGCGGGACCCGAGGCCGGCAAGACCGAGATCTTCATCGACACGCTGCCGGGCAATCCCGACAACATCAACCGCGCGTCGGACGGCAATTACTGGCTGGCGCTGGTGGGTATCCGCACCCCGGTCTTCGACCTGGCGGCGCGCAAGCCCGGCTTTCGCCTCCGCATGGTGAAGCAGATCCCGGGCGATGAATGGCTCTCGGCCGGGCTCAATCACGGCTGCGTCCTGAAATTCAACGAGGCCGGCGAGGTGCTGGAATCGATGTGGGACCCGACCGGCCTCTCGCATCCCACCATCACCTCGATGCGCGAGCACAAGGGCTGGCTCTATCTGGGCGGACTCGAGAACAACCGCATCGGCCGCATCAGGCTGAAGGACGCCGACCCGACTTGGACCGGCTTCGAGGCCTATTGGGGCGCCAGGCGCCGCGATCGGAGATAACGCCATGGCGCTTTTCACCGAGATCTCGCGCAACCTGCGGCAGATCGTCTTCCGCAACGCCGAGCAGCACGCCATTCCTTCAATGGACGGCGCGCTCAGCCCCAATGATCGGCTCGATGCCTGCCGCCCGATCGGCGAGCCTATCCCCGACGTCGACGACGTCGCCGAAGGCAGCGACGGCGCGCTTTATGTCTCGGCCGGCAATCGCGTGCTGCGGCTCGCCGGCGAGGGCTATGGCGAGCGCCGCGTCTTCACCACGCTCGACGGCAAGGCGGGCGGCCTCGCTTTTCACCCCGACGGGCGGCTTCTCATCTGCGTCGGCGGCCGCGGCCTCTTGGCGCGCGACGCGGCGGGACATGAGCGCTGGCTCAACACCGTCGAGGATCGGCCCCTCCTCTGTCCCACCAGCGTGGTCGCGACCAAGGACGGCACCATCTTCCTCAGCAACGGCAGCGAGCGTCACGCGCCCGAGGATTGGTGCCACGACCTCATGGAGAAGAATCATAGCGGGCGCCTCATCGCTTGCGGTCCGGGGCTCGACGGCGCTCGAGTGCTCCGGCGCGATCTCCATTACCCCAACGGGCTTGCGCTATCGAGCGACGGACGGAGCCTTTGGCTCAGCGAGAGCTGGAACCACCGCATCAGCCGCGCCGCCATCGCCGGCGCGGGGACCGGCGCATGGGAGACGGCGATCCGCAACCTGCCGGGCTATCCGGCGCGGCTCGCTACCGCGGCCACCGGCGGCTTCTGGCTCAGCCTCTTCGCCCTCCGCACGCACCTCGTCGAATTCGTGCTGCGCGAGGACGATTACCGACGCGACATGATGCGCACCATCGCGCCGGCGTTCTGGATCCGCCCGGCACTCGCCGCCACCAATCACTGCCTGGAGCCGATGCAGGCCGGCGGCGTGAAGGCGCTCGGCATTCATAAGCCCTGGGCACCGCCCCGCGCCTATGGCTTGGTTGTGCGGCTCGATGCCGCAGGCGACGCCATCGAGAGCCTGCACAGCCGCGTCGGCGGTCATTTTCACGGCGTGACCGCCGCGCGCGAGACGGCGCAAGGGCTGGTGGTGGTCGCGAAAGGCAGCGCCCGCCTGCTGCTGGCGCCGGGAGACGTGAGATGAGCGAGGCGCGCCAACCGCTGCTGCAGGTGACGAGCGGCAGTAAAATCTATGGCGGCATCCACGCCATCGAAGGCATCGATTTCGACCTCTATCCCGGCGAGGTCCACGCGCTGGTCGGCGAGAACGGCGCCGGCAAATCGACGCTCTGCAAGGCGATCGCGGGCGCCATTCAGCTTTCCTCTGGCGAGTACCGCGTCGACGGGCGGCCGGCGCGCTTTGAGGGGCCGCGCGACGCGCTCGCTGCGGGGATCGCCATGGTCTATCAGGAGACGAGCCTAGTGCCGACGATGACGGCGGCGCAGAATATCGAGCTCGGCAACGAGAAGCTCTTCACCCGCTTCCGCACCCTCAACATCCAGGCGCAGCAGCTGCTGCAATCGCTCAATTTCCAGGTCGACCCCGCGCTGCCGGTGGGACTCCTCGGCACCGCCAAGCGGCAGATGGTCGAGATCGCTCGCGCCGTCTACAACAAGGCGCGCGTCATCATCTTCGACGAGCCGACCGCGAGCCTGACGCCGGAAGAGATCGTCCATTTCTTTCATCTCGTGCGCGATCTCCGCGCCCGCGGCGTCGGCATCGTCTATATCTCGCATGCGCTCGAGGAATCGCTGCAGATCTCCGACCGCATCACCGTGCTGCGCGATGGAAAGCGCGTCGCGACCGCGCCGACGGCGGAACTCTCGCGCGAGAAGCTGGTGCGGCACATGGTGGGGCGCGACATCGCCCAGACCCATTACGCCAAGCACGCGGCCTCGGCGCGGCGCAATGCGCGGCGGGAGAAGGTGCTGGCGGTCGAGAACGTCACCATGGGCCTCGCCGTCAAGAACATGTCGTTCTCGATCTATGCCGGCGAGGTCGTCGGCATCGCCGGTCTCATCGGCTCCGGCCGCACCGAGATCGCCAAGATCATCTACGGCGCGCTAAAGCGCAACCTCATCAATGGCGGCATGATCTATCTGCGCGGCCTGCCCATCCGCTACCGCGTTCCGAAGCAGGCGATCAACGACGGCATCGTCTACATCACCGAGGACCGCAAGGCCAACGGCTATTTCGAGACGATGATCGTCGACGACAATGTCTATCTCGGCAAGCTCGCGACGAAGTCGGGCTGGCGCTTTCTCCTGTCGAGGCAGGCCCGCCAGGAGCTCGCCGATTACTGGGTCGACCGCTTGAAAATCAGCGCGCTGCAGCGGAGCGCCAAGATCGTCGAGCTCTCGGGCGGCAACCAGCAAAAGGTGACGGTGGCGAAGTCGCTGGCGCAGGACCCCTCGATCATCATCTTCGACGAGCCGACCCGCGGCGTCGATGTCGGCACCATCCCCGAGATCCATGCGCAGATCCGCCGGCTCGCCGCCGAGGGCAAGGCAGTAGTGGTGATCTCGTCATACCTGCCGGAGGTGCTGAGCGTCTCCGACCGCATCCTGGTGGCGCAGAGGGGGCGCATCGTCGCAGAGTTCGATGCGGCGGTGGCGACGCAGGACGATATCATGTATGCGGCGATTCATTGATCCCCGCCGAGCGCGAAAGGAGAAAGGAGCTTGGGCGCTTCGCGTCCACAGAACTCCGTGACCGCCGTGCCTCCGTGGCGACCTTTTTTAATTTTATGAGTAAAACGACCGCATGACGAGCGTGGTGGTGACGGGCGGCAGCGGTAAGGCGGGGCGTGCAGTGATCCGCGAGCTCGTCGAGCACGGGCACCGCGTGATGAATGTCGACCTGGTGCCGCCGCGAGAGCCGCTCTGCCATTTCTTCAAGGCCGATCTCGCCGATATCGGCCAGGCGGTAGAGGCGATCCGCCGCGCCGCAGGCACGATCGACCGGCGGCGCACGCCGCTGGGCGAGACCGAGGCGGTCATCCATCTCGCCGGCATCCCCGCGCCGAGCCTCGCGCCCGATGCGGTGACCTTCCAGAACAACCTGATCTCGACCTACAACGTCTTCAGCGCGGCGACACTTTTCGGCGTGAAGCGCGTGGTGTGGGCATCGAGCGAGACTGCTTTCGGGCTCCCCTTGACGCGCTCGCCGCCAGCCTTTGTGCCCGTCACCGAGGAGCATCCGCTGGTGCCGGAGACGGGATATGCGCTGGCGAAGGTGCTCTCGGAAAAGATGGCGCAGGAGATGCACCGCTGGAACCCCGGCACCCGCTTCGTGGCGTTCCGCATCTCCAACATCTTCGACGAAGGGGACTATGCTCAGATCCGCTCTTTCTCGGCGGATCCGGGGGTGCGGCAATGGAACCTCTGGAGCTGGGTCGATGCTCGCGACGTGGCGCAGGCCTGCCGCCTCGCACTCGAGGCGCCGGTCGCGGGTGCCGATGAATTCATCGTCGCCGCGGCGGATACGCTGATGGAGCAGCCGAGCCGCGAGCTCATGGCCCGAGCCTTTCCAGGCGTGCCGCTGCGGGGCGAGATCGGCGCGCATGAGACGCTGCTCTCGATCGAGAAGGCGAAGCGGGTGCTGGGGTATCGGCCGCGATATACGTGGCGGACGTGAGGAGGCTGCATCACATGGCGGCGAATTGCTTCTCGACGGCCTTGTGATCCTTCCGCCAAGCGTCGTAAAGCGACGAGGACATCGGGTCGGGGAAGATGTCCTCGACCGCGCTCGACACACCGGCGACGATGGCCGCGGCGACATCAGCAGGGCTCGTCTTCGGCATTTCGACCCCCGCCAGCATGTCAGTGTCGACGGCACCGGGGAAAACGCCGTGCACGGCGACCTTGCGGCTCGACAGCGTGGCGCGCAGCGACTGGTTCAGCGACCACGCCGCGGCCTTGGAGGCGTTGTAGACGCCGAGCCCGGGCATGCTGGCGAGCGCGACCAGCGTCAGGATGTTGACGATGGCGCCGCCGCCATTCCGCTCGATGACCGGCGCGAAGGCTTTCGACATCGCGAGGACGCCGTAGAAGTTCGCGGCAAAATTGCGCTCGAACGCCGCCCGCGGCGCGTCGAGGACCGAGCCGAAATCCAAGACGCCGGCGTTGTTGACGAGGAGCGCCACGTCGTCCGCCCGTTTCGCCAGGGCCGTGACCGAAGCCGCGTCGGTCACGTCGAGCGGGACGGCCAGGACCCGCTTGTCGCTGGCGACGACCGTCTCGACGTTGCGCGCGGCGGCATAGACCTTGGCGGCGCCGGCCAAGAGAAGGGCGTCGACGAGCGCTCGGCCGATGCCGCGATTGGCGCCACTCACGAGCGCCGTTGAGTGCTTGATGTCCATGTGAGGGTCTCCGCGGGTGCTGATCCCCGAGCATTCCCCATTGGGACGCCGAGAAAAACCGTCGGTCCGGCACCATAGTCGTGCGGAACGCGCACGAGTGCCAAGCGCCGCGTGCTTTCAACCCGGCTCGTAGCGGCGCAGATGCTCGCGGACGAAATCGACGAAGGTCCGCACTTTGAGCGGCAGGTAGGATCGGCTCGGATAGAGAATCCAGGCGGCCGTGTCGAAATCGGTCGCCGTCACGCCGTAATGGGGAAAAAGGTCGACCAACGAGCCGTTGGCGAGATCGGCATCGATGGTCCAGTGTGCGAGGAGAGCTGGCGCCAAGCCGTCGAGCGCGCATCGGCGGATCGCCAGAGCGCTCGACAGCTTGAGATTGCTCTTGATCGGGACCTCGGTGACCTCGCCGCTCGCCCGCCGAAAGAGCCAGCGATCGGCAAAGCCCGGCAAAGCGAAGGCCACGCAATCGCGGTCCGAAAGGTGCGCGGGCGAGTGAGGCATGCCCTCGCGGGCGACATAGGCGGGGCTTGCGCACACACGATAGCGCGTCGAGAACAACCTTGCACCGACATAGCCGAGGTCGAGACGCGGACCGAGACGAATGGCGACGTCGATCCTTTCGCCGATGAGATCGAGATTGACATCGGTGAGCAGAAGCTCGAGCGACAGGTTCGGATAGCGTTGCCGGAACTCGGCGATGAGCGGCACGATGCAGAGCTGCCCGAACGCGACCGTAGTCGAGACGCGCAGATTGCCCGACGGCGTGATGCTGACATCGCGCGCCGACTGGCTCGCTCTTGCCAATTCTTCGAGCAACGGTTCCGTTCGCTCGAAGTAGATGCGACCCGCTTCGGTGGCGGCGAGCCGGCGGGTGGAGCGCTGGAAGAGGCGGAGACCGAGCTCGTCCTCGAGGCCGGCGATAAGCCGCGAGATCGATGAGGGGTCGAGGTTACGGTCCTTGGCCACCGCCGCAAAGCTGCCGCGCCGCATGACCTCGACGAAGATGGCAAGGGTCGTAATGTCCATGTCTGCGCAGCGCCGTCATGTGAAATGCGTCGTTTATCATGCCACCACCACTCGATCCGTGCGAGTCTTGCACGAAAACAATGCAGAGATCGGGATCTATCGGCGCATCGCCGCGACCGATATTGCTGCCTCTCATGAACCGGTAGCTGCATGAGCGGGGTGCGTACTTCGGCATGCGCCTTCGGTGCAAGCTCAGGATGAGGCATGTGGGTGTGTAGCATCGGCATTTCCGGTGATGCCATATTCCCACCCACCTCATCGTGAGCTTGCGCGCGCCACCGCGGATGTCGAAGGACGCACCACCGGAAATGCAAGCTGCTCTTAAGCACCCTCGCGCCGGAACGGATTGCGCAGCGTGCCGAGGCCGGTGATGTCGATCTCGACGATGTCGCCGGATTTGAGGTCGGGGGCGGCGCCGTCGGTGCCCATCCAGACGACGTCGCCGGGATGGAGGGTCAAATAGCGGCTCATGGTGCTGAGATAGCGGGCGACGCCGAAGAGCATGGCGTTGGTGGGAAAGCGGATGGTCTCGCGGCCATTGACGCGGACGACCGTCTCCATCGCGTCGAGGGCGGCCTCGGTCTCGATCCAGGGGCCCATCGGCTTGAAGGTGTCCGTATTCTTGGCGCGCCAGAGGGTGCGGTCCGAGCGCTGCCAGGTGCGCTCGCTCACGTCGTTGCCGATGGTGTAGCCCAGGACGCAGGAGAGCGCGTCGGCCTCGCTCAAATGCTTGGCGCGCCGGCCGATGACGACGACGAGTTCGGCCTCGTATTGCACCTTGTCGCTGGCATCGCGCGGAATGATCACGGTCTCGCCATGGGCGATGAGCGCGTTGTTGGCGCGGTAGCCGATATCAGGTTGCGTCGGCAGCTCGGGCTGGACGCCGCGCTTTTGCGCCTGCTCCAGAACATGGGCGGCGTAGTTGAGACCGGCGGCGTAGAAGGTGCGAGGCACGACCGGCACCTCGACCTTGACCGCGGCGAGCGCGTGGCGACGCGCCGTCTCCTCGTAGACGCCAAAGGGGTCGCCCGAGACCTCGGTGATCCCCTCGCCCTCGAGAATGCCGTAAGCCGTGCGGCCGGCGGCGGTAAAGCGGACCCAGCGCATGGCCAATCCTCCCCGACCGGGAGCTTAGCGAGTAACGGCCGGTTTGCCACTATCGGCTGAGGATACAGTTGCGCGCGGCGCTCGCTTCAACGCGGCGCCGCCGCAACCACGGTGCGTTGCCGTCGTTAATTATTTATTCCGCTCGGCCGAGTTGGTGATGGCGTGACCTGCGTTGGAGAGGTCTTCCCCCGCGCCCGCGGTGGTATTGCACGCGCTGAGCAAAGCGCCTGCGGCGCTCATCACCGTGAGCGCGATGAGCAGGGTGGCGAGACGTTGGCGCATTAAAGCCTCCAATGATGTGCTCTTTCGCCAACAGCACGTTGGTTCGCGACGTTCCCGGCGCCCGCCCCCTGGAAATGCGTAGGCGCCCTCGGCCGGGAGCAGATGCGCATCCCAACTCGATTTCGGCATCCACCAAGTTAATCATGTGATTTCCCATAAATAACGCGAAGCCTCTGTATTTACCGTCAACCGCGCCGTTAAAGCCGCTTCTCCTCTTTCGCCTCTCCAATGGTAATGTTAGCGTTGTTTTCGCTGCAGTGAAATCGCCGCGCCCGCGAAGAGGCGCGAACGGGGAGGCAGGACATGGCACGCACGTTGCGTCGGCCCAGCGCGGACGAGATGGCCGCAGCGCTGATCGAAGGCGAGCGGCGCATGCTGAGGGCACGCAAGCGGCAGCTCGAGGACTGCGACTGCAAGGAGGGCATGTTCCCCCACCCCGGCCGGCGCCACGTGCTGCTTGCCGCTGGCGGCGCGCTCGCCGGCGCGGCCGCACTGCCGGCGTTGGCGCAGGACAGCAAGCGGCGCGCGCCGCCGGGCGCCGTCTGGCGCGACGTGCCCGACGATTCCACCAAGGAGCCGGGGACGCCGATCGGCGAGGACGGCGGCTACGGCACGCGCTCCCAGTTCGAGACGGAGGTGCGGCTGCGCGCCGCGACGCCGACCACGCTCTCTTCCTGGACGATGACGCCGCTCGAGAAGAATCTCGGCACGATCACGCCCGCCGGACTGCATTTCGAGCGCCATCACGCCGGCATCCCGACGATCGATCCGATGCGGCACGCGCTCTTCATCCACGGCATGGTGGAGCGGCCGAAGAAATACCTGATGGTCGATCTGAAGCGCTTTCCCTCGGTCTCGCGCACGCACTTCATCGAATGCTCCGGGAACGGCCTTACCGAGTGGCGGAAACCGACGATGAAGACGGTGCAGGGCACGCACGGCCTCCTCAGCACCTCGGAATGGACCGGCGTGCCCTTCGCGAGCTTCGCGCGCGAGGTCGGACTTCGGGAAGGCGCCGCCTGGGTGCTGGCCGAAGGCGCCGACGCGGCGGTGATGACGCGCAGCATTCCGCTCGAGAAGCTGCTGACCGATGGCTTTATTGCCTATGGCCAGAATGGTGAGGCGCTCCGACCCGAGCAGGGCTATCCGCTGCGCCTCATCCTGCCGGGCTGGGAGGGAAATACGCATATCAAATGGCTGCGCCGGCTCGAGGTCAGCGACAAGCCCTTCATGACGCGCGAGGAGACCTCGAAGTACACGGATCTCATGGCCGACGGCAAAGCGCGGCAATTCACCTTCACGATGGAGGCGAAGTCGGTCATCACCTTCCCTTCGGGCGAGATGAAGCTGCCCGGCGTGGGCTTCTATGAGGTGACGGGCATCGCCTGGAGCGGGCGCGGCCGCATCGCGCGCGTCGAAGTCTCGAGCGATGGCGGCAAGAGCTGGGCCTTGGCCGCGCTCCAGGATCCGGTGCTGCCGGTCGCCGGCACGCGCTTCCGCTTCCCCTGGTTCTGGAAGGGCGATGCGGCCGTGCTGCAAAGTCGCGCCACCGACGAGACCGGCTACGTGCAGCCGAGCTTGCAGCAGCTCGTCGACATCCGCGGCCTCGCCGGCCCCTTCGGCTCTATCTATCACCTGAACGCGATCCAGAGCTGGGCCGTGGCGCAAGACGGGAGTGTCAGCAATGTGCACGTTTAGGGAGCTCGCACTCGCGGCGATGTTGACGCTGGCGGCCGCGCTTCCGGCAGAGGCGCAGGGATATCCGCTCCGCCTCGATCTCGGCACCACGCCGTCCCCCGCAGAGCTGGCGCGCATGTCGTCCATTCCGCCGGACGGACGCGGCCTCCCGCCCGGGCAAGGGACCTACGCACAAGGCCAGAAGATCTATGCCCAAACGTGTGCCGCCTGCCACGGCGACCAGCTCCAGGGCATTCCCACCGCCGGCGACAAGCTCATCGGCGGTCGCGGCACGCTCGCAACCGAAGCGCCGGTGAAGACGGTCGAGAGCTACTGGCCCTATGCGACGACGCTCTTCGATTATGTGAAGCGCGCCATGCCGCTCTCGGCGCCAGGCTCGCTCAAGGACGACGAGATCTATGCCGTCACCGCCTTCATCCTGGGCGAGGCGAAGATCATCGACAAATCGACGGCGATGGACGCGAAGACGTTGCCCGCGGTCGAGATGCCGAACCGCAACGGCTTCGTGCCCGACCCGCGGCCGGAGATCGAACTTTACCGGTAACTCCCTCTTCCGCTTGCGGGAGAAGGTCTAGGCAGCGCGGATGGTGGCGAGGAAGGTGTCGACCTCGCCGCGCAGCTTCTCGCCGTGGCGAGAGAGCTCGGTGGCGGCGCCCAGCACCTGCTGCGCCGATTTGCCAGTCTCGGCGGCCGAGCGGGTGACGCCGGAGATGGTGGTGGTGACCTCGCGGGCGCCGCTCGCAGCCTCGTCGACGCTCGCCGCGATCTGCTCGGTCGCCTTGCCTTGATGCTGCACAGCGGCGGCGATTTCCCGGGCGATCTCGTTGATCTTGCCGATGGTGCCGGCAATCGAGCGGATCGCCCCCACGGCCTGCCCGGTCGCGCCTTGGATCTCCATGATCTGCGCGGTGATCTCCTCGGTCGCCTTTGCCGTCTGGCTGGCGAGCGACTTCACCTCACTGGCGACCACGGCGAAACCCTTGCCGGCATCGCCTGCGCGCGCCGCCTCGATGGTGGCGTTGAGCGCCAGCAGATTGGTCTGGCTGGCGATCTCGCTGATGAGCTGAACCACGGCGCCGATGCGCTCGGCAGCGCGCGCCAAGCCTTCGACGATCTTGTCGGTGCGCGTCGCCTCGTCGACGGCGCGGCCGGCGATCTCGGCCGATTGCGTCGCCTGCTGGCCGATCTGATTGACCGAGGCCGAAAGCTCCTCCGCCGCCGAGGCGACCGTCTCGACGCTCATCGACGCCTGTTGCGAGACGCTGGCGACCTTGGTGGTCTGGTGATCGGTGTCCTCGGCAATCGCCGCCATGGAGCGTGCCGAGGCCTGCATCTCGGTCGAAGACGAGGCCACAGCTTCGACCACGCCCTTGACGCTCTGCTCGAAGCGCTCGGCCAGCGAGAGCATGGAGGCGCGCCGTTCGCGCTCGGTGCGCTCCTTGATTTCGGCGCGCTCGCTTTCCAAGCGGCGCATTTCGACGGCGTTGTCCTTGAAGACGCGAAGCGCCTGCGCCATGGCGCCGATCTCATCGTTGCCGGCGTCGGGCACGGCAGCCTTGAGATCACCGGCAGCGAGCTTGCGCATCGTCTGCTCAACCCTGAACAGGCGGCCGACGATGCTCCAGCCGACGTAGAGCCAGCCGATGGCGACGGCGAGGACCAGACCCGCGATGGCGACGGCGAGAAGCACGCGCTCGCTAGTCGCGAGCAGCTTGCTTGCCTTGGTTGCAGCACCTTCCGCCTCTCCCTTGGCGGTGTTGACGCCGCGGGTGATCGCTGCCGCGAGGTCATCGGCGTAGCCGTTGTTCTTGGCCATCAAGTCGGCGCGTCTCGCCTCGGCGTCGAGCATGTCATGGCGCGCCTCGCCCGGTTTCAGCTGGTAGAGCGCGTCCCACTTCTCGACCAGCGGCCGGAGCGTCGCTCCCGATTTGTCATCGAGGTCATCGAGCGCCGCATCAAGCGTCTCGCTCTCGTGCCGGATGAGCAAAGCGAGATGGTCGATCTCGTCCTGGCTCGCCACGGGAAGCTGCGCGAATGCCGATTGCAACGCGGCGTTGGAGGCGCTGATGCGATTGAGCGCCTGGGTCGCATCGACTGCGTCCTTGAGCTTGCGCGCCGCCGCGCGCCGCTCGTCGGCGGTCGTGCTCTCCGAGCCGAGCGTGAGGATGAGTCCTGCGGCGGTGCTGTGCTGCTCGCTGCTGATGGGCTCGAGCTCGCCCGACATTCTTTGGCCGAGCAAGGTCGCGTCTTTCAACAGCTTCGCGAGCTTCGCCTGCGCCTCGTTGCTCCTGCCGGTCTCGGCCGCAGCAGCGCCGATGCCTTGACGCAGCGCCTCGAGAGCGGATTTGATCTTGCTCGTGCTCTCGGCTGCCGGATCGAGCTGCGCGAGAAGAGCGTCGGCGCGTTGCAGCTCTTGGTTCAGCCGCTCCTGCTCATGGCCAAACTTGTCGATGCTCGCCTGCGCCAGATTGGTGCCGGCGAGCACGACGAGGTTGCCTTGCCGCTTCAATTCAAGCGAGGTCTCGACCCCTGGCAAGGCGCGGGTCACCACGGCGTCGAGCGAGCTGTGCACCGAATGGAACGCGCGGAGCGAGATGCCCGCGGCGATGAGCGGCAGAAGCGAGATGGCCGCGAAGGCCGCCCACAGCCTGCCTCTGACACCCATGCGAAGGAACATCATCAGGACCTCGCGTCTCGTCGCGCCGGCACGAGGCCGCCGGAACGGCGTCCTTGCCTCACGTCAGTTGGCGCTGCTGAGCTTGGTGGCGAAGCGGCGGTCGATCAGCGCGTCGACCAGCTTGGCGACATCCTGATCGGCGGGGATGATGCCGACGCGCTGCAGCACCTCGCCCGCGGCTTTGATCGTCCGCACCTGCGCGTTGCCGATCTGCGCGTTGCGCAGGTCGGTGCGCTCGAGCTGGCGCGCCGCCACCGCGTCGTCGATCGCAGCGGCCTTGATCAGCGCCGCTTTGAGACCGTCGGGATTCTGAAGCGACCATTGCCGCGCTTCCTCGTAGGCCTTGATCACGCGGGCGACGATGTCGCCATGCGCGGCGAGAAAGTCCTCGCGCACATTGAGCACCCCGTAGGTGTTGAGATAGGGATCGCGGAAGAGCAGCCGGGCATGAGAGTCGAGCTCGGCCTGCGCCATCATCGGGTCGAGACCGGCCCAGGCGTCGACCTCTCCGGCCAACATCGCCTTTCGCCCGTCCGCATGCTGCAGCGGGACGATGGTGATGTCCTTGTCGGTAAGCCCCACCGTCTCCAGCGCCCGCAGCAGGAAGATGTGCGGATCGGTGCCCTTGGTGACCGCGATTTTTTTGCCCTTGAGGTCGGCGACGGTCTTCAACGGCGAGCCCTCGGGAACGACCAGCGCCGTCCATTCCGGGCGCGAGTAGACATAAATTGATTTGATCGGCGAGCCGGCCGCGCGGGCCATCAGCGCCGCGGCACCGGCGCTCGAGCCGAAATCGATGGTGTTCTTGTCGAGGCCTTCCAACGCCACATTGCTGCCGGCGCTTTTCGACCACTCGACGGCAATGCCGTCGTTGGCGAATTCCTTCTCGACGAAGCCCTGCTCCTTCAGAACCAGGCTCACCGGATTGTATGTGGCGAAATCCATGCGCAACTTGGTGAGCGAGTCGGCCTGCGCGGCCGACGTGAGCGCCAGCATCGCGGTCAACGCGATCAAGGCGCGCCTTGTCATGTGATTGGCAAACATGAGAACAGCCCCCGCCGCAGTTACTCTCGTTGGCGGCGAGGATAGGGCGTGGACCCTTAACAATAAGACAAAGATTGCGGCGCTTTGCCCAGGCAAAAAACAATCATTCAGCGAGTCTACTTTCTATTTTCTCTATTCTAGAGATAAATCTGAACACACCATGCCGATTCTTGAGCATCCCTCTGGTTTCCGAAAGCGCAACGGGCGAGGGTCAGATTCGCGTCGAGAGCCAAATGGCGAGGCGGGAGCCCGCTTTTATGGCGGTGCTGAGGGCGGGATAGGCCGGGGCGGCTTCGGCGCCCTGCGCCAGCGCGATCGCGCGATGCTCGCGCTCGTCGCGGCGGGATGAGTCAATGGCCGCTTTGAGCTCGGGCTCGGATTCGCCCAGCGTCTCGCTTTGGCGGCCGTAATGCTCGTCGATCACTTCCTCGACCGCGACCGTGCAGGCCATTGCCGCGCGCTCGCCCAGGAGCGCGGTAGCCGCGCCCAGCGCATAGCCGGCGACATGCCAGAGCGGCGAGAGCAGCGTCGGGCGCACGCGATGCGCGCCCATCAGTGCATCGAAGACGGCAAGATGGCGCTCTTCCTGCTCGGCCATGCGGCGGATCACCGGCGCCGCGGCCGAGCGGCCGAGCACGGCGAGCTGCCCCGCATAGATGCGCTTGGCGCCGTATTCGCCGGCCTGGTCGACGCGGATCATGCGCTCGACGAGCGTCGCCGCCGAGGGATCGCCGGGGAGACGGCGCGGGCCTGCGGTCATCGCCGCGCCGTGGCGCGGGGCCGCCGTGCCGCGAGGAAAGATCCGAACGCCAGCACGAGCGAGGCGAGCAGATTGAATCCGGCGAGCGAGACGCCGAAAAGCCTCCATTGCGGTTGATCGCAGGCGACGACTTGCTGCTCCATCAGGCGGCGCTTGTATTCCTCGAAATTGGCGGGCGGGCCCGTGCCGCCGGCGGTGCAAGCGGCGGGACCGGCAAACCAATGCTGCTCGACGCCGACATGATAGAAGGCAAGCGCGACGCTGGCCAGGAAAGCGAGCGCCGATAAGGCGAGCACGATTCGGCTTGCCATGGGACTCCCGATCAGGACTGCCGCCAGCGCGAGCGCGGCAACGCTGTAATAAGGCCAGCGCTCGTAGAGGCAGAGCTCGCAGGGCGCAAGCCCGCCCACATACTGAAAGAGGAGCGCCGCGCCGACGACGGCGGCGCTGACGAGAAAGAGCATCAAGGGAGCGCGACGCGCCGAAGCCATCGGCGTCGTCAAGGCTTCGACGTCAAGCGATGGCGCCAATGCCGCCGCACATACCAGGCGAGCCCCAGAGCCAGGACCACGATGATCACGGCATCGAAGCGGTGCAGGATGTTGCGGAGCTCGGGATCGCTCTCCCACTGCTCGCCGAGCCGCATCCCGACATAGGCGAGGGCAAAGCACCAGGGCCAGGAACCGAGGAATGTATAGATCTGGAACTTGAGCGGCGCCATGCGGGCGATCCCCGCCGGCAAGGCGATGAAGGTGCGGATCACCGGCAAGAGCCGGCAGAAGAAGACGGTGATGCTGCCGAAGCGAGCGAAGAAGTCGTCGACCAGCATGAGGTCGCGGCGGCTCATCAGGATATAGGCGCCCCATTTCTCGACCAAGGGCCGCCCGCCGTAATAGCCGACGGCGTAGGCGACGGTCGAGCCGAGATTGCAGCCGAGCGCGCCCGCGGTCGCCACACCGACGAGATCGAAGCGGCCGGTAAAGACGAGATAGCCCGAGAAGGGCATGATGATCTCGGACGGGAGCGGAATGCAGGCCGATTCCACCGCCATCAGCAGCACGATGCCGGCATAGCCCAGCGTCGAGATGGTGGCGATGATGACGGCGGCGAGCGGCGCGATGATCCGGTCCAGCACTTCGCCACCACTCCCTCTGCGGCCCGGCGGCGAGCGCCGCCGGCACAAGGCGCCGCCGGTCTAGCGGCGGAGGCGCCCCGGGCGCAACCCCTTCATGGCGGCGCCGGCGTGCCGGGGCGGCGGCTGGAGAGGCCGGCGACATAGCTGTCGACAAGAAAGCGCAACGCCTGACGGCGGACGAAACAGGCGATCCGCGATGAAGAAGGCGCCAAAGGTCGTCCGCGACGAGCAAATATTTCACAGTCGCATGGTTTTATTTTAGTTAATGGTAGCTATGTTCCCAATGCAAAGATTTTTATTAAAATTATACGAAAAATCGCGACGAATGTTCTGGGGCAACTAGGGCAAATGGTTTCTAATCGGTTAAACAAAGGGCGACGGGTCGCTGATCGCATTCCGCCCCAACCCAGAACGCGTCATTGGAAGCCGAGGAAAAAAACATGCCCGAACCTTTCGTCCGGCAGCGTCACCGCCGCCTTTTCAAAGAACGATATCGCGCGATGGTTTTCGTTGGCTGTCTTGGTCTGGCCCTGAACGGTGTCGCGGGCTGCACGCAGCGCGTCGACAGCGCCGAAGTGCCGGTGGCGCCGCGCACGCCACTCTTGCCGATCCCGACGGCGGATTTTCTCCCCGCGACCGCTGAGCAGCACGCCTTGCCACCTCCGGCGACAGAGGAGCCGCAACCCATCGTCGGCGTGAACGAAGAGGTGCAGCGCGCAATCCGAAGTGCCACGCGCGAGGTCGGCATCGGGACCACCTATCTCATGGTGGTCGCGGCAAGAGAGTCGAGCTTCGACCCTCGAAGACATGCCCATCGAACCAGTGCGACGGGTCTCTACCAGTTCACGGTAGACACGTGGCTGCGGTCGGTCCGAGCTTTCGGCGCAAGACACGGACTTGAGGCCTATGCGAGGCAGATCACCGTCGACCGGTCTGGCGCAGTATCAATGCGCGACACCGCCGCCCGAGCGAGGCTGCTCCGACTCCGAGCCAACCCCCGACTGTCGGCGCTCATGGCGGCGGAGCTCGCCCGCGACAACGCAGCGCGGCTCCAGCGCATCCTCGGCCGTCCGGTGACGCCGGCGGAGCTCTATATCGCGCACCTCCTGGGCGTAACCCAGGCGGCGCGCGTCATCGAAGCCGCGTGCTCCGCTCCACACACCGCAGGCGCACGATTGCTGCCCGCCGCGGCACGGACAAATCCAGAGCTCTTCAAACCGCGCGGCCGGGTCGCCTCCGCCGATGCGATCGTCGCCGAGATCACGGCGCATTACCGGCGCCAGGAGCAACGCTTCGTCCCCTATATCGGCACGAACGTTGCCGCCTATTCGCCCGACAAGACCGACATGCCGGATTGAACCGGGTGCCGCGGCCTGGCGCCGGTGGCCCGAACGATCGGTTGCGCGGAGCTCAGTTCTCCCTGCACTTTCCGTGGAAGACCAATGTCAGCTCGGTGGGGTTGGGTATATGCAGCGGACCGGAGCGATGGATCTCGGTCAAGGGCTGACTATCCGATTTGCCCATCGAGAAGGCGCGGAGTTCGACCCTTTGCAGGATTTCGCCATCGGTCACCACCGCGAATAAGCGGGCGGGCTTGTTGTCCTCCAAGCCGACCAGCGAGCATTGCGGATCCACCCCCTCGGTGATGGTGGTGAGTATTCTCCGGTTCTTGTTATCGGTCTCGATACGGATTTTCATTTTCTGGATGATCACCGGATCGAACTTCGCGCCAAACTCTCTGGTCTCGTTGTTCTTGATCGTGCGCGAGACACCGTCAGCGATCTCGTTCTGTCCCGGCTGAAGCTGACCCGGGAATTTCGCGACTGCCGAAGTTGTCGCCACGGAAGCCGCCAGCGCGAATACCGCACACAAAGTCGATGCGTGAATAGTTCTCATGATGATCCCCTATGTTCGAACGCTTGGCGAAGCGACGCCACAGCACGCGCATATTCCCGGCTATTCCGATTGAGGATTGTTGAATGGCGAAGTTTCAAATCGATCGCCAGATCGATAACGCACTTTTGCCACAGAACGTGCAAACGACATCGCTCGACGTCAACAAGTTCAGCGCGTCGGCTCAGTTATCGTCAAAGTATCTTATAAAGAGGGCAAATTTGAAATTGAGAAAATCTATGGCGAGATCTCCGAATTCTGCGCGGGAGGCAGCTCTCCTTGCCACGCCCACATCGGCATTGTCGGTTGCTCGGCCGACGGCGCAACGCTCTGTTTTCGCACCATCTGCGCCGAAGGTGCGCGACATATGAGCGCGCGCGTCAAGGCGCGGCGGGACGGCGGCCGAAGAATCCCACGCCGCGGATGGTCATGACCACCTCGCCCTTCTGATTGCGCAACTCGCCCAGCGACTTGATGGTGCCGCGATCGGCCCGGCTCTTGGACGGGATGAGCTCGGCGATGGTGATGCGGCCCGATAGCGTATCGCCCGGCCGCACCGGCTTCAGCCACTCGATCTTGTCGACGCCGGGCGAGCCCATGCTGCTCGCCGCCATGCCAACGAACCCATCGACGAGAAGCCGCATGAAGAGCGCGGCCGTGTGCCAGCCGCTGGCAACGAGGCCGCCGAAGACGCTCTCTTCGGCGCGCGCGGGGTCAGTGTGGAAGGGTTGCGGATCGAACTGGCGCGCGAAGTCGATGATCTCCGTCGCGGTGACCGTGCGGCTCCCCAGCTCGAAGGCTTCGCCGACGCGGAAATCCTCGAAATAGCGCAAGGGCATGAGCGGCTCGGGCGTGGTTTCTCAGGGGAGCAGCGGCGAAGGGACAATTAATTGGGCGATCAATTGGCTACTGTCAATCTTCGGGTAGAGGGAACCATCCTTTGGTGGCGGTCGCGGGTGGGCGGCGCTTGGCCCTATGGGCAATAGCAGCATTCCCTCAATCTTGATAGCAAAGGGATGTGGTGGTGGTCGCCGATAGTCTTTGCGGCCGCGGCCAAAGTCGCAACGGCGGGCGGCCGCAGTGATGGCGAGCGCATTCACGATCCTCCTCGTCGAAGATGACAGTACCGTCCGGGACTACGTCGTGCAGTTGCTGCGCGAGAAAGCCATCGCCGCGTTGGTCGCCGCCGACGGCATGGCAGCGCTGCAGCTCCTCGCCGCGCACCACGTCGATGTGCTGTTCACCGACATCGTCATGCCCGGCATGAGCGGCCTCGATCTCGCGAAAGAGGCAAAGCGCCTCCGCCCGGCGATCAGGATCCTGTTCAGCACGGGCTGGCCCGGCAAGAGCGTCGACCACGGCGCCTTGCGACTCGGCCCCGTCTTGCTGAAGCCCTGGCGCGAGGGCGAATTGTTGCACGAGCTGCGGCGCCTGGGCTGGTCGGGATAGCGCGCTCGGGTTGACCCGTCGCGGCACCGCCTTTATCGTGCGCCCTCCGGCGGCCCCTGTGGCGGAATGGTAGACGCGGCAGACTCAAAATCTGTTGCTCGCAAGGGCGTGGGGGTTCAAGTCCCTCCAGGGGCACCAATCTGAAAATAAAGCGGTTTTTCGAGCATCGACGCCGACGCGTTGCCGGGGGAATTCCAGACGGGGTCGAAGGCGGTCTCGGCAGCGAGAGACAAACACCCCATTCGGCGCTAAGCTGGTTTTATTGTCGGCAACGGCTTTACCCAGGCGCCGACGGCTGAGAGACAGTGCCGCCCTTGCCAAGAGGTAGCGCGCGCTCCCGCCTGACGGGACAAAGCCCATGCGCTGTTACTTCATGGCTGAGGGACATATCCGAGCAGTCGAGCTGCTGACCGTTTCTTCCGATGAGGAAGCAATCACCCAATCTATTGCACTATTCCGCGAGCGGGCGGGAAGTGGCTTCGATCGATTCGAAGTTTGGGACCGGACCCGCTGCGTCTACCAACATCCATCCCCACGCGATCCGATCTAAGACCGCCCCCCCCGCGGGTTTTGGGTTTCATCCGCGGAGATTCCTTGCCCGTGGGGCACGCGCAACGCCACTGCCTTCAGCGAGTGCCATGACCTGTCTGACCACGCGTAGAGCTATCGCGAGCCCATGTCGCCGTATCGCACTGCCGGCATTGCCGCGCACCTCTACGACAACGGCACCGATCGCCGCGAGTACGTTTCGGCGCCAGCGGCTTCGCTTGTGCTCAGCTTGCCTGGCCCGATGACTTTCCCTCGTCGAAACGGCAAAGGTATCACGTTCAAGCGTCATTTCGGATCTATCTCGATTGCGCGCGGCGCAACCGAAGTGCCAACATCAAGAGCACGGAAGCCGCGAGCCAATACGCCGTCCAAAACGCGTTGTAGGTGCCCCACGTAGGCCACCAAATCCCGCACAGTAGGACTTGCTGCCACAGGGGCGCGTTCTGTAACCAGCCTTGCCCGGCGACAAGCTGGCCCAAATGGCCTATCCCGTCCCAAGCCGTCATCGCGGCGACTATCAAGAGAATGCGCGTGCTGGTCAAAGAAGGTGACTCCGGCGACCGGGTAGGTCCTCGCCTTGATCGCACACGCATGGTTTATGCTGAGTTAAAACCGAGATTGGTATTTTTCGCCCAGTGAGACCGCGGCGAGTTGACGCAACGCCCGAGGCGGCGGCTGCAAAAGGCGTTTTCGACATTACGCGGCAGCTATCTCATGGCCGTCATAGCGTTCGATCGCGCAGAGATTCCCTCTAACGACCCCTTCCGCAAGATCTCCGCTCGGGCGGGCCCGGTCGATCGCCGCTCCCGTGCCTTGCTCGAGTTCCCGGAACCAGGCGGCGAGGCGTTGGAGCGCGATCGACAGATCGCCGGCGCCCGCGCTGCTTGCTCGCCACGAATATGTGGCGCATAGACTGAGCATGGCAGATCGTCGCTCTTTGCCCGCCTCCCTCCACATCGGCGTCGTCGGCTGCTCCGCCGAGGGCGCTGCACTTTGCTACCGCACCATCTGCGTCGAAGGCGCGCGATGGCTCGGCGCGCATGCCCATCCCGAGGTGTCGATGCATACGCCCTCCTTCGCCGCTTACGTCGCCTGCCTCGAGAGCGGCGACTGGCAGGGCGTGGGCGAACTAATGCTCGCCTCGGCGAAGAAGCTCGCCGCGAGCGGCGCCGATTTCCTGATTTGCCCCGACAACACTATCCACCAGGCGCTTCCCGCGATCGAGGGGCGGTCGCCGCGCCCCTGGCTTCACATCGCGGAGGTCGTCGCCGCCGAGGCCGCGCTGCGCAGGTACGGGCGCCTTGGACTCATCGGCACGCGTTGGCCGGTGGAGAGCGAGGTTTATCCGGTGAAGCTCGGGGCGCTGGGCTTCGACTGCGTCCGACCGAACGACGACGAGCGCGAGGAAAATCAACCGCATCATCATGGATGAGCTGGTCCGCGGCGTCTTCACGCCGGAGGCCATCACCTGCCATGGGCGCGTCATCGAGCGCATGAAGGAAGCCGGCTGCGACGCCGTCGTGTTGGGCTGCACTGAGATCCCGCTGATCATCAGCGACGCCAATTTCGCCACTGCCCACGCTCGATTCCACGCGCCCTGCTGCACGGGCGGCGCTCCGCCGCGCGGCGCCGATGGAGCCGTCGAGCGGGGGCTTGCAAGTCTCGCAGATCAGGCGGCAAGCACCTCGTTGACGTCATAGAGTTGACAAACCCGAACCAGCGGCGCATCGTCGCTTCTCTTAAAGCGCGCGTCCTCGCTTGGCTGATCACGCATTGCGGGCGCCGACTTGCGCTGGAGGAATACAAAGTGGCGAGACCGTCCGCCCTGCAATGGCACGCCGCGGTCGACGGTCACGTCGGATCGCGCCTGCGCGAGCGCCGTGCGCAACTTCGCATGAGCCAGCGCACACTCGCCGCAGCCGTCGGCTGCACCTATCAGCAGGTTCGCAAATACGAGCTCGGCATCAACTGCATCAGCGGCGGTCGGCTCTACATGATCGCCGCGGCATTGGCGGTGCCGATTTCGTTCTTTTTCGAAGGATTGCCGGCAGCGGCGACTATGACGTTCTCGTTCGCAGGCGACCATGCGGCCGCCGAGGCCGCAATCGGCAAGAAAGCGCGGGCTCGGCCGCTTATCAATGAAGCGCTGCCCGATCCGGTGCGGGGGTTTTACCGGAAAATGGTGGGGCCCGTCGTTGACGACACGAAAGGCTATCGCCTCTACTTTCTCGACGCCGCCGGCCGCATCAGCGGGATCCATTCGTTCCAGGCCCAGGACGACGAGACCGCGCAGCGGATCGCCGATCGGCTCTATGGCGCTTGCTCCGACCTCTGCGCCTCCTTCGAGTTGCGACAGGAATCTGGCGACCTTATCGTCGCGAATGCCAGCCTTTGCTCTGCCACGGCCGCGGAGCAGGCGGCGACGCGGAGCCAAGAGATGCTGATCCGCCGCGAGGAGCCGCCCCGCGAGAGCGCTATCCGCGTCGCCAAGGGCGCCGCCTTCTCGATGCGCTCGAGCGCACGAAAATAGGCGGAGCGCGACCGCGCGTGACCGGCGCGCGTGTCCTCTTCTCGATATGTCGCGCGCCGGCCTCAGCGCCGCTCCACATCCGCGGTTTCTCGCCGTCGAATGGGCGATGACGGAGCGTCGCCGGGCGCCCGCCCCCTCGCTTCAGAGGAAGGCGCGGGCTGCCCTTGGCTCAATCCGGGTGTCGGCAGGCTCGCCAGCAGCACGGCCAATATGCCGGTGAGGAATATACCGTCGAAGGTTCCGGCGCCGCCGATCGAGGCCACCGGCGCTCCCAGCCCCTGTACCGAGCCGAGGTTCAGGAGATCGGCGCCGAGCAGCGTGCCGATGCTGCCGCCAACATAAGCGAGCACCGCCGCCTGGCGCCACGCCAGGACCAGCGCGACGACCGCCGTGATGAGCGGCGGGACGAAGACCGGAATGGCAATGCCGACACCGGGCACAGGATATGCCAATAGGTGGCAAACCGCGGCGACGCAGGCGATCGCCACGAGGCCGCGGACCCACATCCCGCTCCTGGCGAGGAGATAGAGCGACAGAACCGTCGGGATGAGCGCGCCGCCGACATTGACGGCGATCACCGTCCCCGGCCAATCCACCACGACCGGAACCACGTATTCCATACCGAAGAAGGGCACCACCTGCCCCGAGAGCATTCGCTGCTCCGCCAGCTGGGCCACGGGAATGTTGATGTAGCTGCCGAAAAGCGAGGCGACCAGGATCAGCAGCGCGGCGGGCGAGCTGATGCCGAGGCGCATATAGGCGTAACGCAAGACGCCCACCGCGAGCATCGCCGCCAGCATCAGGAAGATCCCCGCGATCAGCGCAAAGAACGGAAGCGACAGGGGCAGATAGTTGACCTTCGATACGTCCATGGGATCACCTCAGGGAGCACCGCTCTCTTTCTCCCGCGAACGCGCGCGGCGCCCGGGAGGCCGGATTGAGCGCGGAACGAATGTCCGGGGGGGCCATTCCGAAACCAGAGCGTTTGCGCTCGAGCAACCACTCCTCCTGAAACATTTTCACCGGCATCGGCGAATTGAGGGATGAGGTTCTTCATGCGGCCAGGATGCCGCGAGGTGACATCGTTGGGCGGAAGCCTCTATCCTCGGCGCGAGCCTGAGACGGGAGCTGATCGATGACGCGGATGCAACGTTACGCCAAGGGGCGCCTGCGGGCCGCTCTTTCGCTGCTGGCGCTTCTTGTTTTGGCTGGACTCGGGCTCCGCGCGCTGCCATCGCGCGCCGAGGACGCGCGCCTCGTGCCGGCGCCGGTCGTCGATCCCGCGCCGGCGCGGGCGACCTCGGAGACGACAGTCCTTGCCGGCGGCTGCTTCTGGGGCGTGCAGGGCGTCTTCCAGCATGTCGCGGGCGTCACCAGCGCCGTTTCCGGCTATGCCGGAGGCGACAAGGCGACGGCTCAGTACCACACCGTCGCCACGGGCTCGACGGGACATGCGGAATCGGTGCGGATCACCTTCGATCCGCGGCGGATCAGCTATGGACGCATCCTGCAGATCTTCTTCTCCGTCGCCCATGACCCGACCGAGCTCAATCGCCAAGGCCCCGATACCGGCACGCAGTACCGCTCGGCGATTTTCCCGACCGACGCGCAGCAGGCCGCCACCGCGCAGGCCTATATCGCGCAGCTCGACGCCGCGCATGTCTTCGCCAAGCCGATCGTGACCCGGATCGAGCCCGATCGCCCCTTCTATCCGGCCGAGGACTATCATCAAGATTTTCTGACGCTGCACCCGAACTATCCCTATATCGTCTTCAACGATCTGCCGAAGATCGAGAATCTGAAGGCCCTCTTCCCCGACCTCTATCGCGCCGAGCCGGTGCTGGTCGCGAAGGCCGGCGCGTCGAACTGATCGAAGTCGGAGAGAAGCGATGACGAGCAAAACCTATCCGGTGTCGCGCAGCGATGCCGAGTGGCGACGGCTCTTGACGCCGGAGCAATACCAAGTGATGCGCGCCCACGGGACCGAGGCGCCGGGCAGCTGCGCCTTGCTCTCGGAGAAGCGCCCCGGCCGGTTTTCCTGCGCCGGCTGCGGCCAGACGCTCTTCGAGGGCAAGCGCAAGTTCGAGAGCGGCACGGGCTGGCCCAGCTTCGATCAGCCCGTCGCCGGCGCCGTCGAGACCTCGGTCGACCGCAGCCATGGCATGGTGCGCACCGAGGTGCATTGCGCCAATTGCGGCAGCCATTTGGGCCACGTCTTCAACGACGGCCCGCCGCCGACGCGTCAGCGCTATTGCATCAACGGCATCGCGCTGAACTTTACGGCGGAGTGAAGGTGGCGCTCAAGCGGCATCGCGTCTCGAAGATACTCTGTTGTTGGTCAAGTGTGATTGGGATGCACCGACCTGCGACCATTGCAGCAGCGTGCTCGCGGCGGTCAAGGCCGCTTCGCGCCGCCTTCGGCGCAACATCGCCGCGTCGACCGGATCATCCTTGCGGCGCTGCATCATCGCTTCGGCGAAGTGATGCGATGCCTTCAGGGTTCAACACCATGACCGCGATCCCGGCCGCCGCGAGGTCGCAGGCGACATCGAGGAAGTAGACCCCGGTCGCGTCGAGAACCACGCGAACCGCACGCTTGCTGCGCGACAGCGCTTTCACCAACACCGCTCAACCCGCCGCGTCGTTCTTGTACTCCGAGGCCAGAACCACCGTCTCGCCGATCGCCCTCAGGCTGCGCGCCGCGACATCGATCCCAACAATCTCGTAGCTGGACATGGGGACCTCCCTTGCCGCACCATCATGTCCGGTCCCCCCGACCCTGCACCGGCGTCAGCCGGCCTTGTATACAGGCTCCTCGCAGGCCCTTGGATACTCCTCGGCCTTGACGCTTAGGGCGGAGGGCCGCTCTTCGAACAGGATCACTCAACGTGTCCTGGGGACGCAGCGGCCTCCCGGACGAAGCCGAGTTTCCCTTCCCGGCTTCGACATACAAGGACGCACGGCGTCAACGCAATCTCTCCCACGTCAGAACGCGGCGACGGTCTCGTCGGCAGCAGGCATGGCGCCGTCGCCGCGCGGCGGCAGCATCGCCGCGATGGTCGCCGCGAGCTTCTCGAGGCGGAAAGGCTTCTCGAGGCGCGGCAGCGTTGTGGCCTGGCCGTTGGGGAGATCGGCGTAGCCGGTCGCCAGCAGCACCGGCAAATCCGGACGGAGCGCGTGGAGGTGTGCCGCGAGCTCGGTGCCGCTCATACCGGGCATGGCATGATCGGTGATGACGAGATCGACGCGCTGCTCGCGCTTCAGCAGCTCCAGCGCTCGCGCGGCCGACGGCGCGGAAAGAACGCGGTGGCCGAGCTCCTCCAGCATCGAGATGCTGGCCGACATGACGAGCGCATCGTCCTCGACCAGGAGAATGCGGCAGGAGCCCTGTGCGTTGCTCAGCGCCGACGGCGCCAGCTCCGCCTCGCCAGCCGCATCGCCCTCGGCGAGCGGCAGCCACAACTCGATCGTGGTGCCCGACCCGGGGCGGCTGAAAATGCGCGCGACGCCGCCGGACTGCGCCGCCAAGCCATAGACCATGGAAAGGCCGAGGCCGGTGCCCTTGCCGACGCCCTTGGTGGTGAAGAAAGGCTCCGGCGCCCGCTTCAGCGTGGTGTCGTCCATGCCGACGCCGGTGTCGCTTACGGCGATGCAAATGTAGTTGCCTGGCGCCAGGCCTTGGATGCGGCCGCCCTCGAGCGCGACGCGGCTCGCGCCGATGGCGAGACGCCCGCCTTGCGGCATGGCATCGCGGGCGTTGAGCGCGAGATTGAGGATGGCGAGCTCTAGTTGGTTTGGGTCGACGCGGACCGCCGCCAGATCGTCGCGGAACTGCATCTCGATCTCGATGCCGGGACCGAGCGAGCGCTGCAGCAGCTCGGCCATGCCGCCGATGCGGAGCGCCACGTCGACCGCCTCGGGCCGGAGCTCCTGGCGGCGCGCGAAGGCCAGCATGTGACGCGTGAGGGTGGCGCCGCGCTCGGCGGCGCGGATGGCGCCGTCGACCAGGTTCCGGCTGGGGTCGCCTCCGCCGAGGCGCTTCGCGACAAGGTCAAGATTGCCGAGGATCGCCATCAGCACGTTGTTGAAGTCGTGCGCTACGCCGCCCGTCAGCTGTCCCAGGCTCTCGAGTTTCTGCATCTCGTGCACTTGTGCCAGCGCCAGCTCGCGCTCGCGCGTCCTCTCCTCGACGCGGCGCTCGAGTTCCGCATTAGCCTGGGCGAGCTCGGCCGTGCGCTCAGCGACGCGGCGCTCGAGCTCGGAATTGAGCAGCTCCAGCTGGTGCGTCTTGCGGTAGAGCTCGGCGAAGACGCGCACCTTGGCCCGAAGCAGCTCCGGCACCACCGGCACCGGCACATAGTCGACGCCGCCGGACTCGTAGCCCTTGAGGCGGTCGAGATCGGTGAGGGCGATGGCCGAGACGAAGATGATCGCCGTCTTCTGGAAGCGGGGATGGTTGCGGATCATCGCCGCCAGCTCGAAGCCGTCGAGCTCCGGCATGCAGACGTCGATGAGAATGACGGCGATGCTCTTCTTCAGGATGTGCTCCAGCGCTTCCCGCGCCGAGCCGGCGGTGATGAGGGTCTCGCCGAGATCCTGGAGAATGGCCTCGTAGGTCACGAGCTTTGCCGGCTGGTCGTCGACCAGCAGGATGTTGACGGGATCATGGGCGATCATCGACGGCCTCCCGCCGCTAGCGGTGCAACCACATGCGCAACGCCGAGAGCAGCTGCTCGGTGTTGACGGGCTTCGCCAAATAGTCGGACGCACCCGCCTCGAGGCATTTCTCGCGGTCGCCCTTCATCGCCTTGGCGGTGAGCGCGATGATCGGCAGGCGGCGAAACTCGGGCTTGGTGCGCATCACTTGCATCGTCTGATAACCGTCCATCTCCGGCATCATGATATCCATCAGCACGATGGCGACGCCGGGCGTGGTGTCGAGGAGCCCGATCGCCTCGCGTCCGGTGGTTGCCGTGAGCACGCGCATGCCGCGGCGCTCCAGCACGCTGCTCAGCGCGAAGATGTTGCGGGCGTCGTCGTCGACGAGCAGTACCGTCTTGCCGACGAGATCGTCGTCGGAGCTGTGCAGCCGCTCAAGCATGCGCTGCTTCTCGACCGGCAGGTCGGCGACGACGCGGTGGAGGAAGAGCGCGGTCTCGTCGAGGAGACGCTCCGGCGATTCGACGCCCTTCACCACCACGCTCCGCGCCATGGTGTGGAGCTGCGCGTCCTCCTCGGCCGAGAGCTCGCGGCCGGTGAAGACCACGACCGGGAGATCGGCCAAGCTCTTCTCGTCGCGGATCTGCTCGAGAAGGTCGAAACCCGACATGTCGGGAAGGCGAAGATCGAGCACGATGCAGTCGACCGGCTCCTCGCGCAGCACGCGAAGCGCCTCGGCGCCGGTCGCGACCGAGATGATGTCGATGTCGTCGTGGCCCAGAAGCTCGCTGATGCCAAGGCGCTCATCGGCATTGTCCTCGACCACGAGAAGGCGCTTGCGACGCGTCTCCGTGTATTCGCGGATGCGCGCCAGCGCCTGCTGGAGTCCCTCGGTGGTAGTGGGCTTGGTGATGAAGGAGAAGGCGCCCCGCGCGAGGCCATGCTGGCGATCCTCGTCGAGCGTCAGGATCTGCACGGGAATGTGGCGCGTGGCCGGATCCTGCTTCAGCTGACTCAGCACCGTCCAGCCGAGCATGTCGGGCAGGAAGACGTCGAGCGACACCGCGCTCGGCTGATACTCGCGCGCCAGCGCCAGCGCGTCGGCGCCGCGCATGGCGATCAGCACCTTGAGCCCGCTGTCATGGGCGAGATCGGCCATAATGCGCGCATAATGCGGATCGTCCTCGACGATGAGCAGCACGGCGTCGCCCGGCTGCACCGTCTCGCGATCATCGGGCACCGCCTCGGGTTCGGCCGGGCGCGGCGCGATCGAGAGCGGATGGAGCGGCGGCGCGCTCGGCGGGGGCGCCTGGCGCTGCGGACTCGATGGCCCGGCGTACTTCGCCGGCAGGTAGAGCGTGAACGTGCTGCCCATCCCCGGCATGCTGCGCAGCTGGATTTCTCCGCCCAGCAGGTTGGCGAGCTCGCGGCTGATAGCGAGGCCGAGACCGGTGCCGCCGTATTTGCGGCTGGTGCTGGCGTCGGCCTGCTGAAACGCCTCGAAGATGATTTTCTGCTTCTCGGGCGGGATGCCGATACCGGTATCGGCGACCTCGAAGGAGACGACGTTGGGCGCATTGTGCAGCGTCGGATGATCGGCGCTCCAGCCGCCGGCTGCGGCGGCGATCGAGAGGCGGACGCCGCCCTGGTCGGTGAATTTGAAGGCGTTCGAAAGCAGGTTCTTCAGCACCTGCTGCAGGCGCTTGCTGTCGGTGATCATGCTGCGATCGAGCTTGGGATCGAGCTGGATGTCGAAGGAAAGGCCGCGGCTCTCGGCCTCGTGACGGAAGGGCCGCACGATGACGTCGACGAGGTTGCTGAAGAACACCTCGTCGGCGTCGACCGATACCGTGCCGGATTCGATCTTGGAGAGATCGAGAATGTCGCTGATGAGGTTGAGCAGATCCGAGCCCGCGGAATGGATGGTGCGGGCGAACTCGATCTGCTTCAGCGTCAAGTTGCCGTCAGGATTGTCGGCGAATTGCTGACCCAGGATGAGGATGCTGTTGAGCGGCGTGCGCAGCTCATGCGACATGTTGGCGAGGAACTCGGACTTGTATTTCGAGGTCTGCGCCAGCTCGGTCGCCTTCTCCTCGACGGCGCGGCGGGCCTGCTCGATCTCCTGGTTCTTGCGCTCGACCTCGACGTTGCGCTCGGCGAGCTGCTGCGCCTTCTGCTCCAGCTGCTCGTTGGTCTGCTGCAGCTCGGTCTGGCGGCTCTGCAGCTCGCGCGCCAACTGCTGCGACTGGGTCAGGAGGCCCTCGGTCTGCATCGTCGCCTCGATGCTGTTGAGCACGATGCCGATGCCGACGGTGAGCTGGTCGAGGAAGGACGTCTGAAGGTCGGTGAAGACGCTGACCGATGCGAGCTCGATCACCGCCTTGACCTGGCCTTCGAAGAGGACGGGAAGGACGATGACGTTCTTGGGCGCTGCCTTGAAGAGGCCCGATCGGATCGGCACGACGTTGGAGGGCATCTCGGTAATGAGCATGCGCCGGGCATCGGCGGCGCATTGGCCGATCAGCGATTCGCCGATGCGGAGCTTCTCGGGATGGCCGCCGGCCTCGTCGCCGGAATCGGCATAGGTCGAGAGGAGACGCAGATGCGACGTTCCTTCGGTCTGCAGCAGATAGATGACGCCGTTCTGCGCGTTGACCAGCGGCGCCAGCTCCGAGAGCAGCAGCTTGCCGACGGTGGCGAGGTCGCGCTGGCCTTGCAGCATGTTGGTGAAGCGCGCGAGGTTGGTCTTGAGCCAGTCCTGCTCGGTGTTGCGCTCCGTCGTCAGACGGAGGTTGTCGATCATGGTGTTGATGTTGTCCTTGAGCTCCGCCACCTCGCCGCGCGCCTCGACCTGGATGGAGCGGGTGAGGTCGCCCTTAGTGACGGCGGTCGCCACCTCGGCGATGGCGCGCACCTGGGTCGTCAAATTGGCGGCGAGCAGGTTGACGTTGCCGGTCAGATCCTTCCAGGTGCCGGCGGCGCCCGGCACGTTGGCCTGGCCGCCCAGCCGCCCGTCGACGCCCACCTCGCGCGCCACGGTCGTCACCTGATCGGCGAAAGTGGCGAGCGTGTTCGTCATGTTGTTGATGGTCTCGGCCAGCGCCGCCACCTCGCCGCGCGAGCGCACGGTCAGGTTCTGCTTCAAGTCGCCATTGGCGACGGCGGTCACGACCTTGACGATGCCGCGCACCTGCTCGGTCAGGTTGGCGGCCATGACGTTGACGGTGTCGGTCAGGTCCTTCCAAGTCCCGGCGACGCCCGACACCACCGCCTGGCCGCCGAGCTTCCCCTCGGTGCCGACCTCGCGCGCGACGCGAGTCACCTCGCCGGCAAAAGCATTCAACTGGTCCACCATGGTGTTGATGGTGTCCTTGAGCTCGAGAATCTCGCCTTTCACGTCGACGGTGATCTTGCGCGACAAGTCGCCGCGCGCCACCGCCGTCGTCACCTCGGCGATGTTGCGCACCTGCGTCGTCAAGTTGGCGGCAAGCAGGTTGACGTTATCGGTCAAATCCTTCCAGGTGCCGGCGACGCCCGGCACCACAGCCTGGCCGCCCAAGCGCCCTTCGGTGCCGACCTCGCGCGCGACGCGCGTCACCTCGGCGGCAAAGGAGCGCAGCTGCTCGACCATGGTGTTCATGGTCTCTTTGAGCTGAAGGATTTCGCCGCGGACGTCGACGGTGATTTTCTTCGACAAGTCGCCGCTGGCGATCGCGGTCGCGACGTCGGCGATGTTGCGCACCTGGCCGGTGAGGTTGCTGGCCATGAAGTTGACGTTGTCGGTCAGGTCCTTCCAGGTGCCGGCGACGCCCGGCACCAGCGCTTGGCCGCCGAGCTTCCCTTCGGTGCCGACTTCCTTGGCGACGCGCGTCACCTCCGAGGCAAAGGAGTTGAGCTGGTCCACCATCGTGTTGATGGTGTTCTTGAGCTCCAGGATTTCGCCCTTCACATCGACGGTGATCTTGCGCGACAAGTCGCCGCGCGCCACCGCCGTCGTCACCTCGGCGATGTTGCGGACCTGCGCCGTGAGATTGCCGGCCATGAAGTTGACGCTGTCGGTCAGGTCCTTCCAGGCGCCGGCGACGCCGGGCACGTTGGCCTGCCCGCCCAGCCGTCCTTCGGTGCCGACCTCGCGCGCG
>DATJAV010000143.1:0-19357 GCA_035515835.1 Allostellaceae bacterium
GGCCCGCGCGCTGGCGACCAAGGCGCCCCAGGACCGGGCGTAGGGCTTCGGCTGACCGGTCGAGCCCGAAGTGAAGAGGACCGCCGCGGTTTGGCTCGCCGCGATGCGCGGCATGGGGGCCGCACCTCCCGCCAACGGGTGCCCTTCGGGATAGCGCAGGATCGGTGCGGATACGGCCGGCGCCGCGCCGTCCACCAGGAAATAGGCGCCGGGAAATTGGCTCGCGATGTCCTCGAGGACGCCCGGCGTGTCGCTGGGCGGCAGCAAGCTGACCTGACGCCGCGACAACGCCGCCCCCAGCGCGACGGCGAAACGATAGCGGTCGCCGCAAAGGTTCACGACCTGCTCACGCTCCGGCAGCAGCGCTGCCAGCGCCGCAACATCGCCGAGGAATTCCTCGACCGGCACCGGGTGCCCGCAACGGTAAGCCACGACCGCCTCGCTGCCTTCGTGTCGGGTGAGCGGGAAGCTCGCGCTCATGGGGCCTTCGGCGGCAATAGCGGTCGCGGCATCGCCTGGCCCGGCGTCCTCAGTCGGAACCGGCCTGCCTCGACAGGCGGGCGCGGATATAGGGCCACATCTGCATCATCTCCGCCAGCGTATAGTGCGGCCGATGCGGCAGTGCAAAGCGCCGATAGACGAGCTCGCCAGCGAACATGAGCACGATCAGCGGATAGTTGAGGACGTTGATGAAGAAGGACCAGACGACCAGCGGCGCGAACAGCAGCAGCAGCAGCGATGCGAGGAGCTGGACCGCGAAGTAGCCGCACCACGCCAGGGTCGCGCCGCGGGTATAGCGCGCGCGATCCTCCGTCATGTGGCCGGACATGTGGCGCGACAAGGCGGTCAGGAGCGGCTCGCGCCCAGGCAGCAAGGTGGTGCCGAAGGCGACCAGCAGCGCCGAGTGAGCGATGGCGTGGACCATGCCGGCGGCAGCGAGGACGCCCAACTGGGCCGAGTCACGCCAGAGCGCGACCAGCGCCAGCAAAGCCGCCGTGGCAATGGCGATCCAGCGGAAGCGCGAGGCGACGGCAAGGGCGACGACCGCGCCCAGGACCAGGACCTGCATGACGGAGAGCGCCGTCGCGAGCGGCGTTCCTTTCCCCGCCATGACCCCGGCGTGAATGAGAAGCGGCAGCCCGCCGGCCGCGACAAGGCCCAGCGTCCGACCCGCCCGAACCACACGCATCTACTTGGTGCTGTGCTGGCGGATGTAGCGGTTGAGGCTGCGCAGCGACCGGAAGATTTCCTGGTTCTGCTTGTCGTCGGCGCGAAGCTTCACCCCGAACTTCTTCGATATGACCAGTGCGATCTCCAATATGTCGATGGAGTCGAGCCCTAGCCCTTCTTTGTAAAGCGGAGCCTCGGGCTCGATCTCAGACGGCTCGATTTCGAGGTTCAGCGCGGTGACGATCAGGCCGCCCAACTCGGCCTCCTGCGCAACCTCCGCATTCGCATCCGGCATTATGGTTCGGTCCCTAACAATGGGGGAGGTGCGACGCGCGGCGCCATAAAGGTGTGCCGACCGCCGTCCCCCAGTCGCGGCGATCTTTCACGGCAATGTTACAGGACCCCCCGGGCGATTTCCATCGGGCGCTGCACACGCGAGGAAGCGCCGCTCGCCATGAGCCTATCTCTATGATTCATTGATGAATTTAGTCGCTCGTCCCGAATGGATCGCGCGATAGGATAGCGTGCCTAGTCCCAGCTGCTCCGATTTGGCGGAGGGCGCCGGCGCCGACCTCGCCGTCGCGGGAAGGAATGCAATGGTGGGAATCACCCGCCGCACCGCCATCGCCGGCGCGTTGACGCTCGTGGCCGCGGCCCGCGCGCAAGGCAAGGCACGAGCGTTGAGGTTCGTCCGGGGGAGAAGCGGTTCGCAACTGGATGAGTTTCGTCGCGTTCAGCGCCGATGGAAGAATGGTTGCTTCCGACGGTCCGACGACGCCCGACGATGCGTCGGACCACCTTGCGCTCTGGACCTTCCCCGAGGGCCGGTTGATCAAGCGGCTGGCGGTGAGCCCCACCGCTCTCTCTCCCGATTGGAAGTACTACGCCGGCTTTCATGGCGTGGGCGAAATCGACTCACGGAAGCCGCTGATCTCGGTGCCGGATCACGAGTACGGGACATACGCATTCAGCGGGGACAGTCGCTAACGTCGCGGAATCGCGGCACCGCACCGATGGTCCCAGCATTCGCGTCGTCGAACTGCGGGACCCGAGGCAAGTGAGCGCGTTCGGGACACATGACGCCTTCGCGCTGTCCCTTGGTCCGGACGGCCGGACGCTCGCATCGGGCCATTGGGACATGGTCATGCTCTGGGACATGCTCACCGGCGAGCGCCGGGCGGCGCTTCGCGGCTTCGCCCGCTACGTCAGGGGCTATCGTTCAGCCGCGATGGATTGCTGCTCGGCGCAGGGACGGACTTCGGTGGGCTGCAAATCTGGGATCTGCGCCGCCGCGCCAAGCTTCATTCGATCAGCATCGAGGGCCACGATGTGTCCAATCCCGCCTTCAGTCCCGATGGGAGTCTCGTCGCTGTGGGCGTCTATGGCAGCGGGAGCGCTTACCTCATCGACGTTGTCACCGGACGAATCATCGATCGTCGGATCGTATCGGATTTGGGCTGCGGCTCCGTCGCGTTCAGTTTCGATGGCCGCTACTTGATCACGCCGTCGACCGGCGGCTTGATGCACAATCGCCGCGGCACCATTCGCGTCTTCAAGGTCGAGCGCTGACGCGGCTTGCCCGGCGGCACGTAAGGTGGAATGCTTCGGGCGCCCATGCGCCTTCTGCTCGCCGCCGCCATCTTCATCAGCGCTGCGCTGCTGTTCTGGGTCGAGCCGCTGGCCACCAAGCTCTGTCTGCCGCTCTTGGGCGGAGGTCCCTCGGTCTGGAACACGAGCCTCGTCTTCTTCCAAGCGATGCTGCTCGGGGGATATCTCTACGCCCACGCCACCAGCCGCCTCATGTCGCCGCGTCCGCAGGCGCTCCTCCATGTCGGCTTGCTCGCCGCGGCATTCCTGGCGCTCCCCGTAGCGATCGGCGTCAACGACGCGCCGCCGGCGGACGCCAGCCCCGTCCTCTGGATGTTCGGCTGGCTCCTCGCCCGCCTCGGCGCGCCCTTTCTGCTTCTCGCCGCCACGGCGCCGCTGCTGCAGCACTGGCTGGCGCGAAGCGGCAGCCGCGGCGCCGACGATCCCTACCCGCTCTACGCCGCCAGCAATGCCGGAAGCTTGCTCGGTCTCCTGGCGTTTCCGGCGCTGCTCGAGCCGCGCCTGACGCTGGCGCAGCAAAGCGGCGCGTGGTCGGCAGGCTATGTGGGAGCCGTGCTCCTGATCGCCGCCGCGTCGCTGGCGGCGCTGGCGCGGGCCCCCGGCCGGGCGGCGATACGCTTGGCGCGCTCGCGGTCGACGGGCGGCCCGGCGCCGATCGGCCGGCGCCTGCGCTGGCTGCTCCTCGCCTTCGCGCCCTCGAGCCTGCTGCTCGGCGTCACCACGCAGCTCACCACCGATGTCGCTACGGTGCCGCTCCTCTGGGTCGTGCCGCTGGCGCTCTATCTTCTCTCCTTCGTGCTGACCTTTCATCGCCCGGCGCTCCCGGCAGGCCTCGCGCTCTGGCTGCAACCACTGCTGCTGCTGCCGCTCGCCTTTTCCTTTCTCTGGCCGGTCGGCACCGTGCTGGCGCCGACCCTCTTTTTCCATCTCGCCGCGTTCTTCATCACCGCGCTCGTCTGCCATGGCGAGTTGGCGCGGGCGCGACCGCCGGCGGCGCAGCTCACCGGTTATTTCCTGACGATCGCCCTGGGCGGCGTCCTCGGCGGCGGGCTGAACGCACTCGTCGCGCCCGCGCTCTTTTGCGATCTCGTCGAGTATCCCGCCGTGATCGCGCTCGCCGCCGCGCTCCGTCCGCCGGCGTCGGCCGACAGCGGCGCCGCCTGGCTCGATCTCGGCTGGCCGCTGCTGTTGCTGGCCACCGTCGCCGCGCCCCTCTTCCTCTTCGGCGAGGGCTATGGCGGGCTCTCGGAGTCCGCGCTCGTCTTCGCCGTGCTGCCGGTGGCGCTCATCGTCTATTCCTTTCGCCACCGGCCGATCCGCTTCGCCTTGGGGCTCGCTGCGATCCTGCTGGTCATCGCGCTCGACCCGTCCTCGCAGCCTGCGCTATTGCGCGAGCGCAATTTCTTCGGAGTCCTGGAAGTCGCCGACAACCAGGACCCGCCTATGCACATTCTCTACCACGGCACCACCGAGCACGGGAAACAGCGCCTCGACCCGGCGCAGCGCCTGGTGCCGCAGAGCTATTACGCCGCCCAGGGCCCGCTGGGCGACGTCTTTGCGGCGCTTCGCGCGCGGAACACGGCGCTCCGCGTCGGTGCGCTCGGCCTCGGCGCCGGCGAGATCGCCTGCTATGGCCGCGCCGGCGAGGTCTGGACCTTCTACGAGATCGACCCTGCCGTCATCGCCATTGCGCGCGATCCCCGCTATTTCACCTATCTCGCGGATTGTCCACCGCGGAGCGACGTCGTCATCGGCGACGGCCGCCTCTCGATCGCTCGCGCCGCCGCGGCCAACTACGATCTCATCGTGCTCGACGCCTTCACCTCGGATGCCATTCCCGTCCACCTGCTGACGCGCGAGGCCTTCGCGCTTTATCGCGAGAAGCTGCGTCCGGGCGGCCTTATCGCCGTCAACATTTCAAACCGCTATCTCGATCTTCGGCCCGTCCTCGGCAACCTCGCCGCTGCGTCGGGACTGGCCGCACGCTGGCGCGACGATCCCGGCGAGGACAGCGAGGACGAAGCGAGCCGCGACCCCTCGCAATGGGTCGTGCTGGCGACCCGCCCGGCCGATCTCGGCGCCATCGCCGATGGCGAGAATTGGCGTCCGCTTGCCCCCGACCGCGCGGTCGGCATCTGGACCGACGACTATTCGAATCTGATCGCCATCCTCCATCCCTGGTCGGCGGCGCCATAAGCTGTCAGCCGACGGCTGACTCAGAAGAACCCGGGATATTGCGCGGCGAGGCCAGCCTCGAGCTCGTCGACCTCGGTCAAGGCGTCGTCTTTCGGCCGGCTCGGCAACGCCCGGCCGATGTCGTAGCAGATCCAGGCGAGATCGGTGCGCGACGCGCGCAGGTAATGATCGCCGAGCAGCTTGTAGACGGCGCCGAGATAGGCGTTGCCGGCAAGCGCCTTGGCAAAGGCGCCCATCGCCTCGCGGCGATGGCCGCTGGCGCTCAGGCGATCGGCGAGGAAGGCGTCGATGACATAGCCATTGGCCATGTCGTCGGCGCGCAAGCCTTCCCAGAGTTGGGCCGCCTCCTGCGCGTCCTTGAGGGGGCGCGTTTGGGCCTCATAGAGCCGGGTCGCGCGCGGATCGGAGGCGAGGAGCCGGCCGAGCTCGTCGGCGCCATGGCAGGGGACGTCGCGGGGGCCCACCGCGCAATCGCTGGCGGCGCTGCCGTATTGCAGCGTCATCTCGGCGATGGTGAGGGCCGCGGCAAAGCCTTGCTGGCGGCGGAACGCCTCGTCGATGGCGCGTCGGTAGTCGGCGAGCGGACGCGGACCCTTGCCGCGCCGCCCGCGCACGGCGTCCAGCATCGTCGACAGCAAGGCGCGCAGGCCGACCGCCTCGTCGTCCCCGGCGAGACCCTCCAGCGGGCGCGGCTCGAAGCCCGCCGGCAGCGGAAAATCGGCGAAGGCGCGCTGGCTGCGCGCCAGCACCAGCCCTTCCGTGTGCCGCTCTTCGCCGGCGATGTCCACCAGAACCATGCGCTGCGGCAACCGGCCGTCACGGGCGATGGCGGCGATGATCTCGGGATGGAGCGGCAGCCGCAGGCGGAGGAAATGCAGGAAGGAGCTGCGGAACTCCAGCGGCACCGCCTGCTTCGCCGGCGCGTAGAGCGCTACCTCCTGGTCGTCGAAGCGAAACTCGAGCGCGCCATCGGTCAGCATCTCCTCCGCCACCGCCGCGCGCTCGGGCTCCTCCCCCACCATGCCGACATCGCTCTCGACCCAGAACCGCTTCAGCGAGAGCGGCAGCTCATCGCCATGCGCCGCGTCGTGATACATTGCACCCAGCATCGCGCGTTTGCCAAGCTCGAAGCGGCGGAACGCCACGTCGCCGTAAAGGGAAAGATTGGTGAAGGTCCGCTTCGCGCGATCGATCATGAAACGCCGGCGCAGGCGAAAATCATAAAGCGTCTCGCGCCCGCCCTCGACGACATCGACGTAGTCGGTGCCGAGCGCGACGGCGATTGGAATCCACGGGGCGCTGCCTTGCCGGAGCTCGAAGTCGAGGCGGAGCTCCGGCCCGGGCGCCGCGTTCCGCGCCGCGCGCAAGGCAGCGGCATCGAGCGGCGGTCCGGCGATCTCCGCCGCGGCGGTGCTGGAGGCTGCCAGCTGCGCCACGGCAAGAAGGACGGCGCACAGGCGACGCCCGGCAAAGCCCAGGGCATTTTCCGGAAAGGAGGGCCCACCAACTCGTCGTCGCCGCGAAAGCGGGGACCCAGGGCAAGAGAAGGAGCCTTGCTCCTCTGGGCTCCCGCTTTCGCGGGAGCGGCGCATATGTTGTGCCGATTGCACCATACCGAACCACACCGCGGCGCTATTCCGCGTCGGGTTGGTTTTCCGGCCGCGCCTTGGCGAACGCGTCCAGCGCCATCGCGGCATCGAAGATGCGGCGAATAATCGGGTAAGGTGCGAGATCGAGGCTCGGGTAGCGTTTCGCGTTGAAGACCTGCGGCACGAGGCAGAGATCGGCGAGGCCTGGTGCGTCGCCATGACAGAAGCGCCCGGTGGCGTGATCGCCCGCCAGCAGGCGCTCGATGGCGTCGAAGCCGAGCTTGATCCAATGATTGAACCAAGTCTCGACCGCCGTCCCGTCATGGCCGAGCGGATCGCCGAGGTAGCGCAGCACGCGGAGATTGTCGATGGGGTGGATGTCGCAGGCAACCGCCTGCGCCAGCGCCCTGACGCGCGCGCGCTCCGCCGGCGTCGCCGGCAGCAGCGGCGGCTCGGGATGGGTCTCGTCGAGATATTCGATGATGGCGAGCGATTGCACGAAGATGCGGCCGTTTTCCTCGAGCGCGGGCACCAGGCCTTGCGGCTGCAGCGCGAGATATTCGGGCTTCGTCTGCTCGCGCTTGCGCAGATGGATCGCAGCCTGCTCGTAGGCCAGCCCTTTGAGATTGAGCGCGATCCGCACGCGGAAGGCGGCCGATGAGCGGAAATAGCCGTAAAGCTTCATGCGTCTTCTCCCGGCGCCGCGTCAAGGGCACTGCATGAGGATTGGGCCATGCAATCACCCGTAACGCACCACCTGCTGATCGATCGCGCCAAAGATCGAGCGGCCCTGGGCGTCGAACATCTCGATGCGGACGCGGTCGCCGAAACGGAGGAAGGGCGTCTTGGGCGCGCCCTCTTCGATCGTCTCGATCATGCGCTTCTCGGCGATGCAAGCAGAGCCCACCTGCTTCGGGTTGCGATTGGAGACCGTGCCAGAGCCGATGATGCTGCCCGCCTCGAGCTCGCGCGTCCGTGCCGCATGCGCGATGAGCGTCGGGAAATCGAAGTTCATATCGAGCCCGGCGTTGGGATGGCCGAAGGGATGATCATTCACCTGGCAGACCAGCGGCAGATGCACCGTCTTCCCATCCCAAGCCGCGCCGAGCTCGTCCGGCGTCGCCGCGATGGGCGAGAAGGAAGTCGCGGGCTTCCCCTGGAAGAAGCCGAAGCCTTTGGCGAGCTCGCCCGGGATGAGGTTGCGGAGACTGACGTCGTTGACCAGCATCACCAGCCTGATGTGCGCGCTGGCGTCCGCCGCGGCGATGCCCATCGGCACGTCGTCGGTGACGACCGCGACCTCGCCCTCGAAATCGATGCCAAAGGCCTCATCGGCGGCGAGGATGTGGTCGGCGGGGCCGATGAAACTGTCGGAGCCGCCCTGATAGATCAGCGGGTCGCTATAGAGGCTTTGCGGCATCTCCGCTTTGCGCGCCTTGCGCACGAGCTCGGCGTGATGAAGATAGGCCGAGCCGTCCGCCCATTGATAGGCGCGCGGCAGCGGCGCATGCACTGTCGTCGGATCGAAGGGCCGCGCGCGGTCGAGCTGGCGATAGTTGAGGAGCCGATAGACCTCGCGCAGCTCCTTCTCCACTGCGGGCCACTCCTCGAGCGCCTCCTGCAGCGTCGGTGCCGCATGCGGCACGGCGGCGCAGACCGCGAGGTCGCGGCTCACCACCACCAGCGTGCCGTCGCGACCGCCCTCCTTCAGCGTCGCCAGCTTCATCGCTTCGTCCCCCGCTCCGGCCCGAGCACGCCGCGCCGGATTTGATCGAGCTCGATCGATTCGAAGAGGGCACGGAAATTGCCCTCGCCGAACCCCTCATTGCCTTTCCTCTCGATGATCTCGAAGAAGATCGGCCCGATCATCGTATCGGTGAAGATTTGCAGCAGCAAGCCGCCGCCGCTCTGCGGTGCGCCGTCGATCAGAATACGGTCGCGCCGGAGCCGCGCCAGATCCTCGCCATGCCCGGGGAGGCGGCCGTCGACTTGCTCATAATATGTGTCCGGCACGTCCTGGAACTTGAGGCCGGCGTCACGCAGCGTCTCGACCACGCGGAAGATGTCGCCGGTCGCCAGCGCGATATGCTGGATCCCTTCGCCGCGGTATGCGGCGAGATATTCCTCGATCTGCGACTTGTCGTCGGCGCTCTCGTTGATGGGAATGCGGATCTTGCCGCAGGGGCTGGTCATCGCCTTGGAGCGCAGCCCGGTCAGCTTCCCCTCGATATCGAAGTAGCGGATCTCGCGAAAATTGAAGAGCTTCTCGTAGAAGCCCGCCCACAACGCCATGCGGCCCTGGTGGACGTTGTGCGTCAAATGATCGATGCCGACGAGACCAACGCCCGGCGGACGCACCGCGCTCCCCGACACCGCCACGAAGTCGACGTCGTAGATCGTGTGGTCGCCGTAGCGGTCGACGAGATAGAGGAGACTGCCGCCGATGCCTTCGATGGCGGGGATGTTGAGCTCCATCGGCCCCACTTTCCCTTGCACCGGCTTCGCGCCCAGGGCGAGCGCGCGCTCATAGGCCTTCGCCGCATCGCGCACGCGGAAGGCAATGGCGCAAACCGAAGGGCCGTGCAGCCGGGCAAAGGCCTGGGCGAAGCTGTGCGGCTCGGCGTTGACGATGAAATTGACGTCGCCCTGGCGATAGAGCGTCACGTCCTTGGAGCGGTGGCGCGCGACCGCGGCAAATCCCAGCCTCTCGAAAAGACGCCCCAAGGCAGCGGCATCGGGCGCGGTGTACTCCACGAACTCGAAGCCATCGGTGCCCATGGGGTTCTGCCAAAGGTTGGTGTCCGTGGGGACTGCGCTGTTGCTGTTCATGGGGCCTCCTGGGAAAGACGCACCCTGTCGAAAATGATTTTAGCGCAGAGGTCGCCGAGGATGCGCCGAGGTCGCAGGGACCGAAATATAATTCTCCGAGCCCCCGGCGCATCCTCGGCGACCCCTGCGCTAAAAACAATGGTGACGCGCTGTTCGTCTTGCAGCACACACGTTTTGCGCGACGGAGCTCCTTCTCGTCATGCGTGCATCGTCAGCCCTGCATCTAGCGGCGGTGCATGGCAATCGCTTGCCGCCACCTCGGCGCGTGCTATAAGGCGGGCCATTGTGGCGCGAGCGACGGTTTTCATTCTGAACGGGCCCAATCTCAATCTGTTGGGTGTGCGAGAGCCCGCGACCTACGGGCGCGACACGCTGGCCGACATCGAGGAGGCGTGCCTCGAGCGGGCGGCGGCGCTCGACCTGGCGATCGATTTCCGCCAGTCCAATCACGAGGGGCAACTCGTCGACTGGATCCAGGAGGCGCGCGACAGCGCGCATGGCATCATCCTCAATGCCGGTGCCTTCACGCATACCTCGATCGCCATCCTCGACGCGCTGCGCGCCGCCGAGCTGCCGGTGATCGAGGTCCACCTCTCCAATATCTATCGCCGCGAGCCCTATCGCCGGCACTCCTATGTGAGCGAGGGGGCGCAGGGCGTCATCTGCGGCTTCGGCGCGCAGGGCTATCTGCTGGCGCTCGACGGCTTGGCGCCGCTGATCGACGCGGCCGAGCGGCGCGGCTGAGGGTCCCGCGCCGATGGCCGAGCGCAAGGATTGGACGGTCGACGCCGAGCTCGTGCGCGCTCTGGCGGCGCTGCTGCAGGAGACTGGCCTCACCGAGATCGAATACGCCGTCGGCGAGCGCCGTATCCGCGTCGTGCGCGGCGCGCCGGTAACGGCGGCGACGCTGTCGCTCCCGGCCACCGCTGCCCAGGCGCCTGTCGCCGCGGCGCCCGCAACCCTGCCGGCGGGCGCGGTCAAGGCGCCGATGGTCGGCACGGCCTATCTCGCGCCCAGCCCCGAAGCGCCGCCCTTCGTCAAGCTCGGCGACAGCGTGCGCGAGGGCCAGCCGCTCCTCATCATCGAGGCGATGAAGGTGATGAACCAAATCCCGGCGCCCCGCGCCGGCAAGGTCGTGCAGATCCTGGTGGCCGACGGCGCCCCGGTCGAGTACGGCCAGCCGCTCATCGTGCTGGAGTAGATGTTCGAGAAGGTGCTCATCGCCAATCGCGGCGAGATTGCGCTCCGCATCCACCGCGCCTGCCGCGAGATGGGCATCCGCACGGTCGCCGTCCACTCGACCGCCGATGACAGCGCCATGCATGTGCGGCTCGCCGATGAGAGCGTCTGCATCGGGCCGCCCTCGGCGCGCGACAGCTACCTCAACATCCCCGCCATTCTGTCGGCCGCCGCCATCACCGGCGCCGACGCCATTCATCCGGGTCTCGGTTTTCTCGCGGAGAACGCCGACTTCGCGTCGATGGTCGAAGAGCACGGCTTCACTTTCATCGGCCCCTCGCCCGAGCATATCCGCCTCATGGGCGACAAGGTGACGGCGAAGCGCGCCGCCTTGGAGCTTGGCATTCCGATCGTTCCCGGCAGCGACGGCGCGGTCGCCGATCTCGCCGCCGGGCTCGCCGCCGCCGAGCGCGTGGGCTACCCCGTGCTGGTGAAGGCGTCGGGCGGCGGCGGCGGCCGCGGCATGCGCTTGGCGCAGAACGCCGAGGAGCTCAAGACCGCGCTCCCGGCCGCGCAGGCCGAGGCCAAGGCCTTCTTCGGCAATGCCGAGGTCTATCTCGAGCGCCATCTCGCCGAGCCCCGGCACATCGAGGTGCAGATCATCGGCGACGGCAAGGGCGGCGTCATTCATTTGGGCGAGCGCGACTGCTCGCTGCAGCGCAAGCACCAGAAGCTCCTCGAGGAGACGCCGTCGCCCGCGCTCAACGCCCGCGAGCGCGAGGCCATCGGCCGCGTCGCCACCGACGCCATGCGCAAGCTCAACTATGGCAGTGCCGGCACCATCGAGTTCCTCTACCAGGACGGCCGTTTCTTCTTCATCGAGATGAACACGCGGCTCCAGGTCGAGCATCCCGTCTCGGAGATGGTGAGCGGCATCGACATCGTGCGGGAGCAGATCCGCATCGCCGCCGGCGCGTCGCTGGGCTATCGTCAGGAGGACGTGAAGCTCATGGGCCACGCCATCGAATGCCGCGTCAACGCCGAGAACCCCGCTACCTTCGCGCCGTCCCCCGGTCGCATCGAAGGCTATCACGCGCCCGGCGGCATGGGCGTCCGCGTCGACAGCGCGCTCTATCAGGGCTATGTCGTGCCGCCCAACTACGACAGCCTCGTCGCCAAGCTCATCGTCCACGGCACGTCGCGCAACGAATGCCTGATGCGGTTGAAGCGCGCGCTCGAGGAATACGTCATCGTCGGCATCGAGACGACCATCCCGCTGCATCAGCGCCTGGTCGCCGACAACGACTTCATCGACGGCGACTACGACATTCACTGGCTCGAGAGATTCTTGGCGCGGCAGTGAAGCTCGGGCATCATCGGCGGCGATGATCGCGCTCACCCCCGACCTGCTGCTGCGCGCATATGCCGCCGGCATTTTCCCGATGGCCGAGGACGCCGGCGACACCGAGGTCTTCTGGGTCGACCCCGAGCAGCGCGGCGTCTTGCCGCTCGACCGCTTCCATCTCCCGCATCGCCTGCGCCGCACGCTCCGGCATGAGCCCTTCGAGCTGCGCTGCGACAGCGCCTTTGCCGCGGTCGTCGAGGGCTGCGCCGAGGCGCGGCCGGATCGCCCCAAGACCTGGATCAACGACGAGATCGTGCGGCTTTACACCGCGCTCTTCGAGCGCGGCCATGCGCACAGCGTCGAGTGCTGGCTCGAGCGCCGGCTGGTGGGCGGCCTCTACGGCGTGGCGCTGGGCGGCGCCTTCTTCGGCGAAAGCATGTTCAGCCGGGTCAACGACGCCAGCAAAGTGGCGCTGGCGCAACTCGTGGCCCTGCTGCGGCGCGGCGGCTTTCGCCTCCTCGACACGCAATTCGTCACCGATCATCTCCGCCAATTCGGCGCCATCGAGATCCCGCGCCGCCAGTATCACCGCGCGCTCGAGGCAGCGCTCGCCGTCACCGCTCACTTCTCGCGCGAGCCGCTCGCCGGCGCCGAGGTCGTCTCGGTCTTGCAGTCGAGCACGCTCACGTCGTAGATCGGGCTCTCCATCGCCGAGAGCGCCGGGCTCGAGGCGAACATCCAGCCGCTGAAGACGCGCTGCGGCAGGGGCGCGCTGCCCTCGCTCTGGCGCAGCTCGTCGATCTGCAGGAAGGCGGCGCTTTCCGGATCTTCCTCCGGCGGATGCTTGACGCAGGCGCGGGCGGTGATGACGAGGCGCCCGAAGCGCACGGGCTTGCCGATCGGCGCCTCGATGGTCGAGACGCGGGCCGTGGTCTTGTCGAGGCCTTGCAGCACCGCCACCGTCGTCTCGGCCGAGGCGCCGCTTGCCGCCAGCATCAGCGCCGCCGCCAGCAGCGCCGCGCGCGGCTTCATCCCGCGCCTCGCTTGTAGGGATTGACCAGGCGATCGGCGAGCTGATGCATCACGCCGCGGAATTGCCCTTCGTCGCAGCCCATCAGCACGGCGTCCTCAAGCGCGTCCTGCGCCAAGGCGCGCAGCTCCTCCAGATTCTCGTTCAGAACCTTGATCTTCTCGACGCAGGCGACCGGCTCGCCCTCGGGGGTGAGCCAGGTCGGCAGCGAGAGCTTCTCCTTACTTGCCGTCATCTTTCTTCTGGCCGCCGCCGTTGCTGTCGTCCTTCTTCGCACCGCCGCTTTGGAAGCTGTAAATGAGCTGCCCGATCACCGATTCAAGATCGAAAGGCGGCGTCGTATCGGTGATGGTGCCGCCCGGCGGTATCGTCTTGTCCTCGATCCCCGGCACGATGGCCAGGTAATTGTCGCCCAGCAATCCGTTCGACGCGATCCTCGCCTTCGAATCCGCCGGCAGCTTGACCGATTCCTCGATGCTCATCTTGACGATGGCGGTGAAGCCGTTCTTGGCATCGAGCGTCTGCGAGATGACGCTGCCGATGGGAATACCGTTCAGCCGCACCTCGCCACCGTCGCGCAGGCCGCCGACGCGGTCGAAGACGGCGCTGATGTCGTAGCCGGTGATGGCGCGCACCTGGCTCGTGCGATAGGCGAAGAAGAGGAATACGGCCGCGACCACCAGGACGACGGCGCCCATGACGGTTTCGATGGCATTGCGATTCATCTTGCCCTTTCCCCCGATGTTTTTCCTTGCAGCTTATTCCGGCGTCCAGGGCTGATAGTCGCCCGCGGCGGGCGCGCGATGACCGCCGCGCAGCACCGAGCCCGGCGGACGATAGGCCCCAGGCGTCCCCGTCAGGTTGGGCTGATGCTCCTTCTGCCAGGGATATTTGCGCTTGCCCGCATTCTGCGGCGGTTCGGCGTAGGTATGGTGGAGCCAGCCATGCCATTCCGGCGGCACGCGCGAGGCCTCGGGCTCGCCGTTGTAGAGGACCCAGCGCTTCTCGCGGCTCTCGCGGCCGCCGCCCCGCTTCAGCGGCGGGCGCCGCTTGTCGCGATAATAGCGGTTGCCGAACTGATCGGTGCCGACGAGCTCGCCCCGGAGCCAAGTGAAGAGCTTCGTGCCCAGCGTGATGCCCATCGCTCGTGCCTATGCGGAAAATTCGGCGGGGACTATGGCATCGGTGATTTGGCGCGTCCAGGCATGGCTCTCCCTTCCGCTTGCTCGACCGCGTCGCCGTTGCCGCCGGAGCGGCGCGCGGGATCGAGAGCCACCCTTCTGGATGCCCGCTTTCGCTGGCATGCGGAAAAAGAGGCCCCGGGGTGAATCAACATATTGATCCCCTAACCTCCCCTCCCAACAAAATGTTGTTGCCGCCCGAGCCGATTTGCGTCAACATCTGGGTTCTTGGTTAACGCCGCCCCCTACTAATAGCGGCGGTCGGGGAAAAGGCGAAGGGCGAGCAACGTCACAAGGGGTGGTGGGGGATTCGAATGCGCATAGAGCGACGTTTTACCCGGGCCGGCGAGGACGCCTATTCCGGCATCGAGTTCCGTCTCGCGACCAGCGAGATCCGCAATCCGGACGGCTCGCGTGTCTTCCACTTGCCGGATATCGACGTGCCCGCGCAATGGAGCCAGGTCGCCTGCGACATCCTGGCTCAGAAGTATTTCCGCAAGGCCGGCGTCCCCGCCCGCCTGCTGCCGGTGGTTGAGGCCGAGGTCCCGGACTGGCTCTGGCGGCGGATTCCCGACGAGGCGGCGCTGAAGACGCTTCCGGCGCAGGAGCGCTACGGCTCGGAGAAGAGCGCCAAGCAGGTCTTCGACCGGCTGGCCGGCACCTGGACCTATTGGGGCTGGAAGGGCGGATATTTCGACGGCGAGGCAGACGCGCGGGCCTATTACGACGAGATGCGCTTCATGCTGTGTCAGCAGATGGCCGCGCCCAACTCGCCGCAATGGTTCAACACCGGCCTCCACTGGGCCTACGGCATCGACGGCCCGGCGCAGGGTCACTACTACGTCGACTTCAAGACGGGCGAGCTGGTGGCGTCGCAAAGCGCCTATGAGCACCCGCAGCCCCATGCCTGCTTCATCCAGTCGGTCGCGGACGACCTCGTCAACGAGGGCGGCATCATGGACCTCTGGGTGCGCGAAGCGCGGCTCTTCAAATATGGCTCGGGCACCGGCTCCAATTTCTCCAAGCTGCGCGGCGAGGACGAGAAGCTCTCGGGCGGCGGGCGCTCGTCCGGCCTCATGAGCTTCCTCAAGATCGGCGACCGCGCGGCAGGGGCGATCAAGTCCGGCGGCACCACCCGCCGCGCCGCCAAGATGGTGACGGTCGACATCGACCACCCCGACATCGAAAGCTACATCCTCTGGAAGGTCACCGAGGAGCAGAAGGTCGCGGCCCTCGTCGCCGGCTCGAAGCTGGCGCAGCAGCATCTGAACGCCGTCATCGCCGCCTGCCATTACGGCGAGGCGCAAGCGCTGGGCGACGGGCGCTTCGATCCCAAGCGCAACCCGCTTCTGAAGCGCGAGATCAAGGCCGCCCGACGCGCCATGATCCCCGAGAACTACGTTCAGCGCGTCATCCAATTCGCGCAGCAGGGCTTCACGGCGATCGACTTCCCGGCCTATGACACGGATTGGGACGGCGAGGCCTATCTCACCGTCTCGGGCCAGAACTCGAACAACTCGGTGCGCGTCACCAACGCCTTCCTCGAGACCGTTGAAAAGGACGGCGATTGGAGCCTCATCCGCCGCACCGACCGCAAGGTGGCGAAGACGCTGCCGGCGCGCGAGCTCTGGGACAAGATCGCGCATGCCGCGTGGGCGAGCGCCGATCCCGGCCTGCAATACGACACCACCATCAACGAGTGGCACACCTGTCCCGCGAGCGGGCGCATCAACGCGTCGAATCCCTGCTCGGAATACATGTTCCTCGACGACACCGCCTGCAATCTCGCCTCCCTCAACCTGATGCAGTTCCGCGCGCCCGATGGCGGCTTCGATGTGGCGGCCTTCGAGCATGCGACGCGGCTCTGGACCGTGACGCTCGAGATCTCGGTGCTGATGGCGCAGTTCCCGTCGCGCGAGATCGCCAGGCTCTCCTATGCCTTCCGCACGCTGGGCCTCGGCTACGCCAACATCGGCGGGCTGCTGATGGCCTCGGGCCTCTCCTATGACAGCGCCGCCGGGCGCGCGCTCTGCGGCGCCGTCAGCGCCCTCATGACCGGCGTCGCTTACGCCACCTCGGCGGAGATGGCGGCGGAGCTCGGCGCCTTCCCCGAATTCGGGGCCAATCGCGACGCCATGCTGCGCGTCATTCGCAACCATCGCCGCGCCGCCCACGGCGTGACCGACGATTATGAGGGCTTGAGCATCCCTCCCGTTCCGCTCGACGCACCGAACTGCCCCTGGAGCGGGCTGGTGACGGCGGCGCGCCACGCCTGGGACGCGGCGCTGGCCTTGGGCGAGCTGCACGGCTATCGCAATGCGCAGGCCACGGTGGTCGCACCCACCGGCACGATCGGCCTGGTCATGGATTGCGACACCACCGGCATCGAGCCCGATTTCGCGCTCGTCAAGTTCAAGAAGCTCGCCGGCGGCGGCTACTTCAAGATCATCAACCGCATGGTGCCGGAAGCGCTCGCCGTGCTGGGCTACGAGGCCGACGAGATCGAAGCGATCACCCGCTACGCCGTCGGCACCGGCACGCTCCGCAATGCGCCCGGCGTCAATCACGCCGCGCTCAAGGCCAAGGGCTTCACCGACGGCGCGCTCGGCGCGGTCGAGAATGCCCTCGCCTCCGCCTTCGACATCAAGTTCGCCTTCAACAAATGGACGCTGGGCGAGGAGCTCTGCAAGGCCGCCTTTGGCTTCAGCGCCGCCGATCTCGACGATGTTGGCTTCGACATGCTGGGATCGCTGGGCTTCACCAAGGCCGAGATCGACGCCGCCAACACCTATTGCTGCGGCGCCATGACGCTGGAAGGCGCGCCCTTCCTGCGCGAGGAGCATCTCCCGGTCTTCGACTGCGCCAATCCCTGCGGCCGCACCGGCAGGCGCTATCTCTCGGTCGAGAGCCACATTCGCATGATGGCGGCGTCCCAGCCCTTCATCTCGGGCGCCATCTCCAAGACCATCAACATGCCGAACGCCGCCACGGTCGAGGGCTGCAAGGAGGCCTATCGCCTCTCTTGGCGGCTCGGCCTCAAGGCGAACGCGCTCTACCGCGACGGCTCGAAGCTCTCGCAGCCCTTGCAATCGGCGCTCCTCGACGACGAGACAGACGCGATCGGCGATCTCCTCGAGAAGCCGCCGGCGGATCGCGTCCCGGTGATCGTCGAGCGCCTCGTCGAGAAAGTGACCGAGCGCATCGTGCAGCGCACCGAGCGCCGGCGTCTGCCGCAGCGCCGCAAGGGCTACACGCAGAAGGCCATGGTGGGCGGCCACAAGGTCTATCTCCGAACCGGCGAATACGAGGACGGCAAGCTGGCCGAGGTGTTCATCGACATGCACAAGGAAGGCTCGGCCTTCCGCTCGCTCATGAACAACTTCGCTATCGCCATCTCGATCGGGCTCCAATACGGTGTGCCGCTCGAGGAGTTCGTCGAGGCCTTCACCTTCACGCGCTTTGCGCCGGACGGCATCGTCGAGGGCAACGACGCCATCAAGATGGCGACCTCGATCGTCGACTACATCTTCCGCGAGCTCGCGATCTCCTATCTCGGCCGCAACGACCTGGCGCATGTGCAGCCGGCCGACCTATTGCCGGACACGCTCGGCAAAGGGGTCGCGGAATCGAACCTCCCCGAAGGCGGCGGCGCGCGGCAGGACGTGGCGGCGGTGGTGCAGCGCGTCTCGACCGGCTACGTCCGCAGCAGGCTCACGGTGCTGCAAGGCGGTGCCCGCGGGCCGATGGCGAGCGACGGCAACACCGCCATCACCATGGGCGCGCCGATGTCGGAAAGCGTGTCGTTTGCGGCGCAGCTCGAGGCGAGCACGGCGCTCGTCCAGCCGGACATCCGGGTCGAGCAGATCCGCGCCGCGCGGATGAAGGGCTACGAGGGCGACAGTTGCGGCGAATGCGGCAACTTCACCCTCCTTCGCAACGGGACCTGCCTCAAATGCGATACCTGCGGCAGCACGAGCGGCTGTAGCTGACTTTTCGCGGCGTGCCCCCGGCTCCAAGCCTCCCGGCCGGACCACGCAATTGAGGCAGAAATTTGGGGTGCGGCGCAAGCCGCACCCCTTTTTTTCCCTCATAGCCCGGTGATGAGGGTGGGCGATGCGAATAGTCTCGCCTCGCCCACTACCGCTCTCAAGCAGCCTTGTGCGTGGCGACGCGGCGTTGTCCGGGATCGCGGTTCGGCGCGAAGCCGTTCTTCGCCAGGGTCTCCTCAATGCTGTCGTAGAACGTGTCGATCTTGCAGATTCTGCGCGCTTGCTTGCCGTTCGCTATCTCACGGCCGACCTCGCGCGCAATGCGCACAAGCTGTTCGATCTGCCTTACCGTGCTCATCTTGGATTTGCGATCTTGCGTCCAGAGATTGTCCTCGATGCCGCATCGCACGTGCAGCCCTAAAGCGATCGCCATCATGTTGACGGGGAGCACGTTGCGCATCGAGCTTTCGAGCGTGAGGACTGCACCGTCCGGGACGGCGCGGACGAAGTTTGCGAGGTTATAGATGTTGGGTGCGTCCATGCCGCCGCCGATCGCAACCCAATTCATCACCAGCGGCCCCTTATAGACGCCCCGGCGGATCATGCGCTCTACGGTCTCGAAGCTGTTGATGTTGTAGAACTGGAAGGCGCTCTGGATGCCCGCCGCCGACAAGCGCTTGATGTGCTCCTCGGCCCAACCGGGACCGGCCGGCACGATCATTTCGCGATAGGCGTTGTGGACCACTGGATCCGCGAGCGATGTGCCGGCGTAGTCCGCCGGCTCCATCTGCTCGAAGATGTTCATTTGCGCGGTATTGACCGTGACCGTCACCTGGTCGGGCTTGGGCGTCAGCTCGGCCAGCATGTGGCGCGTGTCGTCGGACAACCACTTGGCCGCGGCGCCCTCGGTTTCCGGCGCGAAGGAGATCGAGCCGCCGACCTGCAGCACCATGTCCGGCACGGCATCGCGAAGGCGGGCAAGCAGCTCGTTGAATTTGGAGAGGCGCTTGGAGCCCTTGCCGTCGGCCTCCCGCACATGGACGTGCAGCACGGTCGCGCCGGCGTTGTAGCAATCGACGGCCTTCTGCACCTGCTCGTCCATGGTGACCGCGATGTCTTCCGGGAAGTCGGAAGGGACCCATTCCGGCCCGTACGGGGCGGCTGTGATCACGAGCTTGTCCTGGTTTTCCGGGACCAGGGAACCGTCAAGGAAATGCATGGGGGACCTTTCTTGGTGGGAT
>DATJAV010000144.1:0-2689 GCA_035515835.1 Allostellaceae bacterium
GCGGGTCAAGAGCCGCTTCACCGATGGCAACCACATCCGCTTCGGCGCCATCGACAACATGACGGAGCGGTATCCCTTCGGCGTCGGCCTGCCGGAGGACATCGCCAATATCGCGCTCTTCCTCGCCTCGGACGAATCGCGCATGGTGAATGGTGCGGCGATCCCGGCGGAAGGCGGCATCTCCGCTTATTGAAGCGGCGACACTCGTTGCGCGCCAGCCGGATCAGTATTCGAGCCCACTCCAGGTTTCTTGGGACGGCGCTCTTGCGGCCTGCAGCCCCTGCGCTCTCGCCTCGAGCTCGTCGGCGTAGCGCATCAATTCGGTAACGACGCGCTCGTCGCCAACGCTGCGCGCCAGCCGCCGCGCCTTGGTCGCTTGCAGCCGAAGAAAACAAATTTGGTCCAGTGGGTCGCGCGCCGACGGCACCATTGAAGCCCCCCTCTCCTTCACGACTCGCTTCATCTATCACTCGAACAGCGCCCTCAAGCCACTAGAAGGTATCAGCAACCTATGCGGCTGGCGCCGCGGACGAGCGCAACGCATTCTAGCTGGCGACGGATCATTCCGGCAGCGGAGCATTGGAGCGGGACGCTTTTCTGCAGCGTTTATCTCGTCCGATCCGTCTTGGAAGGAGGCCGGAGCCCGATGCTGCTGCCCCTTTTGATCGCTGCAAACATCGCCTTACCATCGCCGGTGGCGCCTCCCGATGATCCCGGCTTCGCGCGGTGCCTCGATCCCGAGCGCGGGGTCCGGCTCGATTGGGAACCCCCGGCCGACGGGGTTCGCATCTACCTGCTGGTGAAGCGAAGCGATGCGAAGGGTCAGTGGCGTCCATGGTTGAAGACCATGCCCGCCACCGATCCCTCCTTCACCCTGACGATGCAGAGTCCTTTGGCGCGGCACAGCCACTTCGCCTGGATGCTGTTTGGCGTGACGCCGCAGCAGCAGATCGAGCACAGCGAGTGGCGTTACTTCTGCACGAAGTGACGAGCGAAGATCAGCGCCCAGGCGAGCTTTCTCTTTATGGGCGCATGAGGGAGAATAGCCCGTGACCCAGCGGTCACGGATAAAGTCTGACCCAACGGGTTGCCCCCATGCATTGGGAAGATGAGGGCTTTGTGCTCGCGGCGCGCCGCCACGGCGAGAATGCGCTCGTCGTGCAGCTCTTGACGCGCGCGCACGGGCGTCATGCCGGGCTGGTGCGGGGCGGGCAGGGGCGGAAGCTGCGCAGCGTCTTCGAGATCGGCAACCGCGTCGGCGTCACCTGGAACGCGCGGCTCGCCGAGCATCTCGGCACGATTGCGGGCGAGCTCAAGGCGCCGCATGCCGCGCGCGTCATCGCCGATCCCGCGCGTCTCGCCTGCCTCGCTGCGGCGGCGGCAGTCGCCGAGTCGACGCTGCCGGAGCGCGAACCTCTTCCCGGCGTCTTCGAGGGCATGGCGGCGCTCCTCGAGTCGCTCGACGCCGATCGCGGTTGGGCGCCCGCTTACGTCCTCTGGGAGCTGGCACTCTTGGCCGAGCTCGGATTCGGCCTCGATCTCTCGCGCTGCGCCGCCACGGGCGACACGCGCGAGCTCGTCTATATCTCGCCCAAATCGGGCCATGCGGTTTCGGCGGCGGCAGGCGCGCCCTATCGCGAGAAGCTGCTGCCGCTGCCGGCGTTTCTTCTCCCGGGCGAGCAGGAAGCGCCGCCGCCGCCGGCGGTGATCGAGGGTTTGCGCCTCACCGGATTCTTCCTCGAGCGCCGAGTCTTCGCGCCGCACGGGCGTATGATGCCGCCGGCGCGCGCGCGTTTCGTTGACGTGATCCTGCGCCTCGCTAAAATATCCGCCGATCAGCATTCCTAGGACTAGCATGAGCAAGACGGCTGTTGTCGGCGAGATCCGCGACGTGGATTTCGCCGCCGCGTTGGGAGACCGCTATCTCTCCTACGCGCTCTCCACCATCACCGCGCGCTCGCTGCCCGATGTGCGCGACGGGTTGAAGCCGGTCCATCGGCGCATCCTCCACGCCATGCGCGAGCTGAAGCTCGATCCCAGGTCCGGCTTCAAGAAATGCGCCCGCGTCGTCGGCGACGTTATCGGCAAATTCCATCCCCATGGCGACGCCGCCGTCTATGACGCCTTGGTGCGCCTGGCGCAGGATTTCGCGCAGCGCTATCCGTTGGTCGAGGGCCAGGGCAATTTCGGCAACATCGACGGCGACAACGCCGCTCACTACCGCTACACCGAGAGCAGGTTGACCGAGGTCGCCGAGGCGCTCCTCGCCGGCATCGATCAGGACGCCGTCGATGTCCGCCCCACCTACGACGGCGAGAACAGCGAGCCCGTGGTGTTGCCGGCGCGCTTCCCCAACCTGCTCGCGAACGGCGCCAGCGGCATCGCCGTCGGCATGGCGACGAACATCCCGCCGCACAATGTCGGCGAGCTCTGCGATGCGCTCGGCTACCTCGTGAAGCACAAGCGCGCCATGGTCGAGGAGCTGGTGGAGCGCGTGCCCGGTCCCGATTTCCCGACGGGCGGCGTTCTCGTCGAAGCGCCGGACGCGATCCGCCAGGCCTATGCCACCGGCCGCGGCAGCTTCCGGCTGCGCGCACGCTGGGAGGTCGAGCGGCTCTCGCATGGCCTCTACCAGGTGATCGTCACCGAGATTCCCTACCAGGTACAGAAATCGCGCCTCATCGAGAAG
>DATJAV010000145.1:0-16053 GCA_035515835.1 Allostellaceae bacterium
TGCCGTGGCCGTGGCGGCCGTGGCCGTGGCGGTCGGGGACGTGCCGGTCGTGGATGTCGTGGATGCGGCGGTCGCCGTCGTCGCGGTCGCGTCCGCGACGCTGAGCAGGACGACGGTCGCAGGCGGGCCGGGCTGGACCCGCAGATCGACGCTGCTGCCGGGCGCGAGCGTCAGCGTGGTGTTGAGCGCGAGCGTGCCGTAATCGGTGCGCAGCAGCAGCGCGCCGTTGCCGCCGCGGCCGACGACCGTCGCCGTCAGCTGCGAGGCGAGCAGCAAAGCTGTGGGCGGCTGCTGCACCAGCTCGATGACGGGGGGCGGCGGCGCGGCCGTCGGCGGGAGTGCCGCGCCGACCGGCGAGACGCTGCGGACCGTATCCGCCATGATGCCGTCTTCCGCCGGGGGTTAGAACGCCTGGTCGAGGCGCTGGAAGATCGCCCCGACGTCGCTCGCCGCCTCGCAGCCGGGATGGCGTGTCAGGATCGAGCTCTGGCGGCGGATGCTGTCCTTCACGTGCTCGTCGCGGCGGATGATGCCGGCGAGCGGCGGCTCGATCTTGAGGAACTCGCGACAGGCCTTGAGCAAGGTCCCATAGACGCGCTCGCCGTCGCGCTGGGTCGGCACCATGTTGACGACGATCTCGATCCCTTCCGCCAAGCGCTCCATCGCCGTCACTTTGATGTAGGCATAAGCGTCGGTGATCGAGGTCGGCTCGTCGGTGGTGACGACGAGGCAGGCGCGCGACTGCGCCGTCAGGAGGCGCACCGTGCGCTCGATGCCGGCGCCGAGATCGAGCACGACGAAGTCGTAATTCTGCGCCAGGAGGTGGAGCTCGGTGCGGAGCGTCATGAGCCGGCTCGCCGGCAGCGTCGCGAGGCTGCCGGTGCCGGAGCGGCCGGCGATGATGTCGAAGCCGCCAGCATAGCGCGTCGCTGCTTGCGCCAAGGTGGATTCGCCGGCGATGACGCTGGCAAGGTCGCGCTCGGGCGTCACGCCCAGCTGCACGTCGACATTGGCAAGGCCGAGATCGCCGTCGAAGAGCAGCGCCTTCTTGCCGGCCTTGGCCATGGTGTGGGCGAGCGTGATCGAGAACCAGGTCTTGCCGACCCCGCCTTTGCCCGAGGCGATGGCGATGATGTTGCGTTTGCCCGGCGTCGCGGCCGGTGCGGGCGTCGGCGCGGGGAACGCCGTCACAATTGGGACTGGTTTCATGGCGAACCTCTCATGGCATGAGCTTGGCGCGCTGGCTGCGCCGCTTCGGAAAGGACGAGCCGGGCGAGAACGACGGGGTTGAAGGCGGCGAGCCCGGCGGCGATGTCGGGCGCGATGCCGGCCTCGGCAAAAGTGAGCGGAAGGGCCTCGGCGCAGGCGATGACGCTGCCGACGCGCTGCGCCACGTCGAGGCGGGTGACGACGAGCCGGCTGGCGCCGAGATCGCGGAAGATGCGCGCCATCTCCAGCGTGTCGATGGCATCGCCGCCGGCGGGCAGCACCAGCACCGGCTCGCCGCCGCTCTCGGCGATGAGGGAGGCAAGCTCGCGCCGGTCGCCGGCGCTGTAGGGGTTGATGCCGGGGGTGTCGATGAGCACGGTCTCGCCGGGCTTGGCGGCAGCGACGAGCGGCGCCAGGCGCGCCGCGCCGTCGGCGCGGGCGAGCGGCAGCTGCAGCACGCGGGCGAAGGCTTCGAGCTGCTCGATGGCGCCGGCGCGGACAGTGTCGGCGGTGATGAGACGGACGGGCCGGCCGGCCATGACGAAGCGGGTCGCGAGCTTCGCCAGCGAGACCGTCTTGCCGGCGCCGGGCGGGCCCGCGAGCAGCACCGGCCGGGGCGCCGCCTCGGCGATGGGGGCAAAGCCGAAAAGCGTGGCGAAGGCGCTGGCGAGCGCCACCAGCGCCTCGTCGGTCTCGAAGGGCAGGGCGGCGCAGAGTATCTTCTCGACGAGGACCGGCGAGAGGCCGTGGCCGGAGAGCGCCTCGCTCAGCGTGTCGATCACATCGGGCTCGATGGCCGGCGCGGGGCGCTCGGGCTGCTCGATCGCGGCGGTGAGGCGGGTGGTGCCGTCCTCGCCTTCCTCGGTCGAGACGATGATCGCCTCGGGGCCGAGCCGCTGGCGGACCAACGCCATCGCCTCGCTCATCGTCGCCGCGGTGAAGGTCATGAGGCGCATGCTTCAGTCGTCCTCAGATCGTCCCGAGCGTCTTGATGCGGGCTTTGGGATGCACTTCGTTCTGCGACATCACGACGGTGAGCGGCCGGAAGCGCTCGATGATCGAGCGTACATAAGGCCGGATCGCCGGGCTCGTCAGCAGCACCGGCGTCTCGCCCTGCATGGCGTGGCGCTCGAAATTGGCGCGCACGGCGGCGATGAATTCCTGGAGCCGGCTCGGCGGCATGCTCAAATGCCGCTCCTCGCCCTGGCCGGTCAGCGCCTCGGCGAAGGACTGCTCCCAGCTGGGTGAGAGGCTGACCAGCGGGATAAAGCCCGCATCGTTGGTGTTGCCGTCGCTGATCTGGCGCGCAAGCCGCGTGCGCACGTGCTCGGTGATGATGCTGATGTTGCGGCTGTAGCCGCAGGCCTCGGAGATGCCCTCGAGGATGGTCGGCAGGTCGCGGATCGAGACGCGCTCGGAGAGCAGGTTCTGCAGCACGCGCTGGATGCCGCCCACCGAGATCTGGCTCGGCACCATGTCGGCGATGAGCTTCTGATGCGACTTGTCGAGCTCGTCGATGAGCTTCTGCGTCTCGGCATAGGAGAGAAGCTCAGCCATGTTGTCCTTGATCACCTCGGTCAGATGCGTGGTGACCACGGTCTGGGGCTCGACCACGGTGTAGCCGCGGAAGGTCGCCTCCTCGCGGCTCGCCTCGGGGATCCATTGCGCCGGCAAGCCGAAGGTGGGCTCGACCGTCGCCTCGCCGGGGATGGTGATGGCACCGCCGCGCGGGTCCATAACCAGCAGCATGTTGGGACGCAGCTCGCCGCGCCCGGCCTCGATCTCCTTGACGCGGAGGATATAGGTGTTGGCCGCGAGCTGCAGGTTGTCCTGGATGCGCACCGCCGGCATGACGAAGCCGATCTCGGCGGCGAGCTGGCGGCGAAGCGCCCGCACCTGATCGGTGAGGCGGGTGCCATGGTCGCTGTTGATGAGGCTCAAAAGCCCGTAGCCGAGCTCCAAGCGGAGCTGATCGATGGCGAGCGCGGCATGGACCGGCTCCTCCTTGACGGGAGCCGCAGCCTTCGCCTGCTCGGCGGCGGCTTCGGCGGCGGCGGTCTTCTCGCGTTTCTCGGTGAGCTTCCAGGCGGCGCCGCCGGTCAGGCTCGAAAGCATGAGGAAGGGCAGCATGGGAATGCCGGGCATGAGCGAGAGCGCGAGCATCAGGAAGGAGGCGACGCCCAGCGCCGAGGGGTAGGCCGAGAGCTGACCGAAGAGCGCCTTGTCGGTCGAGCCGCTGACGCCGGCCTTGGAGACGAGCATGCCGGCGGCGGTCGAGACGATGAGCGCCGGGATCTGCGTCACGAGCCCGTCGCCGACGGTCAGCAGCGTGTAGGACTGCGTCGCCTCGGTGAACGAGAGGCCCTTTTGCAGGATACCGATGACGATGCCAGCGACGATGTTGATGGCGGTGATGACGAGGCCCGCCACCGCGTCGCCGCGCACGAATTTGGAGGCACCGTCCATGGCGCCGTAGAAGTTGCTTTCGTCCTCGAGCTCGCGGCGGCGCTTGCGCGCGACTTCCTCGTTGATGAGGCCCGCCGAAAGATCGGCGTCGATCGCCATTTGCTTGCCGGGCATGCTGTCGAGGCTGAAGCGCGCGGCGACCTCGGCAATGCGGCCGGAGCCCTTGGTGATGACGACGAAATTCACCACCACGAGGATGGTGAAGACGATGACGCCGATGACGAAGTTGCCGCCCATGACGAAGTTGCCGAAGGCCTGGATGACATGGCCCGCGGCGGCGGTGCCTTCGTGGCCGTGGCTCAGAATGAGCCGCGTCGTGGCGAGATTGAGGGCCAACCGCATCATCGTGGCGATGAGCAGCACGGTCGGGAAGGACGAGAATTCGAGCGGCCGCTGGATGAACAGCGACACCATCAGAATGAGAACGGAGAAGGTGATGGAGAGCGCCAGGCTCATATCGAGGAGCCAGGTCGGCATCGGCAGGATGAGCACGACCAGGATCGAGACGACCGCCAGCGCCAGCACGATCTCGCCGCGCCGCAGCGTCGCACCGAGCTTCGCGAGGATCGCGTTCGGCGCCGGCTGGGCGGCTTGCGTGATGGTGGTGGCGGCCATGGGGGCTTAGCCGTTGACAGCGGGGCGGCGGCCACCCCCCACCCCGCAGCGCTGCGCGCTGCGGCCCTCCCCCTCACGGGGGGAGGGGGAAGATGCTAGCGCGCCAATGAACCCCCTCCTTCCGTGAGGGGGAGGGTTGGGGAGGGGGGTGGTGCTTGAGAGATGCGTCAAGCCAGCGCTCGCTCGGCTTCGCCGGCGGGCGGTACGCTGACGCCTTCCTGGCGGTATTGCTGCAGCTTGTTGCGCAGCGTGCGGATCGAGATGCCGAGAATGTTGGCGGCGTGCGTGCGGTTGCCGAGGCAATGCTGCAGCGTATCGAGAATGAGGTCGCGCTCGACATCGGCAACGGTGCGGCCAACCATTGCCGCTTTGCCGGCGGCGCCCGTCGCAGCGGCGGGCTCCGCGCCGGGCTTGGGTCCATTGAGCATGATCGCGTCGGGCCCGATGGTGTCGCCGCGCGCCAGCAGCACGGCGCGGTGGAGCGTGTTCTCGAGCTCGCGCACATTGCCGCGCCAGGAATGCTGCGCCAGCATCTCCTGCACGCCGGGCGCCAAGGGGCGCACCGGGAGCGTGTTCACCTCGGCGAATTTCTTGGCGAAGTGATCGGCCAGCAGCGGAATGTCCTTGGGCCGCTCGCGCAGTGCGGGGATACGCAGATTGACGACGTTGAGGCGGAAATAGAGGTCGTCGCGGAAATTGCCCTTCTTCACCTCGTCCTCGAGATCGCGGTTGGAGGTGGCGAGGAGGCGGATGTCGACCTTGATCGGCTGATGGCCGCCGACGCGGTCGATCTCGCGCTCCTGGATGGCGCGCAGCAGCTTCGCCTGGAGCCGCGGATGCATCTCGCTGATCTCGTCGAGGAGCAGCGTGCCGCCATTGGCCTCCTCGAACTTGCCGATGCGCCGCGCGACGGCGCCGGTGAAGGCGCCCTTCTCGTGGCCGAAAAGCTCGCTCTCCAGCAGGTTCTCGGGGATGGCGGCGCAGTTCACCGAGATGAAGTTGTGCTTGGCGCGGCGGCTCTTGCGGTGGATGTAGCGGGCGATCACCTCTTTGCCCGTGCCGCTCTCGCCGGTGATGAGGACGCTTGCCTCGGACGGCGCCACCTGGTCGGCGAGGCGGACGATCTCGGCCATGGCGGGATCGCGGAAGAGAAAGGCGTGGCTTTCCTGCGCCACCGCCTCGATGACGGCGGCGATGAGCTCGGCATCGGGTGGAAGCGGGATGTATTCCTTGGCGCCCGCTTTGATCGCGCGCACCGCCGCGTCGGCATCGGCGCCGATGCCGCAGGCGACGAGAGGGACGTTGATGCGCTCCTGTTTCAGGCTCTCGATCATCCGCGCGATGTCGAGCTTAACGTCCATCATCAGGAGGTCGGCGCCGTGGCCCGAGCGAAGCGCGGCGAGGCCGTGTTCGATGTCGTCGGCATGCGACACGGTGGCGCCGCGCGCCATCGCGATCTTGCCAGCGGTGCTGATATACCCTTCGAGGGGGCCGAGAATGAGGAGACGCATGCTGACCTCGCGGGTTAAGTACGATCCGCCTTGACGATTTCCGTCATGGTGACGCCGAGCCGCTCGTCGACGACGACCACCTCGCCCCGTGCCACCAGGCGATTGTTGACGTAGATGTCGATCGCCTCGCCGACCTTGCGGTCGAGTTCGACGACGGCGCCGCGGCCGAGCTTCAGAAGCTGGCTCACCTGCATGGTGGCCCGCCCCAGCACCGCCGAGATCTGCACCGGGATGTCGTAGACGGCCTCGAGCTCCTTGGCGTTCTGCGGCCGCACGTCGCCACCCCCGGGCTGAGCGCCGTCGAGCTCGTCGAGCTTCAGGTTATGCGTGTCATTCATGAGCGTTCTCCTCAGTCGGGCTCGCGCCCGGGGCAGCAATGGCGTCGAGCGCGCGCAACAGCGCCGCGTCGATGTCGTGGATCAAGCGATCGGTGTCGCGCTCGGCGCCGCCTTCGGCCCATTCGACGCGGGCATCGGCGGGGCCCAGCGCCTCGTCGGCGAGCAGCACGACCTTGCCGGCGAAGCCGACGGCGCTGGTGATGGCGCTGAGGTGCTGGTGCAGCGCATCGAAGACGGTATCGCCGACGCGGAGCACGATGCGCGGCTCGTCGAAGGCCTCGCGCAGGCAGGCGACGATCACGCCCTCGAGCTCGAGGAGCGGTGCCACGCGGCAGAGCGCGGGTGCCAGCTTCCGCATGAGCTGGCGCACCGTCTCGAGCGCGTGATGCTGTGCCTCCTCGGCATTGGCGGCACGAGCGTCGAGCGATTGCCGCAGCGCCGCTTCGATGCTCTGCAGCGATGCTGCGATCCGGGCTTCCAGCGACTGGGCGGCTTCGGCCGAGGCCGCGGCACGACCCTCGGCCAGCGCCTGCGCTTTCGCGGCTTCGAACTCGGCCTTGGAGAAGGTGGGCTCGGGCGGCGGCGGCGGTTTGCGCCCCGCGCGCGGCGCGTCGGGCTGGTCGAACGACTGGTCGAAGAGGAATCGATGAGGCGATTGCATGGCGTCAATAAACCAGCTCGTCCTCGCCGCTGCCGTCGGCGATGACGATCTCGCCGCGCGCCGCCAAATCCTTGGCGAGCGCCACGAGATAGGATTGCGCCTCCTCGACGTCCTTGAGCCGGACCGGACCCATCGACGCGATCTCCTCGCGCAGCAGCTTGCCGGCGCGGTCGGACATGTTGGAGAAGAAGAGGTCGCGGAGCGCCTCGGAAGCGCCCTTGAGCGCGATAGGCAGCTTCTCCTTCTCGGCGTTGCGCAGCATGCCTTGGACCGCCATGCCGTCGAGCTTGGCCAAGTCCTCGAAGGTGAACATCAGCGCCTTGATGCGCTCCGCCGAATCGCGGTTGCGCTCCTCGAGCGCGGTCAGGAAGCGCGTCTCGGAATTGCGGTCGAGACTGTTGAAGATCTCGGCGATGAGCTCGTGCGAGTCGCGGCGGTTGGTGCGGGCGAGGCTCGAGAAGAATTCGTTCCTGAGCGTGCGCTCGACGTCGTCGAGCACCTCCTTCTGGACCGCCTCCATGCGCAGCATGCGCATGATCACTTCCATGGCAAAGCTCTCGGGCAGCTGCGTCAGCACGCGCCCGGCATGGTCCGACTTGATCTTGGAGAGGACCACGGCGACGGTCTGCGGATATTCGTTCTTGAGGTAGTTGGCGAGCACGGTCTCGTTGACGTTGCCGAGCTTGTCCCACATGGTGCGCCCGGCGGGGCCGCGGATCTCCTCCATGATCTGGGTGACGCGCTCGGCGCCCAGTACCTTGGCGAGGAGCCGCTCGGTGCTCTCGTAGCTGCCGACGAGAGAGCCCGTCGCTGAGATCTGCTCGGCGAACTCGACGAAAAGCCGCTCGACGATGCTGGAGGCGACCGTGCCGAGATTGGCCATGGTCTGGGAGATCTCCTTGATCTCCTCGTCGTCCATCAGCGCGAAGAGGCGCGCCGTGTGCTCGTCGCCCAGCGCCAGCATGAGAATGGCCGCCTTCTCGGGACCGGTGAGCGTGCGTATGTCCTCGCGGACGCGCATGGTTGCCATCGGGCTGGTGCTCGCTCAGGCGCCCTGATACATCCAGGAGCGGACGATGGCGACCGCTTCCTCGGGATGCTTCTCGACGATCTCGCCGATCTTCTTGATGCTGGACGCGGCGACGCGACCTTCGACCTGGCCGATGTCGATCATGCGCTCTGCCACCTCGGCGCCGGCCGGCACGAGCGCGCCGCCCGCCGCGGCGGGCAGCGCGGGCTTGAGCCCGGCAGGAGCGGGGAGAGCCGGCGCGCTTTGGCCCGCCACGGCGCCCGGCAGCAGCTGACTGGTGTCGCTTGCGGCGGCGGCGCTGTTCTCGAGGACGCGCATCAGCAGCGGCCGCACCACGAGCAGGATGAACAGCACGGCGACGACGGCGACGACCAGCATCTCGCCCATCTTGACGATGTCGGCGCGCTCGAAGCCCATGATGGTGAGGGGCGCCGTCGGGGCCGTTTCCTCGGGCGTCATGAAGCGAAGATTGGCGAGCTCGACGGTATCGCCCCGCTTCTCGTCGAAGCCGATCGCCGACTTCAGGATCGCCGTCAGCTGTTTCAGCTCTTCGGGCGAGCGCGGCTGATACGCGCGGCTGCCATCGGCGGCGATGGTGTAGACGCCGTCGACCATGGCGGCGACCGAGAGCCGGCGTACGACCCCGGTCTCATGCACCTCGTTCACGACCTTCTTGCCGATCTCGAAATTGGTCGTGCTCTCTTCACGCTGGCTCTTGCTGCGGTTGCTGGGGGACGCCGTGGCGGTCTGGGCGTTGGGCAGGTTGGTCTGCACCGTCACCGGCTGGTCGCCATTGGCGTTGCTGTCGCTGGTGTCGGTGACGGTCTGCGTCGAGCGCGCCACCTGCTGGTCGGGGTCGAAGCTCTCGGAATTGGTGGTGATCCGATCGAAGTCGATATCGGCATGGACGTCGACGCGCGCCTTGCCCGGGCCGACGGTCTGTTCGAGCATCTCCTCGGCCTTCCGCGCCAGGCGGTCCTCGTAGCCGACGCGCCGCTCCTCGGCGGTGCTCGCCATCCCGGCATCGCCGCTGTCGCCGTCGCCCCGCGCCAGCAGATTGCCGTCGCCGTCGATGATGGAGACGCGGTTCGGCTTCAGGCCGGGGACGGCAGAGGCGACGAGGTACTCGATCGCCGCCACCTGCGGCTTCGCCAAGCGATCGGCGCCGCGCAGCTTCAGGACGATGGAGGCAGAGGGGTCCTGGCGCTCGCGCGAGAAGAGCTCGCGGCGCGGCAGGACGAGATGGACGCGCGCCCACTGCACCGAGCTCAGCGACGAGATGGTGCGCGCGAGCTCGCCTTCGAGTGCGCGTACCTGGTCGATGTTCTGCACCAGCGACGAGGTGCCGAGCGCATCGGCCTTGTCGAAGATCTCGTAGCCGATGTTGCCGCCATGCGGCAGTCCGGTTTCCGCCATGGCCATGCGCAGGCGCGCCACCTGGTCGGCAGGCACGTAGATCTGGTTGCCGTCGCCCTTCAGCTGATAGGGAACGCCCATGGCGTCGAGCTTCTGCACGATTTGGCCGCTGTCGCGGAGATCGAGGTCGCCGTAAAGGAGCGCCATCCCGGGGGTGGCGATGTGGGTGGTGAGGACGTAGAAAAACGCGATCATCGCCGCGGCGACGCCGGCGATCGTCACCAGGCGAACGGGACCGAGACTGCGAAGCGTTTGAACGAGGCCGTTCAAGGTGGGTCCTCTTCCTTGTCCACGGGCGCTCTTGGCCCGTTGCCGAACCCTAAGCCAAGGTGGGTGAATAACCCGTAAATGGGCGGCAGTTTTTTCCCAGGACGAGGGCAGATTTTGCCGTGAAATGAAGAAGCTATCAGCCGTCAGCTCGAAGCTGTCAGTTTTTCTTTCCGCGACACCCTGTCGCTAAAATTATCGATATATTCACTGAGAGCTGACGGCTGACAGCCGAGGCTACCCGAGCGCGCGATAATATGGCTCCACGGCCTGGGCAAGCGAGGCGACCGAGCCAGCGGCGGCTTGCTTTGTCGCACCATCGTCGGCGAAGAGGCGGCGCTCGCTGGCCTTGGCGCTGAAGCGCGCCTCCGCCCGCATTCGGGCGATGTCGCTCTCGGCGAGGCGGAGGCCAATATGAGGCGCCATCCGCAACCACACCGCGTCGGGCAATTGGCGATAGTCGACGACGAGCATGCCCTCGCCCGGCGAGGCGGCGGCTTGCAGCATCGCCATGAGCGCACGCGCGCTGAAGGCGGCGGCATCGAGCCCGGTCAGCTCATTCGCGGCAAGGGCGAAGAGGCGCGCGGCCCGGCTCGGCTCGGAGCGAAGCGCAAGCCAGGCCGGCGGATCGGCGAGGATCGAGGCGATGACTTCGGCGGGAGCGCGCCGCACGAAGACGCAGGGAGTCGTGGGAAAGGCGCGGCGGAAGAGCGGCAGCCAGGCGACGTTCCAGCTCGACGCTTTGAGCGCGTAGAAGCTCGCGGGGCCAGAGGGCGAGCGGCCCAGCGCACGCAGCAGCAGGCGAAGGAGCTCGACCCGGTCGGCGCCGCCGAGCTCGGCTTCCTCGGCCATCAGCAGCGTGTTGAGCGGCATGGGCTCGACGATGACGCGGGCCTCCGGCACGGTCGCGAGAAGACGCGACACCAGGGTCGAGCCGCAGCGCGACATGTGGAAGACGAGGGCATCGGGGTCGCGCGCCGCGCCGCTGTCGAGCGCCGCCAACGTGGCGAGATCGGTGCGGATGAGACGCGGAGCGGGGCCGGCGGCCCAGCGCTCGACCGTCGCATCGAAGAAAGGGTCGCTGAATGGCCTGGTGCCGAGATCGCCCCAATCGAGCGTGGGCGCCGGCGGCCCCAGGTTGAGCGCAACGGGCGTGAAGCTTCCGAGCGCGGCGGCGTCCAAGAGCGCCCCTATTCGGCGGCGAGCGGATAGAGGTGATCGGCGCCCTCGACGTAGTGCTGCTCGCCCTCGGCGAGACGGGCATTGTTCGCCTGGCGCCGCTTCGCGTCCTCCTCGCCATAGAGGAAGGGCACGAAGACATGGCGCTTGCCGCGCGTGATCGGCGTCACCTCGTGCAGCATGCCGCAGGAGAAGACGAGCGCGCCCGCCACCGGTGCGCGGTAGATGCGGCGGCCGAATTCGGGAAAGACGAGATCGCAGCCGTCATAGTCCTTGCTGAGATTGATCGAGACGGCGAAGCGGCGATGCTGGGCGCCGGCGTTGAGGTTGTCGCGGTGGCGGAAGAAGTGCCCGCCGAGCGCGTTGTCGTAGCAGGAGACGAGATAGCGGTCCATGCGCGTCGCGCGGAAATTGAAGAAGCGATCGATCGCCGGCAGCAGGCGCCGGATGATCTGGTCGCGCATGGCTTGACGCAACTCAGGGTCGGTGATGATGAGGTCGGTGCGCCGCTTCAGCCGGTGATTGACCACCGTCGCCGTCTTGCCGTCGCGGTCGAGGAGAAAGCCCGACTCCTCGCCCCCGCTCTGCTCGAAGAGCTGGACGAGATAGTCGCAGAGGGCAAAATCGAAGACGCGGGGCACGATCATCGCCGGCGCCAACAGCGGCACTCCGGCGGAGTCGTCGACCGCCGGCAGGTCGCGGATGAGCCCGCGAATGGTCGCGGCATGCCCCGCCGGATGGTCCCACGCGACGTTGGCGATGGCGCGCTGCATCGGATCCAGCACGATGGTGCGGTGCATGGACTGCGCGCCATAAGCGGCGGCGATCGCGCCGTCGAGATCGAGGATGAAAGCGAGCGCCGGTCCGCAGATGGTGGCGAGCAGCGCGTGTGCCTCGGGCGAGGGCGGCACCCCGAGGATGCCGTAGACGACGAGACGGTCCTCTGCGAAGTAGCGGGATTGGGCGATAAGCTCGGCGACTTCGTGAGCCGCGCGCGGTTCGTCGAGTGAGCCCAAGAATGCCAGCACCACCCAGCGTCCGGCATCGACGTCGAGGCTGACCGAGCCGCCGGTAATGGTCGGTGCCGCGAAATTCGGCACAGGGTCGCCGAGGACAATCGTCTGCTGTTGCGTATTTCCCATGAGGAGGTTCTCTCGCCGCATCGGCGCCAGGCGCGCGCCGATATTGGCGGCAATCGATTAAAATTTTATCTATCGCATTGGCGCGGCTTCGCCGCGCAAGGGCGGCAAGGCTCTGAAAACCGGCGATGAGGAAGAGGGTAGGAGAATGCGGCTCAGCGCTCGCGCGCGATGTCGCGATAGTCCTGGAGGCGCGTGACGCGCAGGCCGGGAAGGCCGTGGCTGTCGACGAGGCGCTGCCAGGAGAGGAATTCCTCGATCGACAGCGTGTAGCGCCGGCACGCCTCTTCGAGCGTGATGACGCCGGCGCGCACCGCCGCCACCACCTCCGCCTTGCGGCGGATGACCCACCGCTTGGTGTCGGGCGGTGGGAGGCTGTCCAACGACGCGATCGGACCGACAACGTCGAGCCAATCGGGCGGAGGCGAACTCAAGGAATGTGCGTCTGTCTTCACGGTGAAGAACGTCCAGTTCTGATCGTGCCAAATCTAGGTGTCCCCACTTAACAAAGCCCTAAAAGCCGTAGTTAACGCGCTGAGGCGTTTGCATAAAATGCAAGGTAATTTTGTGCGGCCGAGAACCGCGGCAAAAAGCGAGCCGCGGCCCTCAAGTCACGTGTCGAAGCGAGTGCCCATCAACTCGGCGCTTACTGTGGCACCGCTTGGATCAGGTCTTGCAGCATCTGATCGGAGGTGGTGATGACCTTGGAGTTGGCTTCGTAGGCGCGCTGCGTGACGATCAGGTTGGCAAACTGCGTGGCGATATCGACGGTCGAACTCTCGAGCGAGGAAGGCGCGATCTGGCCGGCTTGGCCCGTGCCGGATTGCTGCAGCAGGAAGTTGCCGCTGATGTCGGTCTGCAGGTAGGTGTTGCCGCTTTGCGGTGCGAGACCGTCGGGATTGGGGAAGGTGGCGATCGGGATGAGATAGATCGCGGTCGAAAGGCCGTTGTCGAAATTGGCGGTGACGATGCCGGCCTGATTGATGGTGATGCCGGTGAAGTTGCCGAAGTGGAGACCGTCCTGATCGACGGTGGTCACGGCGAAGGGGCCGCCGAACTGGGTGAGGCCGTTGGATTGTCCGGGAGTGCCGAGATTGAAGGTAAGGTTCTGCGGCACGGAGGCGCCGCCGGTGTTCCACTGGGTGATCGACAAGGCGCCCGGCGCGTTGAAGGTGGACGCTGCGTTGAGCGTGCCGTTAGGGTTGAACGAGAGCTTGTTGTCGCCGGGCGCGATCTGCACGGTGCCGCCATTGATCGAGGCGGAGACCGTCCACTGATTGGCGTTGGTGACACCGTTGACCGGACCGCCTGCCGTGAAGGTCTCGGTGGCTGGCGCGATGGGAGTGATGCTGGAGTTGATCACGTTGCCCGCGGTGTCGCTGATCTGGATCTGCCCGCCGACGTCCGCGGCGGTGAAGGTGGTGCCGCTGAGCGCGGTGCTGATGGCGTTGGCGATCCCGGCCGTGCTGGCGGTGCTGAGCGGCTGGGTGGTGAAGGTCTGGCCGTCGATGACGACGGTGAAGGTGTCCCCGACCGCGGGAGCGCCGCCGCCGACCGTGAAGTTCTGGGTCGAGGGCACCGCGGGCACGCGGCTGAAGTTGAGCGTCAGATCATGCTCGGTGCCTTGGCTGTCGAACACCGGAACGGTCATGGTCTCTGGCGTCGAGGCCGAGGTGTTGGCGGCCGGGAGATTGGCCGCGAGGGTGATGTTGGCGGTGGGCCGTGCTGAGCCGCTCAGCCCGGTGACGTTCACCGTGGTGAGCGAGGTGAGGGCGGTGGCGGTCAGCTGTGCGTTGTTGCCGCTGGCGATCGCCTGGGCCTGCGCGGGGGTGAGTTTCTGTCCCTGCAGGAAGAGGCCGGCGCCGTTCTTGAGGTTGCCATTGGCGTCGACCGTGAACGAGCCCGCTCGCGTGAAGGTGAAGGCGCCGCTGTCATTGGCCTGGGCATTGACCACGAAGAAGCCGCCGCCGGAGATGGCGAGATCGGTGCCCGAGCTCGTCGACTGCAGCAGGCCCTGCTGCGCGATCTCGGTGACGGGATGGGCCACGACGCCGCCGGGCTGGTAGGAGGTGGCAGTCGGGATCTGCGTCACCAGCGTCGAGAAGCTGGCATCGGTCTCCTTGTACGCCGTGGTGTTGGCGTTGGAGATGTTGTCCGCGATCATGCCCATCGCCTGGCTTTCCGCGCCGAGGCCCGAGACGCCCGAGAACAATGCGCCGAGAATACTCATGTGCGTGGCCTCTTAGTTTGATGCAGTGGAGGAGGAGGAAGAAGAACCGAGGACGCTGAGGAGCGAGTTCATCGGTACCTGAAGCGTGCTGTTGCCGATGGTGAAGTCGGCAACATTGTTGTTGACGCTGACGCCGGTCACTTGGCCGATCGCCGTGGTGGTGGCGGTGATGGGCGTGTTCGTGCTGCTGGCCGCGGTGATGCTCATGGCGTAGATGCCGCCATCGGGCTCCTGCGTGCCGGCGCTGGTCTGGCCGTTCCAGATGAAGTTCTGCGTCCCGGCGTTGGGGCTGATGGGCTCGGAGAAGACGATGTTGCCGCTGGCGTCCTTGATCTGCAGCGAGGCGGAAGCGGCTGTCGTCGGCAGAGTGTAGGAGAATCCGGCCTGGCCGTTCTGCAGCACGGTCTGGTTGCCGTTGTATTGGATCTCCTGCCCGACGACCGGCAAGGCCGAGATCGCCTCGGACCCGGACTGATTGGCGATCATCGTCTTCAAGTTGCTGTTGGTGTTGATCTGTTGCTCGACCGAGGCGAACTCCACCAGCTGATTGGTGAACTGGTCGGTGTCCATCGGCGACAGCGGATCCTGGTTCTGCAGCTGCGTCGTCAGCAGCGTCAGGAAGGTGTTGAAGTTCTGCGTGAAGTTGAGAACGCCGTTGCTCGTGCCATTGGCCGTGTTGCTGGTCGCGCTCGAGCTCGAGGGCGTCGTTGCGGGTGTCGGTGTCGATGTGACGGGCGTGACGGTCATGTGCGTCCTCTTAGACGTGAATGTCGAGCGAGCCGGAATGGGTGGAGAACCGCGCCGCGGGCAGCGGCGCCGCGGTCGTGGCATCGATGGCGTCGGCGGACGAACTGCCGCCCGCGCTATTGCCGCCAGCCGATTGCTGGTTGGATTGGAACCCGCCGCGCAGATTGAAGCTGAGGCTGCTGCTGTCGGCGCTGAGGCCGGCATCGCGCAGCGCCTGCGTCAGGCTGCCCGAGTCCTGCTGCAGCAGATTGAGCGTGTCGCTGCGGTCGGCCGACACGACCATGGTAACGCGGCCGTCGTGGTTGATGCTGAGCTTCACCGCGACCGCGCCGAGATCGGCGGGCTGCAGCTGGATCTGGATGTGATCGTCGCCGTTGCTCACCGCCTGGCGCAAGCTCACGGCCACCTGCTCGGCGGCGGCGTGCGACATGATCGGCAAGGCTTGCGTGGCGATGGTATCGGTACTCGCGCTCTGCGTTTGCGTCGGCACCAGGGCGGCGGCCTGGGTCGCCGCGTCGGCGCCTGGGTCCGATGTCGAGGAGTCGGCGTTCGATATCGAGCCGTCGGCTGTCGCCGCCGGCCGTGCCGTGGGCGCGGGGACCGGCAGCTGCGCCGGGATGACGCTCGGATCCTTGGCGGCGGCGAGAAGCTCCGCACCGATGCTGCTCGCCGCGGCGAGCGCCGGCTTCCCGGCAGCGACGGCCGGCGCGCTGGCGGTGGTGGGGGCAGCATCGCCCGCGGGCGGAGCCGACACTTTGTCCGGGGCGACGCTGGCGAGCGCGGCGCGAGGCTGCGAGACGAGATTGTTGGCAGCGGCGGCAAGGCGCAGGCTCAAGGTCGCGGCCATTCCCGGCAACGCCGGCCCGTCGGCGGTGGTCGAAGCCGCCGCGGGCGTCGCGGCAGGCGATGGCGCCGGGCTGGTGCCGGTTGCCGTGGCGGCATCGACGGCAGCACCGAGCAGCTTCGCGGCGGTGATGGCGGCGCCGGGTGCCGTCAGCGAGAAGCCGATGCTGGTCGCGGCATCGAGAGCGATGGAGGCGAGGCCCGGACCCTCTGGCGCCGCTGCAGGGGCGGCAGTCGTCGGCGTCGGCGTCGGAGGTGTCGCCGGCAACGCCGTCGACTTGGCGCCGGCGGCGGCGATGTTCACCGGAGGCTGAGCGAGGACGAGAGGAACGGCAAGGGGTACGACGACCGCGGTCGCGCTGCCGTTGCCGCTGCCGTGGTGACTGTTAGATTGCGGCTTGC
>DATJAV010000146.1:0-2564 GCA_035515835.1 Allostellaceae bacterium
CTTTCCTTCCCCCCTTGAGGGGGAAGGCCAGGATGGGGGGTAAAACAAGAGGAATCATTCCGCTCCACGATTCATTCATTTCTTTGTACCCCCCACCCGCGGAGCGTCGCGCGGGGACGCTCCGCGCCCTCCCCCTCAAGCTGATCGTCGTCCATAACCCCCTCTGGACACAATGGGGCGGATGGGCTATCGTCGTGGTGTGGCAGGGGATGATCCGCGACGGCAGCTTGAAGCTGCGGAGACATTGGCCTGGATCCGGTTGCGGATTGCCGGGGATTCCAGGTTGTCGCGCTATCGGCTGGCACGGGAGGTTTGCGAGCGGCTGAGTTGGCGGGATGGTCGCGGGCGGCTTCGCGAGATGGGTTGCCGCAAGCATCTGCTTCGGCTGGCGCAGCGCGGCGCGCTGGTTCTGCCGGCGTTGCGGCGGCAGCGTCCTGTGGTTCGACGATCGGGGACGGCGGTTGTCTGCCCGGAGGTGCGCGGCGAGCTGGCCGATCTCGGAACGGTTACGCTGCAGCGGATCGGTGGCGGGACGGCGGAGAGCGCGCTGTGGAACGCGCTGATGGATCGGCACCATCCGCAGCGCCGCGGTCCGCTGTGCGGCGGGCAGATCCGCTATCTGATCCGCAGCGAGCGCCATGGCGTCTTGGGCGGCCTTGCGGTGAGCGCGGCGGCCTGGCGCCTGCGGGCGCGCGATGCGTGGCTCGGCTGGGACGATGCGACGTGTGGCCGGGAGCTGCCGGGCATCGTGTGCAACAGCCGCTTTCTCATCCTGCCGACGGTGCGGGTGCAACACCTCGCCTCGCACGTTCTCGGTCAGCTGCGCCGGCGCATCGGCCGGGACTGGCAGGAGAGCTACGGCGTGACGCCGTGGCTGATGGAGACCTGCGTTGCGGCGACGCAGTCGGGCACCGCCTATCGCGCGGCCAATTGGATCGAGGTCGGCATGACGGCGGGGCGCGGCCGCCAGGATCGCCGCGGCACGGCCAAGCTGCCGGTCAAGCGGGTCTTTCTCTATCCGTTGTGCCGGGCTAGGCTGAAGCGGCTGTGCGGCCGCCGCGCCCGGCCCGAGGCGGGTTGGCTGCAGCGCGAGTTCGCCGGCGCCAAGCTCGGCGACCGCCGGCTCGAGCGCCGGCTGCTCGAGCTCGCCGGCGCCTTCTTCACCAAGCCGCAGGCCAACATCCCGCAGGCGTGCGGCTCGCTCGCCGCGACCAAGGCCGCCTACCGCTTCTTCGACCACAAGCGCACGACCATGGACGTCCTGCTCGGGCCACATCGCCAAGCGACCATCGACCGCATGCGCCACGAAGCGCTGGTGCTGGTCGCGCAGGACACCTCCAGCCTCAACTACACCACGCATCACGATATGGAGGGGATCGGACCGATCGGCACGGGGCCGAACGGCCCGCAGGGCGTGCTGCTGCATTCCGCGCTCGCCTTCCGGCCCGACGGCTTGCCCCTCGGCATCCTCGATGCCCAGTGCTGGGCGCGCGACGCAGACAGCTTCGGCCAGAAGAAGGACCGCGCCGGCAAGCCGATCACCGAGAAGGAGAGCTACAAATGGATCTCCCCGCTCGGCGCCGTCCGTACCGCCGTCAAGCAATGCCCGGCGACGCGGATCATCGTCCTCGCCGACCGCGAGGCCGACATCTACGAGTACATGCTGGAAGCCCGCGACAAGAATATCGACGTGCTCGTCAGAGCCAAGGAGGACCGCGCCCTCGCCAAGAACAAGCATCGCCTCTGGCACGCCGTCACCAGCCAGCCCCCGGCCGGTTCCGTCGAGCTCGCGGTTCCCCGCCGCGGCAAGCAAGCAAAGCGCGTCGCGCAGCTCAGCCTGCGCTTCGCCGAAGTCGCCCTCGCGCCGCCCACGCACAAGCCCGGCCTGCCGGCGATCCGCGTCTGGGCCGTCTGCGCCAGGGAGGACGCACCGCCGACCGGCATCAAGCCCCTGGAATGGATGCTCCTCACCAGCGTGCCGGTCGCCAGCCTCTCGGACGCCATCGGGCGTGTCCAATGGTACGCCGCCCGATGGGGCATCGAGGTCTTCCACCGCATTCTCAAGAGCGGCTGCCGCATCGAGGATCGTCAGCTCGGCTCCGACGACCGGTTGGAGGCTTGCCTCGCCATCGACATGGTCGTCGCCTGGCGCATCCACTATCTCACATGGCTCGGCCGCGCCTCGCCAGAGGTCCCTTGCACCGTCGTATTCGACGACGACCAGTGGAAGGCTCTCATGGTCTTCCGCACCAAACAGCTGCCACCCGACCAGCCGCCGACGCTCCGTCTCATGATCCTCTACATCGCCCAGCTCGGCGGCTTTCTCGGCCGCAAGTCCGACGGCCAACCCGGCTCGCAGACCCTCTGGCGCGGAATCCAGCACTTCGACGACATCGCCGCTGCCTTCCGAAGCTTCAAGATCGCCTACCGCCTCCCGCCATAGATTGTCCGATGCAGAGATGTGGGTAACGATCAGCTCAAGGGGGGAGGAAGCTCACGAGCCTGCTGTTCTCTTGAACCCGGCCAGGTCGTCGAGGATCGGGCAGGCGGGACGGGCGTCGCCG
>DATJAV010000147.1:0-6361 GCA_035515835.1 Allostellaceae bacterium
CGCGAGCTGGTTCGTCTCTCTTTCGCGCCGGTGGTGAAAAAGGTCGCGCCGGCGGTGGTGAACGTCTTTTCGCGCCGCGTGGTGCGCACCGCCGAAGGTCCGGGCGACGTTTTCAACGATCCCTTTTTCCGCCAGTTCTTCGGCGACCGCTTCCCGCAAGGTATCCCGCGCCAGCGCGTCGAGAACTCGCTGGGCTCGGGCGTGATCCTCGATCCCACAGGTCTCATCGTCACCAACCACCACGTCATCAAGGGCGCGGACCAAGTTCTGGTCGTGCTCGCCGATCGCCGCGAATACGAGGCGCGCGTCCTCCTGACCGACCCCCGCGCCGATCTCGCCGTGCTGAAGATCGATCCCGCCGGACAAGCGCTGCCAGTGCTCGAGATGGGCGACAGCGATTCGCTCGAGGTCGGCGACCTCGTCCTCGCCGTCGGCAATCCCTTTGGCGTCGGCCAGACCGTCACCAGCGGCATCGTCTCCGGTCTCGCCCGCACCATCGGTGTCCATGATTTTCGCTCGTTCATCCAGACCGACGCCGCGATCAACCCCGGCAATTCCGGCGGCGCGCTGGTCGATCTCGACGGTCGGCTGGTCGGCATCAACACCGCGATCTTTTCTCGCTCGGGCGGTTCCGTCGGCATCGGCTTCGCCATTCCCGTGAGCATAGTGCGCCCGGTGCTGGCCGCCGCTGCCGGCAACGGCCATGTCGTGCGCCCCTGGCTCGGCGCCAGCGCCCAGGCGGTCACCAGCGAGATCGCGCACAGCCTCGGCCTTCCCAAGCCCGAGGGGGTTCTCGTCAAGGACGTCGCCGACGGGGGCCCCGCGGCCCGCGCGGGTATCCGCGTCGGCGACGTGCTGCTGCAGATCGAGGGCCACGCCATCGACGATCCGGAGAGTCTCCGCTACCGCGTCGCCACGATGGCGACCAACACGCCGGCGCAGCTCACCTATTGGCGCGCGGGCCAGATCCGCGACGCCACGATCAGCGTGATCCCGCCGCCCGAGCAGCCGCCCCGAGATCCGACGCGGTTCAGCGGCCGCCACCCGCTGGCCGGCGCCGCCGTCGCCAACTTGAATCCGGCACTCGCCGAGGAGCTCGGCCTCGACACGGCCGAGCGCGGCGTCATCGTCACCGACCTCGCGCCGGGCAGTCTCGCCGAGCGCGTCGGGCTCGCCCCTGGCGACATCATCGTCAGCCTCAACGACCACGCGGTCGAGAGCGTGGAGCAGCTGCAGCTCCTGCTGGGCTCGGTGGGCGCGCCCTGGGTGGTGACGGTGAAGCGCGGCGGCGAGGTGCTGTCGACGCCGCCGCTCCGGGGCTGAGATGGCGCGGAGTCTCTTCGAGGATCAGGCACCGCGACCGCTCGCCGACAAGCTCCGACCGAAAACGCTGGCCGAGGTCGTGGGCCAGGACCATCTTCTGCGGCCCGACGGGGCCATCGGGCGCATGGTGGCGCAGCACCGTCTCGCCTCGGTGATTCTCTGGGGCCCGCCGGGTTGCGGCAAGACGACGATCGCGCGCCTCTTGGCCGAGGCGACCTCGATGCAGTTCGAGCCGCTCTCGGCGGTCTTCTCCGGGGTCGCCGATCTCCGCAAGGTGTTTGACGCCGCGCGCAAGCGCCGCGTCGGCGGCCAAGGCACGTTGCTTTTCGTCGACGAGATCCATCGTTTCAACCGAGCACAGCAGGACGGGTTCCTGCCTTATGTCGAGGACGGCACCGTGGTGCTGGTCGGCGCCACCACGGAGAACCCTTCCTTCGAGCTCAACGGCGCGCTGCTGTCGCGCTGTCAGGTCTTTGTACTGCACCGCCTCGACGACGCCGCGCTCGAGACGCTGCTGACCCGCGCGGAAGCGAGCTTGAAGCGGAAGCTGCCGCTCGACGACGGCGCGCGCCAGGCGCTGAAAGCGATGGCCGATGGCGACGGCCGGTTCCTGCTCAATCTGGTCGAGGAGCTGGCGCTGTTGCCGACGACGACGGTGCTCGACAACGCCGGGCTTGCCGCCGCCGTGCAGAAACGCGCGCCGCTCTACGACAAGGCGCAGGAAGGCCACTACAACCTCATCAGCGCGTTGCACAAGTCCGTGCGCGGCTCCGATGTCGATGCGGCGCTTTATTGGCTGGCGCGCATGCTGGCGGGGGGCGAGCATCCCGAATACATCGCACGACGGGTGGTGCGCATGGCCGTTGAGGATATCGGCCTTGCCGACCCTCAAGGTCTCGTGCAGGCGCTCGCCGCCTGGCAGGCCTACGAGCGCCTGGGCTCGCCCGAGGGCGAGCTCGCCATCGCGCAAGCCGTGATCTATCTCGCCACCGCGCCCAAATCGGTCGCCGCCTACATGGCCTTCGGCGAGGCGCGGGCGGCGGCGAAGGAGAGCGGCTCGCTGATGCCGCCGCCGCATGCCGTGAACGCTCCCACGAAGCTCATGCAGGAGTTGGGCTACGGCTCGGGCTATGTCTACGACCCCGAGACGGCCGAGGGCTTCTCCGGCCTCGACTATTTCCCGCAAGCCCTGCCGCGCCGGAGTTTCTACCACCCGATCGACCGCGGCTTCGAGCGCGAGATCAAGAAGCGGCTCGATTATTGGGAGAAGCTCCGGCAGAAGAAGGGGGAGTAAGCCCGACTGGGACTGTCGGCGGCCTTTCGCTTTCCTTCGCGATGTCGCAAAACGCGGTATGACCGATCGCGCGACGAGCCGAGCATCGCCCCCGGCCGACACATCGCTTCCAGATGAGGGCGACGTCGCCGAGCGCCTTCTGCGCTATCTGCAGCGGGCGACGCAAGACCCGACGCTCGCCTATGCCGAGGCGCCCGCACGCATGACCGGCGGCTTCGAGGCCGCGATCTTCAGCTTTCGCCTCGGCGTTGCACCGCCGCCCTTCGCAGGTCCCCTGGTGCTGCGGCTCTTTCGCCCATCCCGCCAGCCGCAGGCCGTTCGGCGCGAGGCGGCGGTCCAGAACGCCCTCGCCGACATAACCTATCCCGCGGCGCGGGTCGTGATGATCGAGACCGGGCCTTCGCTTTTGGGCGGTCCCTTCCTGATCATGGAGCGATTGCCCGGGCGGCAGCTCGGCTTCGGCTTTGAAGGACAGGGCCAAGGGCGGAGCGCCAACGGTCTCGTTCGCTCGCTGCTGGGGCTGCCCCACGGGATGCGGCGCGTGATCGCCATCTGGTGCCAAGCACAGCTTGGGCTTCACGCCTTGCCGATCGAGACGTTCGCCGCTGCGCTCGACGCGGCGGAGCAAGCTCGCAACAGTTTCTCCCTCGACGCCCAATATTCGATGATGCGGCAATGGATCGCCGACGCGCGCCTTGACGGGCTTGCGCCCGGTATGGAGTGGCTGCTCGCGCGGCGGCCAGCAGCCGCGCCACCGGCGATCTGTCACGGTGACCTTCATCCCCTCAACATCCTGGTCGTGGGGGACACCATCACCGGCGTGGTCGATTGGGGCAGCGTTGCCATCGCCGATCCCGCGCTCGATCTCGGCACGGCTCTGGCGATCACCGCCACCGTACCGATTCCCGCACCGCCTGCCCTGCGCCCGATCCTGCGCCCCATCCTACGCGGGCTCGGTCGTGCCTTCGCGCGCGCTTATCTGCGTTCGCGTCCCCTCGACGAAGCATCGCTGCGATATTTCCAGGTCTACTGCTGCCTGCGCCAACTGATCTGGGTCGGCCTCGGCGCCGCCGCGGGCAATCCGCGGGTCGGCGCCTACGGCTCGCCCGAGGGCGTGCGCAACCTTATCCGCCATATCGCAGCGGTCGCCGGCGTCGCCGTCGACCTGCCGGTCTTCGGCGCCGAAAGCACCGCCAGCACCGCCGCAAGAACATAGATGGACAACCCGATTGGTTCGCGCCAACCTCTGAAAAGATGCGCCGCCGCCCCGAGGGAGCAATGTCGGACGGTCTCGATTTTTTCTTCTTTTACGGCAGCACCTACACCTATCTCGCGGTCATGCGCATCGAGCGCTTGGCCTCGACGGCCGGCGTCGCGTTGCGTTGGCGTCCCTTCAACGTTCGCGCCATCATGATCGAGCAGAACAACATCCCGTTTCGCGGGAAGCCGGTGAAGACCACCTACATGTGGCGCGATCTCGAGCGTCGCGCCGCGCGGCACGGCATCGCGTTCGTCAAACCGCCGCCCTATCCCGTCGATCCCGAAGGCCTCGCCGCCCGCGTCGGCGTGCTCGCCGCCGAAGAAGGCTGGTGCCCGGCCTACACAAAGGCGACCTATCGCGCGTGGTTTCTCGAGGACAAGGCGCCGGGCGAGCCGCAACATCTGGCTTCGATCTTGCGCGGCCTCGACAAAGACCCCGACAAGGTGGTGGAAAGCGCAAATTCGCAGCGGGTCAAGGACAAGTACGAAGCCGAAACCGATGTCGCACGCCGGCTCGGCATTTTCGGCTCGCCGACGTTTGTCGTCGGTGGCGAGATCTTTTGGGGCGACGATCGTCTCGAGGACGCACTCGACTGGGCGCAGAGCCAACGCGTCGGAGAGCGTGTCGGCTAAAACCGCTGCTGGCGATCGAGTTGTGCGGCTTCCGCTTCCATTGCCTCCGCCGAGCGCAGCAGCACTGCGGCTTTCTCGGGATCGGGATTGGTCTCTGCCATGCGGCGCAGGACCTGCGCGCGGCCGCGCATGAACTGCGCGTTGAGTCCGGTCGGCTGGGGCGTGGGAGCGGGCGGCGGCGTCGCGGGAGTCCAAGCGGTCGCGCGCGCCATCGCCGGGTTCGAGATCGAGCCGACCACTTGGGCCGAGCCCTCGATGAATTGAACCCCGGCGCGATGGCCTTCCGACCAGGCGACGCGGGCGCCGCGCGCGCCGATGCTCTCGGCAACCACGGTCACGACTTTGCCGGTGGCGATCGGCTGCTTCAGCATCAGCTTGGCGCCGCCATCGGAGAGATCGAGAATGACGCAGTCGACGCGATAGCCGTGCCCGAACTCGACATGCCCCTTCCACATGCCGCTCTTCCGCTTATGGCGGCGCTCGTCGCTGCCGCGGGGTGACGGCGAGGCCGGATCGTCTGGTTTCCGTTGCGCTTGGGACATGTCTAAACTTCCCGTGTCAAGCTCAGTCTATGCTTAACGCCTTTACTTCCGCTTAATGTTATTTGGGATTTTAGCGACTTATCGGACAAATTCGCGGCTTTCTCTGATCCGCCCTCATACCCCCATCGCGCCGCCGACGATGGCCTCGAAGAGCTTCCCCGGCAGGAAGCGCTTCAGCGGCGCGACAACGCGCTGGCCCAGCAGCCCCACCGTGTAGCGCGGCCGCGGCGAGGGGCTCGCCAGCACTTTCGCCACCAGCCGCGCCACGCCGTCGGGCGGCGGCGCCTTGGCCTCGTCCTTCTCTTGATTCGCTTTAAACCGCGCGAAGGCATCGCGATAGGCAGAATTGGCGCTCGCGGCCTTGGCGATGCGGCGCTTCGCCGGCAGCGCGCTCGCATGGTCGCCAGGCTCGATCAGCACGACGCGGATGCCGAGCTTTCGCGTCTCGAAGCGGAGCGCCTCGCTCATGCCCTCGACGGCGAATTTGCTGGCGCTGTAGAGCCCGCTGAAGGGCGTGCCGAAGAGGCCGGAGAGCGAGCTGATGTTGACGATATAGCCGCTGCCCTGGCGCCGCATCGCCGGCAGCACGGCGCGGCAGAGGCGCAACACGCCGAAGAAATTCGTCTCGAGCTGCGCCTTGGCCTCGGCGATGCCGGTGTCCTCGACCGCGCCCATGATGGCCCAGCCGGCATTGTTGACGAGCGCATCGATGCGTCCGGCGCGCGCGAACACGGCGGCGACGCCGCGCTCGACCGAGCCGTCATCATCGACGTCGAGCGCGATCATCTCGACGCCCGGCGCGGCGATCGCCGCGCCGCTGCGGCTGGTGCCGAAGGCGCGCCAGCCCTGCTGCGCCAGCAGCGCGGCAATCGCCTCGCCGATGCCCGAAGAAGCGCCCGTGACCAGCACGACCTTCTGCCGCTCCTGCGCGGAACCGTTGGTAGCCGACACGGCGAAGCTCCTCTCCTGTTGCGGGTTGATGTCGCCTTTTGCCCCGGCGGATCGCGGGACCGCGAGCTTAACCTAGCGCGCCGCGCGTCGGGGAGAGCGGCAGCCCACGCGCCCTATAACCCTACGAAAAAGACCTTCGCGTGCCTTCTCGGAGATGAACCGATGATCAGACTGCCCCATCTGCTGTGCACGGCGGCGCTCGTGCTGACCTTGGGCGCCGGCATCGCCACCGCTCAGGCGCAGAGCTACCCGCCCGCTCCGCCGCCCGGGGCACCGCCCGCCCCGCCGCCCGGTGTGGCGCCCGGCGGGCCGCCCCCGGTTCCGGTCGCGCCGGTACCTCAGGCCATCCCCGTAGCTC
>DATJAV010000148.1:0-4950 GCA_035515835.1 Allostellaceae bacterium
GTGCGCGCGGAAGGCGTTCGGCGAGGTTAAGAGAACACCGCGCTAGGGGGCGACGGATTCGAACCTCGATCCCAACCTTGAGGGAACGCGCCCGTTCGTCCACGCGAGAGTTTCTTTCTGCACTCCAGAGCGCGCGGAACCCCTATCAGTTAAAGAAGTTTCTCGTCTGCGATCCACGCGTGCGTATCCGGCGACCGCCGGTGGCTGCTTCCGTGGTGCTTCCCCGAATTCGCTCAGCCGACCGGGGAAGCAGAAGATAGCCGGCAGAACCCGCCGCGATCCTGCTGAAAGCGCAGAGAAATTCTGGAGCGGGCGAAGGGATTCGAACCCTCGACCCCAACCTTGGCAAGGTTGTGCTCTACCCCTGAGCTACGCCCGCGCCCCGAGCGGGCCGCATCATACGAAAGCCGCCGCGGCTTTGCAAAGCCTGCGGCGGCCTCGCCAGCGCCAGGGTCAATGCGACCAGTTGGGGTCGCCGGGCGTGTAGATCTGGCGATAGGTCTCGTCCATCTTGCCGCCGGCGCCGGCGACATCGCCGCCCACCATGGGGACGGTGGAGGTGACGCGGCTTTCGGCAGCGGGTTGGGCGCAGCCGCCGAGGGTCGCGGCCGCGAGAAGGAGCGCCAGCGCGGCAGCGCCGCGGAGCGAGGGTGCGATGCGTGACATGAGATTGCTCCTTTCACAGAGAAGACCCCCGGCGCGCCGGATTATTCGCGCCTTTCTTTCTCACCCGCAACGCCTTCCCGCGATTTGAATTTCGCAGCCCGCGACGGCAGTATCGCCCCATGGCCGCTGCTTTTCGCCGCTCCGCTCGCGCGCTCATCGCCCTTGCTCTCGCCGCGCTGGCCGGCTGCGGCGTGCGCATCCGCCAGGAAAGCCTCACCGACCGCTGCGCCGATGTCATGCTGCAGGCCTTCCCCCAGAGCGGCATCAAGGTCACCAAGGAAGAGGCGCTGGCGCCGCCGACGGCGAGCATCGCCAGCTTCGCCGCCGCGGTCGAGGGCGTGCGCGAGAGGCTGCCGGAGGGGAGCCCGCTCCGGCGCGACGTCGCCGTCCAATGCGCGTTCGAGGACGGCATCCTCACCAACTTCCGCTGGACCAAGGGTCCGCTGCACTGAGCCGATGGCCGCTTCCACCGAAGATCTCTTCCGCCGCCTCGATGCGCTCGGCATCGTGCATCTGACGCACCACCACCCGCCGCTCCACAGGGTGGCGCAATCGGTGGCGCTGCGCGGCAGCCTGCCGGGCGGGCATTGCAAGAGTCTCTTCCTGCGCGACGGCAAAGCGGGCCTCTGGCTCGTGGTCGTGGACGAGGAGCGCCAGCTCGATCTGAAGGCGCTGGCAAAGCACCTGGGCGCGCCGCGCTTTTCCTTCGGCTCGCCCGCTCTCATGCAAGAGGTCCTGGGCGTCACCCCCGGCAGTGTCACGCCCTTCGCCCTCATCAATGACGCGGCGCTCCGCGTCACCCCGGTCTTGGACCAAGCGATGCTGGAGCATCACCCGCTCAACTACCATCCGCTGGTCAATACCGCGACCACGGCGGTCAGCGCCGCGGATTTGCTGCGATTCATCGTCGCCTGCGGCCATCGCCCGGTGGTCGTGGCGATGGACGCCTTCGACCGCGGCGGCTCATTGGGGGGCGCTTGTCAGAATGAGGGCCGGCCGCCATCTTTAGGGGACGAATAACCGGGGACAATGGGCTCATGGAACCGATAATCGGCGGCGCCGCCGTGGCTAAAACCGGTGCCGCTCCCGTCAAGAACGCGACCACCGCCAGCTTCATGGCCGACGTCATCGACGCCTCGCACGAGGCGGCGGTGGTCGTCGATTTCTGGGCGCCTTGGTGCGGCCCCTGCAAGCAGCTGGGTCCGATGCTGGAAAAAGCGGTGGCGGCAACGCGGGGCGCCGTCCGCATGGTCAAGGTCAACATCGACGAGAGCCCAGAGCTCGCGCAGCAGATGCGCATCCAGTCGATCCCGGCGGTCTACGCCTTCAAGGACGGGCGCCCGGTCGACGGCTTCGTCGGCGCGCTCCCGGAGAGCCAGGTGAAGCAATTCGTCGGCCGCCTCGCGGCGGGGGGCGGCCCCTCGCCGATCGAGGAGGCGCTTGGCTTGGCGCAAGAGGCGATGGCAGCCGGCGACAGCGCGCGCGCCGGCAATATCTACACGCAAGTGCTCCAGCACGAGCCCGGCAACGCGCCGGCGCTCGCCGGGCTCACCCGCATCGCCATCGCGCGCAAGGATTTCGCCAAGGCACGTCAGCATCTGGAGCGCGTCCCCAAGGAGGGCGCGACCCATGCCGACATCGTGGCGGCACGCGCCGCGCTCGAGCTCGCCGAGAGCGGACAGAAGGCGCAGGGCGCGTTGGGACAGCTGCGCCAGCGACTGGCACAGAATCCCAATGATCACGAAGCGCGCCTCGAACTGGCGTTGGCGCTCTTCGCCTCGGGCGAGCGCGAAGCGGCGGTGAACGAGCTCTTGGAGATGGTGAAGCGCGACCGGAAATGGAACGGCGAGGCAGCGCGCAAACAGCTCGTCAAGTTCTTCGAGGCGCTGGGTCATGCCGATCCGCTCACGGTGGCCGCGCGCAAACGCCTCTCCTCCATTCTCTTTTCATGAGCGGCGGCGCCTTCGAGCCCAGCGCCGAGGCTCTGCCGGACGATCTGCCGATCTTCCCGCTGACGGGCGTGTTGCTGCTGCCGCGGGGACGCCTGCCGCTCAACATGTTCGAGCCGCGCTATCTCGCCATGGTGCGGGACGCCTTGGGCGCGCCGCTGCGGCTCATCGGCATGGTCCAGCCGCTGGAGGGCGCGGGCGATGCCGGAGCCCCGCCCATTTATCGCGTGGGCTGCGCCGGGCGCATCACCGAGTTCGCCGAGACCGATGACGGGCGCTATCTCATCACGCTCACCGGGGTCGCGCGTTTCGCGGTGGCGGACGAGCTGCCGCGCGAGCGTCTCTACCGCCGCGTCCGCCCGGACTGGACGGCCTATGCCGGCGATCTCGAGCCCGGCGCCGGCAGCGTCGAGCGCAAGCGGCTGTTGCAGGCGCTGAAACCCTTCTTCACCCGCCATGGCATCACCGCCGAGTGGCCGGCGATCGAGGCGACGGCGGATGAGCGGCTCGTCACCACCGCGGCGATGATCGCGCCGCTCGCACCGGCAGAAAAGCAAGCGCTGCTCGAGGCGCGCGATCTCGCCGAGCGCGCGCGGTTGCTGACGGCGTTGCTGGAAATGGCCGTCGCGGGCCAAGTCGAGCCCGGCCTCGGCGCGCGCCACTGAGGGAGAGCATCATGGCGGAACCCGAAGTCGATCCACGGCTCCTCGAGATCCTGGTGTGTCCCTTGACCAAGTCGACCTTGTCCTATGACCGCCAGCGCCAGGAGCTGGTGAGCCGCGAGGCCGGTCTCGCCTACCCCATCCGCGACGGCATCCCGATCATGCTGGTCGACGAGGCGCGTCGCCTCGACGACGACGAGAAGGCGGGCCGGAAATCGCTACCCCAGCCGTGAGCGATCCCTGGCCGACCGAGCTCCGCTTGAAGCGGGCGGAGAAGGTGCTGGAGATCGTCTTCGACGACGGCACCAGCTTTCGCCTGCCGGCCGAGTATCTCCGCGTCGAGAGCCCCTCGGCCGAAGTCCAAGGCCACGGGCCCGGCCAGAAGCAGCTCGTTCACGGCCGCAGGCAAGTCGGCATCCTGCGCATCGAGCCCGTCGGCAACTACGCCGTGCGCCTCGTCTTCGACGACCAGCATGACACCGGCATCTTCTCCTGGCGCTACCTCCACCAGCTCGGCCGCGAGCAGGAGAAGCGCTGGGCGGACTATCTCCGGGCGCTCGAGGCAGGGGGGCTCAAGAGGTAGCTGTCAGCCGTCACAATCAGCCAAGATGTCAGTTGTCAGCTTTCCGTTGTCCGGATCCCACCGCTACCGACAACTGATCGCTGAAAACTACGCTGACCTGTTGAAGGGAGCGTTGATCGAGCAAGAGCGGCGAAACTCGGCGCCGCAGCTGTCCGCTCAGGAGGCGGCAGCGCTAAGGGGGGCAGGGGTGTCTGCTACCGCTTCCCGGTCTCTCGCGGGGCAATGCCGACGCAGGACAGACATTAATCGCTCCGGAATAGGCTCGTCGGCCGTGCCGCCGTAGAGTTCTTGGAACAACAACGCGCCGTCGCTATCCCCATTGACGAACCGCTCGATCTCCACTGCAACCAGCAGTTTCTCCAGATCACTCGCCCCAATCATTTTTAGTCGCTCCGCTCGTCTGGCGTCTCCCGCGTTACAAACGGTTACACCCTGGCACGGTTCCTGCCCACACTGTTTTATTTGCGATTCATTACCCGTTCATTACCCGCTTATTGGCGACCCCAAAGGGGGTGATCCGCACCACCTAGAGGGGCTCGCCCCGCGCCAGCCGCGGCAGCTCGCCGACCAGCCCCATCGCGTGGCGCATCAGCCAACGCTTGGCGGGCGGAAGCGTGTCGACGACGGCAAGGCCGAGATCGCGCGCCCAGCACAAGGGCGGCACGGCGTTGGAGAAGAGCCGGTTGAGACCATCGGTGACCGCGGCCAGCGTCGTGTTGTCGAGCCGCCGCCAACGCTCGTATCGCGCCACGAGCTCGGGCTGAGCAATGTCGAGACCGAGCCGATGCGTATCGACGATGAGCTCGGCCAACGCGGCGATGTCGCGGATACCGAGGTTGAGCCCTTGGCCGGCGATGGGATGGATCACATGAGCGGCATCGCCGACCAACACGAGGCGCTGGGTGCCGTAAGCCAAGGCCTGCATCAACTTGAGATCGTAGCTCCAGCGCGGCCCTTCGATCACGAGATCACCCAGGAAGTCGCCGAAGCGGCGGCCGAGCTCTCGGGCAAAACCGGCCTCGTCGAGCGTCATCAGTTGCGGTGCAACATCGGCTCGCTCGGTCCAAACGATGGAAGAGCGGTTTCCGGT
>DATJAV010000149.1:0-2907 GCA_035515835.1 Allostellaceae bacterium
ATGGAGGGCGCCAAGGAAGTGAAGTGCTCGGAGTTCGGCACCGCCATCATCCAGAGCATGGCGGCGCTCTGATGTCGATGCAGGTCGGCAAGGCCGAGAGTCTGTCCGTCCGCCACCCGCGCCCGAAGATCACCGTCGTGGGCGCGGGCAACGTCGGGGCCAGCGTCGCCCAGTACGCCGTCGAGAAGGAGCTGGGCGACGTCGTGCTGGTCGACGTGATCGAGGGCATTCCGCAGGGCAAGGCGCTCGACCTCGTCGAGGCCTCGCCGATCGAAGGCTTCGATGCCGTGATGACCGGCTCCAACGACTATGCCGCGATCAAGGGCGCCGATCTCGTCATCGTCACCGCCGGCGTGCCGCGCAAGCCCGGCATGAGCCGCGACGATCTCATCGGCATCAATGCCAAAATCGTAGGCACGGTCGGCGAGGCGATCAAAACCCACGCACCCGATGCCTTCGTCATCACCATCACCAATCCCTTGGACTGCATGGTCTGGGTGATGCGCGAGGCGACCGGGCTGCCGCATCACCGCGTCGTCGGCATGGCCGGCGTGCTCGACAGCGCGCGCTTCCGCTATTTCCTCGCCGAGGAGTTCAAGGTCTCGGTCGAGGATGTCACCGCCTTCGTGCTGGGCGGGCATGGCGACACCATGGTGCCGTCGGTGCGCTACTCGACGGTCGCCGGCATTCCCTTGCCCGATCTCGTCAAGATGGGCTGGACCACCAAGGAGCGGCTCGACAAGATCGTCCAGCGCACGCGCGACGGCGGCGGCGAGATCGTCAATCTCCTCAAGACCGGGTCGGCCTTCTACGCGCCGGCGGCGTCGGCCATCGCCATGGCCGAATCCTACCTCCTCGACAAGAAGCGGGTGCTGCCCTGCGCCGCCTGGCTGACCGGCCAGTATGGCGTGAAGGACCTCTATGTCGGCGTGCCCTGCGTCATCGGCGAGAAGGGCATCGAGCGCATCGTTGAGGTCAGCCTCGACGCCGAGGAGAAAAAGGCCTTCGACGCCTCGGCTGCCGCGGTCCGCGGTCTCGTCGACGTCGCCCGCAAATTGCGCGCCGAAGCCGCCAAAACCTAAGCCAAAGCTAACCGCACTGTAACGTTTCCAGGCTAGGGATTAGGGCGGCGCATCCCAATCTATGGGGCAGGGCGTCCCTGCCCGCAAAACCCATGAAGGACCCATGTCCGCCCTCGATCAGAACAATTTCCTGACCGGCCAGAATTCCGCTTTCATCGCCGAGCTTTACGCCCGCTATCTCGAGGATCCCAACGCGGTCGATCCGAGCTGGCGCCAGTTCTTCGCCGAGCTTGCCGACCCGCCCGAGGCGGTGCGGCGCGATCTCGAAGGCCCGGGCTGGGGTTCCGCGCGTGCCCATATTCTGAGCAACGGGACGGCCGTCCGGCATGCCGCGGCGGCGCAGGCGCTGCCCGCGGATATCCCGGCTGCGGCGCTCGATTCGATCCGGGCGGTGGCCCTCATCCGCGGCTATCGCGTGCGCGGGCATCTCATCGCCCAGCTCGATCCGCTCGGCCTCTCGGTGCGGACCTCGCATCCCGACCTCGACCCCGCCACCTACGGCTTCGCCGAGGCCGACTACGACCGGCCGATCTTCGTCAACAACATCCTGGGCTTCACGACGGCCACCCTGCGCGAGATCATCGCCGCGCTGCGGGCGATCTATTGCGACAAGGTCGGCATCGAATACATGCACATCCAGGAGCTCGAGCAGCGCCAATGGATCCAGGCGCGCGTCGAGGCGCCGCGCAACCGCACCGATTTCACGCCCGAGGGCAAGCGCGCCATCCTGGAACGACTGACCGCGGCCGAGCAGCTCGAGCGCTTCCTCGACCGGCGCTACACCGGCACCAAGCGTTTCGGGCTGGAAGGCGCCGAGTCGCTCATCCCCGCTTTGGAACAGGTCATCAAGCGCGGCGGCCAGCTCGACATGAAGGAGCTGGTCATCGGCATGCCGCATCGCGGCCGCTTGAACGTGCTGACCAACGTGATGGGCAAGCCTTTCGCCGCGCTCTTCTCGGAATTCCAGGGCAATCCCGCCAATCCCGAAGACGTCCAGGGCTCGGGCGACGTCAAATACCATCTCGGCACCTCGACCGACCGCGAGATGGGCGACATCAAAATGCATCTGTCGCTTACCGCCAATCCCTCGCATCTGGAAGCGGTCAATCCCGTCGTGCTCGGCAAGGTGCGCGCCAAGCAGCGCCAGCGCGGCGACACCAAGCGCGAGGAAGTGGTCGGCCTGCTCATGCATGGCGATGCCGCCTTCGCCGGCCAGGGCCTCGTCGCGGAGACGCTGGAGCTGTCGGAGCTAAAGGGCTACCGCACCGGCGGCACCCTCCATTTCATCGTCAACAATCAGATCGGCTTCACGACGAGCCCGGCCCAGGCGCGCTCCAGCCCTTATCCTTCCGACACCGCCAAGGGGACGCAGGCGCCGATCTTCCACGTCAACGGCGACGACCCGGAGGCGGTGGTCCATGTCGCGCGCATCGCCACCGAGTTCCGCCACCGCTTCAAAGCCGATGTGGTGGTGGACATCTTCTGCTATCGCCGCCACGGCCATAACGAGGCGGACGAGCCGGCCTTCACCCAGCCGCGCATGTACCGCGCCATCGATGCCCATCCGACGACGCGCGAGATCTATGCCAGGCGCCTGATCGAGGAAGGCCTCATCACCGAGGCCGAGGCCGACAAGGTGGTGAAGGATTTCACCGCCCGGCTCGAAGCCGAGTTCGAGACGGCGAAGAGCTACCGCCCGAACAAGGCGGACTGGCTCGAAGGCGCCTGGTCGGGGCTGGCGGTTGCCTCGGGCGACGATCGGCGCGGCGAGACGGCGGTATCGTTGGAGCTCTTGCATGAAGTGGGCGGGGCGCTCACCACGGTG
>DATJAV010000150.1:0-17224 GCA_035515835.1 Allostellaceae bacterium
CCGCGCGCGCCATCCCCGGCGTCGAAACGGTGGCAGGCGGGCGGTATCACCGCAGCATCGCCTTGGGCGAGGCACAGGGCGTGGTATCGGTTGCTCGGGCCGACGGCAATCGCCTCGCGGTCACCTTGCGCTTTCCCGACCTGACGGCGCTCCCGACAATAATCGCCAGGCTGCGCCGCGTCTTCGATCTTTCTGCCGATCCCACGGCGATTGCGCAGCATCTGCGCGAGGATTCGGCGCTGACGCCGCTGGTTGAGGCGCGGCCGGGTTTGCGCGTGCCCGGCGCCTGGGACGGTTTCGAGATCGCCGTGCGCGCCATCCTCGGCCAGCAGATCACCGTCGCCGCCGCGTCGAAGCTCGCCGGGAAGCTGGTACGGGCCTTCGGCGAAGCGCTGCCGCCAGACCTCGGCGCCGAGCCCGGTCTCACGCATGTCTTTCCGACGCCGGCGCGGCTCGCGGCGGCAGACATCGCCGCGCTTGGCATGCCCGCGGCGCGCGCCCGCGCGCTCAACGCGCTCGCCGCCGCGGTCGCGGCCGATCCCCGCCTCTTCGGCCCCCGCCAGAGCCTCGAGGCGGCGGTGGAGCGGTTGCGCGCGCTCCCGGGGATCGGCGAATGGACGGCGCAATACATCGCCATGCGCGAGATGCGCGAACCCGACGCCTTTCCCGCGGCGGATATCGGCCTCGCTCGCGCCATGGCCGATGCCGACGGCAAGCGCCCCACCCCGGCCACATTGCTGGCGCGCGCCGAGCGCTGGCGCCCATGGCGCGCCTACGCCGCCGTCCATCTCTGGTCGTCTCAACACCGCTCCCCAGCCCCCCGCGAGGTCATCGATGCAAGCGTCACAAGCCCACCGCTTCCGCCTCGATCGCGCGACGACGCCGATCGGCATAGCGCTCCTGGTCACTGACGAAGAGGGCCGGCTCTGCGCCCTCGATTGGGAGGAGTTCGAGGCGCGCCTCAGCGGCATGATGCGCCGCCTTTATGGTCCGGTGGCGATCGCGCCGGGGCCGGCGCCCACAGGCACGCGCCGTGCGCTGGCGGATTACTTCGCCGGCGCAGTCGATGCGCTGGGCGCGGTCTCGCGACGGATCGCCGGCACCCCCTTCCAGCGCGCCGTCTGGCAGGCGCTTCCCGACATTCCTGCCGGTGAGACCGAAAGCTACGGCGCGCTCGCGGCGCGGCTCGGCGTGCCGAAGGCGGTGCGCGCGGTCGGCGCCGCCAACGGCGCCAATCCGATCTCCCTCGTGCTGCCTTGTCATCGCGTGATCGGCGCCGACGGCTCGCTCACCGGTTATGGCGGCGGCCTCGAGCGCAAGCGCTGGCTGCTGGTGCATGAGCAGAAGAACAAAACCCTCGGCTTTCGGCTCTCGGCCGTCGGTTGACGGCTATTTCACCTGGTACTCGACGTGGTCGAGCATTGCTTCCAATTTGGCGACCAGATTTCCACCGGTGCACCAGGGACCATCGATGAAGCTTGCCTGCTCGATCTCATGGACGAAGAAGGCGCGCCAGTGCCCGCCCGGCGCCAAGCCGGAGGAACTGGCGCCCGCGTATTGAAAAGCGAGGACCCGAGGGTGGCCGTCCTTCAACCCCAGCGCATGCGGGCATACGCGCCGCTCCTTCCCCGCGACGCGTAGCCGCACGCAGCGTTTCTCGCCGATCGCCAACCGAAGGACTTCATTGACATTCATCGTCAGCCTCGTCCTCGATCTTGAGCCGCGCCATATTAAGCGCGCGTTAAGCGCAAAGAGGAGCGTGCCATGGCCGACAAGACGACCCGCCGCGAGCGCGACAGCATGGGCGAGATCGAGGTTCCGGCCGAGCGTTACTGGGGCGCGCAGACCCAGCGCTCGCTCGCGCATTTCCGCATCGGCGACGAGCGCATGCCGATGGCGCTCATCCGCGCCCTGGCGATCGAGAAAAAGGCGGCGGCTGAGGTGAACATGGCACAAGGCGATCTCGCGCCGCGGCTAGGGCAGGCGATCATCGCCGCCGCCGACGAGGTCGTCGCCGGCGGCCATGACGATGAGTTCCCGCTCGTGGTCTGGCAGACGGGGTCGGGGACTCAGACCAACATGAACATGAACGAGGTGATCGCCAACCGCGCCAACGAACTCCTAGGAGCGGCGCGCGGCGCCAAGGCGCCGGTCCATCCCAACGACCACGTCAATCTCGCGCAATCCTCCAATGACAGCTTTCCGACCGCCATGCACATCGCCGCGGCGACGGAGATCCATCACCGCCTGCTGCCGGCGCTCCGCCACCTCCATGCCACGCTGGCGGCGAAATCGCATGAGTTCGCCACGATCATCAAGACCGGCCGAACCCACCTTCAGGACGCGACGCCGGTGACGCTCGGCCAGGAATTCGGCGCCTTTGCCCGCCAGATCGAGCTCGGGCTCGCGCGCATCGTGGCGACGCTGCCGCGGCTCTATCCACTGGCGCAAGGCGGCACCGCCGTCGGCACGGGCCTCAATACGCGGCGGGGATTTGCCGAGCGCGTCGCCGCCGCGATTGCGGCGCTGACCGGTCTCCCCTTCGTCTCCGCCGACGACAAATTCGAGGCGCTCGCCGCCCATGACGCGCTGATCGAGGTCTCGGGGATGCTCAACGTCGTCGCCGCTTCGCTCACCAAGATCGGCAACGACATCCGCCTCATGGGCTCGGGCCCGCGCTCAGGCATCGGCGAGCTGCATCTGCCGGAAAACGAGCCCGGCTCCTCGATCATGCCCGGCAAGGTCAACCCGACCCAGGTCGAAGCGCTGGTCATGGTGGCGGCGCAAGTGATGGGCAATCACGTCACCATCACCATCGCCGGCAGCCAAGGCCAGCTCGAGCTCAACGTGATGAAGCCGGTGATCATCTTGAACCTGCTGCAATCGATCCGACTCCTCGCCGATGCGGCGCGGAGCTTCACCGACCATTGCGTCGCCGGCATCCAACCCGACCGGCGCCGCATCGAGACGCTCCTCGCCGGCTCGCTGATGCTGGTGACGGCGCTCAGCCCGCATATCGGCTACGACAAAGCCGCCGCAGTCGCAAAGAAGGCGCATGCCGAGGGCATGACGCTCAAGGAGGCCGCGCTGGCCTTGGGCTATGTGAGCGCCGCGGACTTCGACCTCTGGGTGCGCCCCAGCGCCATGATCGGTCCGGAGTGACATGCCGCACCGCATCCGCAAGCGCTCGGTCACGATTGCCGGGCATGCGACGAGCGTCACCGTGGAAGATGCGTTCTGGCAAGACCTGCGCCGGCTGGCGCGTCGCCGCGGTCTCTCGCTCAACGCGTTGATCGGCAGCGTCGACGCGGCGCGAGACGGCAGTCTCTCGAGCGCGCTCCGCCTCCTCGTTCTCGAGGGCTACCGCGGTGGCGAGCTCGGCCCCTCGCGAAGAGAAGATGATGGGGAGGCGGCAAGGCGGTGAGATTGAGATAGGGCGCCAAGTGCCAGTCCTGATCTTTCTCACCGCAGGATGAAGAGATAAACCTCAGCGTCCCTACGCATCCTCCGCGACCTCTGCGCTAAAATGGTTTCACGCAATGCTCCTACGGACGGGCCGGAGTCTTCGCGTCGGGTTGGCGCTGGGCGAGGTATTGCTCCAGCGCATTCACCTCGAAGACGGTGCGGGGCTGATCGATCGGGCCCTCGAGGCGCATGACCAGAGGCGGCGCGTCGGGAATGGCGGCCGGGCGGAACGCGACCTGTCCCATCATCGTCCATTGCGGCAGGTTCAAGTCGAGCATCGCTTGCACGTCGCCGCCATCGGCGACAAGCCGGATGTCGTCGCTCTTGGCGACCCCATCCGCCACCGCGACGTCGCCGCCGAGCGTCGAGAAAGCAGTGCGGCCACCGCCGGCGCTCTTCAGCAGCGTGAAGAGATCGGCGGGATGTGCTTTGAGCTCATCGTCGACCGCTTTGAGGTCGACGCCGCCGATGCTCCCGTCGTGCCCCTTGAGGGTCCCCTTGCCCGAGAGATGCGCGACGAGTTCGGCGGGGCTCTTGCCGCTCGCGGCAAGTGTCGCATCGACGTCGAAGCGCCCATCGACCAGTGCGAGGCTCGCGGCGTCGACCAGTGCCTCCTTGAGATCGGCATTGGCAATCGCCACGTGCCCGGCAAGCGCGAGCGTCTGATCGGCGCTGCCGCTCGCTTCGAGGCTGCCGCCGAAGAGGCTGCCGGTCAGGCGCTGCACCGTGAGCTTGCCGTCGCTCAGCGACGCTTGAAGCGCGGGCTGGTCGAGCCGCAAACGGCCGTAGCTCAAGCTGTGGCCCGCCAAAGTGAGATCGAGATCGGCAAGGCTCATGGCGCCGAGATCGATCGGCGCGGCAGACCAGCTCTCCCCCAGAATCGGCGGCGCAAGGCGGGCCTGCGCCAGCACGATCCCCGTGCCGGCGAATGATGCACCCTCCAGCGCCGCGCTTTGCCGCACCGGCAGCAGCCGATCGAGCGCCCAGTCGCCGATGTTGAGATTGGCCGCGAGATGCGGCCGCCCGGCGCCGAGCTCGATGCCGAGCGTACCGTCGAGGCTGCTTTCGCCGATGGCGAGCGCGAGCGGCTCGACCTTGAGATGATGCCGGTCGCCGGTGACGTGGGCGCTGAGCTTGATCGGTCCCGGATCGCCCCCGGCCGCCTGGTAGAACGGATCGAAGCTCTGCACCAATCGCTGAAAGCTCGGGTCATCGGCATCCAGCGTGAGATCGAGAGCACTGCTGGTCTCGCCGACTTCGCCGGCGAGACGCACATGCCCGTCGAGGAGCTGCAGCTCGGCATCGAGCGTGACCTTGGCGCCGTCATATTGCAGGCCGCCGCCCATATTGAAGCTGCCATAGCTTCGCCCCGCGGCAAGCGAGGGCGCGACCAAGCGCAGCGCGCGCTCGAACTCGGGTCCCCGCATATCGAAGGCCAGTTGGCCGCTGGGCTTGGTGGTGATGCCGTCGACGACGCCGCTCAGCGTGGCGTTGGCGCCGCCGGCGTTGGCCACGCTGAGCTCGCGGACCGAGAGCTCGCCCGTCTGCAGCGAGCCGGCAAGATGCACGTCGCGCAAGGGCTGGCCGCGCCAGGTCAGCACCTCGACCCGGGCATCCATGTTGGCGTCGAATGCGTCGAGAAGGTGCGCCGCCGAGGTGGCAGGCGCCTGGTTTTTCGCGTCGCCCACCGTCGCTCCCGAGCGCTCCGGTGCAGCGACAGGTACCGGCAGATAGGCATCGAGGTTGAGCCGGTCGGCGACGACCCTGATGCCGAGCCCGGGCCGCGCGCGCAGCAGCACGGTCGCCGCCCCGCCAAGACGCGTGCCGTCGACGGTGGCATCGACCGGGCCGAGATCGATGCGGTTGCCGGCGAGCGTGAACCGGCTCGAGAGCGCCGCCTGGCGCAGCCGGTCCGCGGGCACGGTGTCGGCGCTAGTGCCGAGCCACGCCAGCAAGCCGCGCAGGTCGTCGGCTTTCGCCTCGATCATCCCCTGAGCGGAAGGGCCGGCCGCGGCGGGCGTGAGCACGCCGCTCAGCGTGACATCGGCGCCGCCCGGCAGCGACGCCGCCAGCCGGCTCACGGAGATGCGGCGATCCATCAGAATGAAAGCGAGCCGCGCGTCGCGGATGAGGCCGCCGCGCCATAGCATGGTGTCCGCCCCGAGCTGGATCTTTGCCGTGATGTCCGGCAGCGACTCGGTCGCGGCCGGTGGCGGCGTCGCAGCCTCGGCACCGGCGATGAGCGACAGCGCGGATGCGGCGCGGCGTGGCATCGGCCAATGGTCGAGATCGAGCGATGAGAAGGAAAGCGCGAGGTTCACTACCGGTGTCGCCGAGCGCTCGACCTGGAGGCGGCCCTCGCCATGCGCGGGACCGAGATCGAGCTTCAGGTGATCGAGCACGAGCCGCTGCAGCGTGCCGTCGATGTCGGCGCTGAGCGCCAGGGGCTGCGCCGCGACCGCAGGCGCGGCGTAGCGCGCGAAGGTCGACAGGGCCGAGCGCGCGTCATCGGCGCTGAGCTTCACTTGGCCGGTGACGTGCCGGTCGTCGAGCGGCCCCGTCAGCCGCGCATCAAGCTCGAGCTTGGCCGTCGGCACGGTGATGACGGTGAGGTGCAGCGGCAGCTCGGCGGCATCGAGCCGCCCGCTGTCGATCTCGAAGCCGACCTCGGCGCCGCGCGCCACCAAGCTCCCTTGCGCCGCAGCGTGCCCGCTGGCGGGATCGACGGCGATGCGCGCATTGATGTGTTCGAAACGTTCGGCGGTACCGCGGGTGCGGTCGATGATGGCGCCGTTCTGAATCGAAACGCGATCGACGGCGAAGCCGGCGAAGGCGCTGCCGGGGGGCGAGCCGCCGGACGGAGCGGCGCCCGCGGTTCGAGCCGGCGGCGCTGCGGCCGGAGGCCGCCAGTTGGGGGTGCCGTCCGGCAGCCGCTCGATGTCGAGCTCGGGCTCGAGGAGGGTCGCGCTGGCGATCTCGAAGCGGCCCCGCAGCAGCGGGAGCAGCGCCGGCTTCACTTCGAGCGCGCGGAGCCGTAACATGTCGGGAGCGGCGGCATCGGGCGGGTTGGCCAGGCGTACGTCGCGAGCCGTAAGCGCCGGTCGCGGCAGCAGGGTAACGCTGATCGGCCCCAAGAGCTCGACCTTGCGCCCGGTACGCTTGGCGAGCTCCGCGACGATCGGGCCCTTGAAGTGCTCGAAATCGACGAACGGGGGCGCGAGGCCGAGAGCGGCGACGACGAGGACAACGAGGATGGCGAAGAAGATTGCCGCTTTGCGCAAGAAACCTCTCCCGGGCGAGGCGCAGCCTAGCACGCCCGAGAGGTCTTCAGGAGGCCGCGATGGCTGACCTCGTCAATCTCAACCAGTATCGCAAGCAGCGCCGGCGCCGCGAAGCCGAGGAGAAGGCGGCGGCCAACCGCCCCCGTTTCGGGCGCAGCAAGGCAGAGCGCAAGAAGGAGCAGAGCGAAAGCGAAAAGCTGGCGAAGGATCTGGACAACAAGCGGCTCGACTAGTCGCGTCCCAACTCCCGGCGGTAGAGCGCGTCGGTTTCGACGTCGAAGGAGACAAAAATCACTCGCTCCATGGTCGCATCGGCAAGGAGGAAACGATGCGTCTCGTTGACGGCAATCTTGGCGGCCCGCTCCGGCGGGAAACGGTAAGCGCCGGTCGAAATCGCCGGAAAGGCGATGGACCGCAGCCCATGATCGACCGCGACCCCGAGGCTCGCGCGGTAGCAGCTCGCCAGAAGCTCCGCTTCCCCGGCGCTGCCGCCGCGCCAGACCGGGCCCACGGCGTGGATCACATGGCGCGCGCGGAGGCGGTGCCCCGCCGTGATCTTCGCTTGCCCGACGGCGCAACCCGCGAGCTTGCGGCACTCGGCCAAAAGCTCCGGACCCGCCGCCCGATGGATCGCGCCATCGACCCCGCCGCCACCCAGGAGCGAGCTGTTGGCGGCGTTGACGATGGCGTCCACCGCGAGCTTGGTGATGTCGCCGGTGATGAGCTCGATGCGCCGGTCGAACGCCATGCGTTCATCCTCCGTCCGTTGCCAGGGAACCCTGCGGGCGCCCCGTCGTTGCCTCTCCAATATCCGCCGCGCCCGCCTGCTGCGTTGGGAGAATGCCCATGAGTCGCGCCTTTGTCAGCGAGAACGATACCGATGCCGCGGCCGATACCCTGCCGGAGCTGCCGCAAAGTCCGCACCCCAACTATGTCACGCGCCGCGGCCACCAGCTGCTCGAGGAGCGCCTGGCGGCGGCTCAGGAGGAGCACCGGCGTCTTGCCACCGAGCCGGACGGTCCAGCGAAAGAGCTGCGCCTCGCTCATGTCGCGCGCGACGTCCGCTACCTCGAGGCGCGGCTCGAGCGAGCCATCGCCGTCGATCCCGCGCAGCAGCCCAAGGACGAGGTCGCCTTCGGCGCCGAGGTCAGCGTGCGCGACGCCCAGGGCGCCCACCACCGCTTCACCATCGTCGGCGAGGACGAGGCCGATGCCGAGCACGGCAAGGTGAGCTGGGTCTCGCCCTTGGCGCGCGCCTTGACCGGGGCCGGCGTTGGCGATCTCGTCATCTGGCGCCGCCCGGCCGGCGAGGTCGAGCTCGAGATCGAGGCGATCCGCTATCCCGAGCGCAAGGAGTGACGCGCTAGACGCGAACGATCTTCCCGGGGTTCATGATGTTGTCGGGGTCGAGCGCCTTCTTCAGCACGCGCATGACGCTGACTGCTTCGCCATGTTCGGCGACGAGGAAATCCATCTTGCCGTAGCCGACGCCGTGCTCGCCGGTGCAGGTGCCGTCCATGGCGATGGCGCGCTCGATCATGCGGTCGTTGATGCGCGTCGCTTCGGCGAGCTCCTCGGGCTTGTCCGGGTCCAGGATGAAGGCGAGATGGAAATTGCCGTCGCCGACATGTCCCACCAGCACCGCGGTGACGAAGGACTGGTCGAGGTCGCGCTTGGTCTCGGCGATGCATTGCGCAAGGCGCGAGATCGGCACGCAGACATCGGTCGCCCAGCCCTTGGCGCCGGGGCGCATGGCGAGCGCCGCGTAATAGGCATCGTGCCGCGCCTGCCAGAGCTTCGAGCGCTCCTCGGGCGTCGCCGCCCAGCGGAGCTCGCCGGCGCCCCGGTCGGCAGCGAACTCCCTCACCTGCGCCACTTGCTCCTCGACGCCGCGCTTGGTGCCGTGGAACTCGAAGAAGAGGGTCGGCGCCTCGACATAATTGAGCTTCGCGTATTTGTTGACGGCGGCCATTTGCTTGGCATCGAGCAGCTCGATCCGCGCCACCGGCACGCCGGCCTGGATCGTGGCGACGACCGTGTCGACAGCCGCCTCGACCGAGGGAAAGGGACAGACCGCCGCCAGGATCGCTTCGGGTATGCCGTAAAGGCGGAGCGTCACTTCGGTGATGACGCCCAGCGTCCCTTCCGAGCCCACGAAAAGCCGCGTCAGGTCGTAGCCCGCCGCCGATTTTCGCGCCCGGCGCGCGGTGCGGATGACGCGCCCGTCGGCCAGCACCACGGTGAGCGCCAGCACGTTCTCGCGCATCGTGCCGTAGCGCACCGCGTTGGTGCCCGACGCGCGCGTCGCCGTCATGCCGCCGAGGCTCGCATCGGCGCCGGGATCGATCGGGAAGAAGAGGCCGGTGTCGCGGAGATACTCGTTGAGCTGCTTCCGCGTCACCCCCGCCTCGACGGTGCAGTCGAGATCCTCGGCGCTGACCCGCAGCACGCGGTTCATCTGCGAGAGATCGATCGAGATGCCGCCCGCGAGCGCCGCCACATGGCCTTCGAGCGATGTCCCGGTGCCGAAAGGAATGACCGGCGTTTTGTGCGCGGCGCAAAGCGTGACGATCTCCACCACCTCCGCGGTCGAGTGCGCGAACACGACGGCATCGGGCGGCACTGGCACGTGATAGCTCTCGTCCTTGCCATGCTGCTCGCGCACCGCCGTCGCCGTCGAGAGCCGCTCGCCGAAGCGTGCGCGGAGCGCGTCGATGACGGCGGGCGTCTCGGTGTTCCTGCGCAGGACAGGCGCATTCATCAACGTCTCCTCGATGTGCGCTGCATGACCTCGGGGTGCGCCCTTCGACAGGCGCGCTGCGCAAGCTCAAGATGAGGTAGAACTAGGTTTGACGTTAGCCCGAATTGCCGATGCAATTCACGAATTTCCCTCATCCGGAGCCTGCGCCCGAAGGGCGCATGAAAAGGACGCACCACGCTTATACACGCATTGTGCAATCTAGCGCTGCCCGGCCCCCCTCGTCCAACCGGTGACCGCCGCGGAGTAGCCCGCTCACGTCCCGTCGAGGACGTCGCCGAAGAGCACCCAGCCGTTGCCTTCGAAGCGCACGAGCTGCATCTGGTTGATCGGGAAGAAATTGGTCGGGCTGGTGTTGAGCTTGACCCCCGGCAGCAGCATCGGCAAAGCGAGATCGTGGAGGCTCGCCGCCTGCTTCATGAAATTCTCGCGCGTCAGATCGTCGCCGCATTGCTTCAACACCTGCACCACCGTTCGCGCCGTGTTGTAGCCGGTATAGGTGCCGCCATCGGAGACATCGAGTTGCGGCAGGCGCGTTTTCATGAAGGCGAGATACTCCTTCATGCCGTGATCGTCGCGCCAGCGCGGATCGGTCGCGTCCTTCTGGTAGTGGGCGGAGATGAGGCCTTGCACGCGCTCGAAGCCCACCGGCTTCATCACCGCGCCGGTGGAGGAGCCGACGCTGTTGATGATCTGCAGCGGATGCCAGCCGAGGTCATCGACTTTGCGGATGGATTGTGCCGCGAATTTCGGCGTGCTGACGTTGAAGAGTACATTGGCATCGGAGGCTTGCAACGCGAGGATTTGCGAATCGACGGTAGCGTCGGTGACCTCGTAGCTCGCCTCGGCGACGATGACCTTCGCCGCCTCGTCGCCGAGCGCGTCGCGGAAGCCCTTCACGTAATCCTTACCGTAATCGTCGTTCTGGTAGAGGACGGCGATGCGCGGGTGCGCGACGTGGCGCTGGACGTAGCGGGCGTAGATGCGCGCCTCGAGCTGATAATTGGGCGCCCAGCCCATCGTCCACGGGAAGTGCCGGGGATCGCCCCATTTGGTGGCACCGGTCGCGATGAAGACCTGCGGTACTTGGTGCTCGTTCAAATAGCGCTCGATCGAGGAGTTGGAGGCGGTGCCGAGCGAGCCGACGATGGCGAGGACGTTGTCGCTCTCGACGAGGCGCCGGGTCTGCTCCACCGTCTTGGGTGGACTGTAGCCGTCATCGAGCGAGATGAGGGTCACCTTCCGCCCGTTGACGCCGCCCTGCTCGTTCAGCATTTTGAAATAGGCGAGCTCGGTGAGCCCGACCGAGGAATAGGCCGAGGCCGGCCCGCTATAGGGCATGGTCTGGCCGAGCTTGATCTCGGTGTCGCTGACGCCGGGCCCGTTGTGCGTCTCCGCGGCGCCCGCCGCGGACGCAACCAGCAGAACCGCGCCCAGCGCGGCAAGCGACGCCCTCATCGCGCCTGATAGCGAGCCCGACATCTGGCACCTCCCCAAGCCTGCCCCGGCGAGGATGAGTCCTCTGCCGTTCGCGGCGACAGGTTCCCCGACAACTCTACACCTTCCACGGGCAGCGGCAAGCGCGCCGGAGGAGCCGAAAGAAGACATCCCCTCTCCCGCACCGCGGGAGGGGCAAGGGGTACTGCCTTGGTCGTGCTTTGACGCCACCCGCTTCGCCGTGTTAGGCGAGGCGACATGGAGCGGGATCGGAGGGTCGGGTGATCCGGCAGGCGCGGCTGGCCTCGGGGCTGGTGATGCTCGCCTATGTCGTAACCCATTTTGTCAATCACAGCCTCGGCCTCGTCTCCGTCGATGCGATGGACGACGCGCTGCGCTCCATCTATCACGTCTGGGCGAGCCCGACCGGGACGTTCCTGCTTTATGGCGCCTTTGCGGTCCATTACGCCTTGGCGCTCTGGGCGCTTTGGCAGCGCCGCTCGCTCAAAATGCCGTTCGCCGAAGCGGCGCAGCTCGTGCTGGGATTCTGCATCCCGTTCCTGCTCGCCGAGCATGTCATATCGACGCGCGGCGGCGACACCTGGTTCGGCGCCGATTACGGCTATTACGACACCGTGCTGCTGACGTTTTGGGTGGCGAGTCCCGCGCGCGGCGTGTTGCAGCTCACCGTGCTCCTCGTCGCCTGGCTCCATGCCATGATCGGCCTGCGCTTCTGGCTCAGCGTCAAGCCCTGGTATGCGCGCTGGCAGCCCCTGCTCTTCGCCGCCGCCTTGCTGCTGCCGACCTTGGCCATCCTCGGCTACGCCGAAGGCGGCCGCGAGGTGATGCGGCGCGCCCAAGATCCGGCGTGGGTGGCCCAGACGCAGAGCAACCATCCCCGCGCCGCACCTGCCGATCTCGTCATCCTCGGCCGCGTGGCGCTCGGCACGCGCGCGGGATTCGCCGCGGCGCTGCTGGGCGTGCTGTTGGCGCGCGGCATCCGCCGCGTGCTGGAGCGCCGCCGCGGACTCATTCGTCTGACATATCCCTCCGGCCGGATCATCGCCATCGTTCGCGGCCTTTCGGTGCTCGAGGCGAGCCGCTTCGCCGGCATCCCGCACGCCTCGGTCTGCGGTGGGCGCGGCCGCTGCTCCACCTGCCGCATCCGCGTCGAGGGCCCCGCCTCGGCGATACCGCCCGCCGATCTCGAAGAGAAACGCGTGCTGGAGCGCGTCGGCGCCGCCCCCGATGTCCGTCTCGCCTGCCAGCTGCGCCCCGCGGGCGATCTCCGCGTGACGCCGCTTCTGCCGGCGACGGCGCAAGCGAGCGACGGCTTCGGGCGCCCCCGCTACCTCCAAGGCAGCGAGCGCGAGACCGTCATCCTCTTCGCCGATCTCCGCGCCTTCACCCGTCTTTCCGAGCGGAAGCTCCCCTATGATCTCGTCTTCCTCTTGAACCGGTACTTCGCCGAGATGGGCCAGGCGGTCGAGGCTGCAGGCGGCCACATCGACAAATTCATCGGCGACGGCGTCATGGCGCTTTTCGGCCTCGACCGCGGTCTCGCCGCGGGCTGCCGCGAAGCGGTAGCGGCGGCGCGGGCGATGGCGCTCCGCCTCGATCATCTCAACGACGCGCTCGCCCATGACCTCCCCGAGCCGCTCCGCATCGGCATCGGCATCCATGCCGGCCCCGCCATCGTCGGCGAGATGGGGTATGGCCGCGCCGTCTCGCTGACCGCGGTCGGCGACACGGTCAACACCGCAAGCCGGCTCGAGAGCCTGACGCGCGAGTTCGGCGCGCAGCTCGTCCTCTCCGAGACAGTGCTGCGCGAAGCCGGCCTCGACCTCGGCGCCGCGGTGCCGGCGCAGGAGATCGAGATCCGCGGCCGGAGCGAACGGCTTGTTGTGCGCATCGTTGAGAACGCGCGCACGCTCCCCGACGTGCCCCTCGCGCGCCGCACCCGGTAGCTTCTCCTTTTGTTGATCAGAAGTGCTGGCGAATTCGCTCGGCGATCTCAGCCAGCCGCGTCATGTCGCCGGGCTTCAAGGTCCAGTTCACCAGCAAGCCGTCGTTCATCCGCCGCGGCAGGACGTGGATATGGAAATGCGGCACCGACTGCGCCGCGCCCGCGCCGTTGGATTGCACCAGGTTCATTCCGTCCGGCGTCACGGCTGCGTAGACGGCTTTTGCGACTTTGACGGTGGTGCGCGCCGCCGCCGCGAAGGCCTCCGGCTCGATCTCGAACACGGTCGGATAGTGCGACGTGGTGATGACCAGCGCGTGCCCGTCATGCACCGGGTTGATGTCGAGAAAAGCCAGCGTCTCGGCATCCTCATAGAGCCTGAAGCTCGGGATCTGGTTCGCCACGATCTTGCAAAAGACGCAGTTGGCGTCGCTGAGCATGGTGCCTCCCCTCACTCTGCCGCTACGTTCTTGGCGCCATCGGGCGCCTCGGCACGCTCGAGGCGTCGCAGCATCAGACGCGCGCGGCGGATTGCCGCGTCGGGACGGAGGAAGACTTCGGCATAGCCGTCATCGGGGAAGTCGAACATGCGCTGCTGCTTCTCCAGCGCCCACCGGTCTTCGGCGATGACGCTGGGAAAGGTCTCGACGAAGCGCGCAATCGCGCTCCGCGCAGGATCGCTCTTGCACATCTGGCCCTTCGGCATGTTGATGATCAAGTGCCAGACGTGGTTGCGCCGGTCGATGGGCGTGTGGGTGTGGACGATGACGTAGTTGCGCTCGCTGGCGGCCTCGCCGAACTTGCCGGCAGGCCAGACCCGCATCTCGACCCGGGTGATGCCGGGACTCAGCAGGAAATGGGTGTGGGTGCGGTCGACGACGTCATAGCCGAAATATTCCTCGAGGTAAGGCGGCTGCCGATATCCCCGCACCTCGCGCACGGTGCCGACATAGGCGTTGCCATCGCTGACGCCCTCCTCGAGCTTCACTGGAATGCGGCTGTTCTCGACATCGCCGATGTTGCCGTCATGGAGCGGATAGAAATGCGTGATGTCGAGCAGGTTCTCGATCAGCAGCAGCGAATTTGCCGGCACCGGCATGGGCCCGGCGACATCGGCGGTGTCCCGGCCGGGGCTGTCGAGCTCGGGGAGGCGCGGCGGCCGAAGCCCCTCGGCGCGCGCGGGGTCGCCGGGCCACGCCCAGACGAGGCCATCCTGCTCGATCACCGGCACGGGGCGGAGTCGCGCCTGCGGCGGAATATGCCCGTCGGGATGCGACGGCACGCGCACGCATTGGCCGTTCGCATCGTAGCAGAGACCGTGATAGGCGCATTCGAGAAGCCCGCCCTCGATGAAGCGGCCCTCGGAGAGCGGCATCCGCTTGTGACAGCAGCGGTCGTCGAAAGCCACCACCCGCCCTTCAGGCGTGCGCCACAGCACGATCGGCTTTTCGGCGATCACTTGGCCTTTGAGCTCGGCCCGCGGAAACTCGCCGGCGAGGCCGGCGACATACCAGGCGTTCTTGACGAGGACATCGGCGCCCATGGCGATCAGGAGTCGGGGATCAGGAGCGAGGAGTCAAGGAGTTCCTGACTGCTGATACCCAACTCCCAGCTCCTCTTATTTGTGCTTGAAGCGGCCGATGAGACCCGCGGCTCCCTTGGTGTGGCCGTTGAGCGCGGCCAGCAGCCCGTCCCGCGTCATGCCGGGCTGCAGCGCCTTGGGATCGAGGTCGGTGGCGATCAGCGTGAAGGTGTAGTGATGCCAATCGCCCGGCGGCGTGCAGGGGCCGAAATAGCTCGGCAGGTTGCGCGTGCTCTTGCCGCCGACATATTTGTCCGACGGTCCGCTGACCTCGCCTTCGGCGAAGCCCGTCACCGAGGCGGGGATGCCATAGGCGACCCAGTGGACGACGCCGAGGCCCATGCGGCCTTCAGGGTCGATCATGAGGAGCGCATAGCTCTTGGTGCCCTCGGGCGGGTTGGTCCAGGCCAAAGGCGGCGAGATGTTCTCGCCGACGCAATTCGGGTTGGACCTGTCGTTGCCCGCGAATTTGTCCGGGAGCCTCGCGCCATCGCGAAAGGCCGGCGATTTCAGCTTGAAGGGACGATTGGCCGCCTGAACGACACCGGCCGACATGAGCGCGACCAGCGCCGCGGCCAGAACATAGCTCATCCCTCGCTTCACGATGCTACTCCCTCGGATATTGGTGGATGGCGTCGAGAATACCGGCGCGCACCATAGCAAGCGCACGAGGCAGTGCCACCCCGAGGGGGCCCTCCGTGGAAGCTCCGTCAGTCCATGCTCGTCGTGAGTCGATATGGACGCCATCGTTTCGAACACGCCGTCACGCTGGAACAGAGCGCCGCGACATGCATCAGGATCAGGCCGAAGAACGCAAAAGTCAGGTAGAAATGAGCGTCTCACACCGCGCCCCCGGACAGCCAATCAAGCATCAAACGGTCGCGCTACCCCCGTGCTCAGCCGCCGAAGCGACAAACTGCGAGAATTTGATGCTCTTACCTCCATGTAGCTTCTCGCCCGCGAACCTTCTATGCGTGTGTTGCTCGTAGTAAGCGGCGATCTTCGCGAGCGTACTTCCGTCGATCTCCTGGTCAAAGTTATTGATCTTGAACAACTGGGCGATTCCGTTCATATGCGAGAAGAAGTCCTTTTTGTTGGCGTACTTCTTCAAGCCATCGGCGATGGTTGTCATTTCCCACCTCTTGGGCTGGTTCAAGCAAAGGATACCAATCGAGACGGAGAGCCGGTCCCGGCGATCAAATTGTAGCACCACGCGCGGGCCGCTTGTTGCCGAAGCCTAGGGTCGGCTGCGGCGCCGTTTGCGCGCCGGACGACCACGACAGCGTCCCGCCGGGCACGACGCTGCCGTCCCTTGGACGCGCCATCGCACCGATGCGGGCAAGCGACGTGGTGATCCCGCGTCGCCCGCCCAGTCCCATTTCAGGCTTTCAGTAGGCGTAGACGGAAATAGACGGGACGCTCAGATTTCCATAGGACAACGCTGCGCTGCCCCAAAACAGGGACCACCCGTCTGCTTCCGCGTCGCCTCCGGCCCAGACCCAGATCTCATAGAAGTGGTTGCTGTCGACAGGTGTCGATCCAAACAATGGGTATCCGGATGTCGAGCCCTGGCCGCCGCCCGCGACGGACGTGACATCGATCTGTTGATCGATCACCGCCTGCTCGAACTCGCCTTGCAGCGTGTACTCCCCGACATAAAGCCCAACGAACCCGCCGGCATGGGCGCTGTCGAGCACCGTCCATGTCTCGGCATCGTAACTGATCGCCGGATTGGCGCTGATGTCCATGATCCCGTTATCGGCGAACGGCTGGAAATACCCGCCGAGCGCTACCCGACTTGACGCTGCCTTGCCGTTATCGCCGGTCCAGGCGTCGTACGACATGGTTCCGGCGTTGCCATCGACGCTCTCTGTTCCCGAAGCGCTGCCGGTCTCGGCATCCCATTGCCAAGCCCAGAACGGTGGCGCGAGCGTGACGGCAAGCGAACCCAGGCGCGCCCGCTCACGCACTTTTGCGCGACGCGGGGCGTGCTGCCGCTGTCGGGACCGAACGGAGGATAGGCGGCGGGCGTCTTTGACCGCCGACGCCAGCGTGTGATCCTCCTTCGCCAGCAAGCGCAAGAAGGTGAAGGACGCCGCGTCGATCGATCGTCGCTCCTTCAGCGCTTCCCGCCACCGTTCGAAGCGTTGCGCGAAGACAGTAGTCAGGTGGGCGCGGCTCTTCCCTCAGATGGTCGTCTCCTGGCTTCGCGCCGATCAGTCTTTCGTCGAGGCTCATGACGCACTCCTCTTGCAGGTGGTCGCGAACCGAGCAGCCGATAAACGGGCTGTCGCTACCGGGCCGAGGCTTCAATGTGCGATTCTGCTGAGGTCCCTACGGATGCTTGTCCGCGGAGTGGAGCCTAAGCCCTTCCAGGCCTCTGCCATTGTGTGGGACATCACACTCGGACAGAGAACCCGCATTTGCGCAGCGAAGGGCAAGAGCGCGGCTGAGGGTCAAACGTTCGGTCCTGTCGGCGCCTGTCCCGCCGGTGGACCTCCATTCATCTAGGCAGCGAGTATTCGAGTTCTCTCACAGCCAGCGTCGGACGGTCTTCCGGTAGCGCTCGTATTCATCACCGAAGGTTCGCGCGAGGTATGCTTCCTCGCGGCCAATGACAGAGTTGTTCATGATGAGGATAACCGGGATGAGAAGGAGCAGAACCCAAATCGAATTGGCGATGATTCCGACGCCGGCGTAGACGAGCGTCAGCGATAGGTAGAGCGGATTGCGGCTGA
>DATJAV010000151.1:0-7402 GCA_035515835.1 Allostellaceae bacterium
ATCGGGAAATGGCGCAGCAGCGGCGTTGTCGCCAGCGGCGTCAGCGCGCCCAGCATCAGCCCCACCGCAATGCCGAAGGCGGCAAGCGCCAGGATCTGCGCGAGATATGTCGCAAAGATGAGCCGTCCCGGCGCGCCCAGACATTTCAAGGTGGCGATGGTCGCGACCTTGCCGCCGAGATACCCCCTCACCGCATTGCCGACGCCGACGCCGCCCACCAGCAGCGCCGTCAGGCCCACCAAAGTCATGTATATGGTGACGCGATCGAGCAACCGCTGCAGCGTCGGCGAGGCGTTGGCGAATTGGCGGATGCGCCATCCGGCGTCGGGGAATCGTTCCTTGAGCGCGTCGATGACGGCGCCGGCGTTACCGCCCGGCGCCAGTCGCAGCCGATAGGCGTAGCCGATCAGCGCGCCGGGCTGGACGAGGCCGGTCTCCGGCAAGGCGGCGGCGGCGATCATCACCCGCGGGCCGAACACCATGGTTTCGACGCCCGCGTCCGGCTCGTGCGTCAGCACAGCTCGCAACCGGTAATGCGCATCGCCGACATGAATGCTGTCGCCGAGATGAAGCTTCAGGCGGTCGAGCAGGCTCTGCTGCACCACCGCGCCCCACTCGCCGTCATGCCGCGCCAGGGCCGCATCGAGGTCCTGCGCCGGCTCAAGCATCACCGCGCCATAGAGCGGATAGGCGTGATCGACGGCCTTCAACTCGACCAGGCTGCGCTCGGCGCCGTCCTCGGTGCGGGCCATGGCGCGCATCTCGGTGACGGCGGAGACGGTACCGCGAGCGTCGAGCCATTGCCGCTGCTCGGCGCTGGCGGCGCGATGGACGAGATGGAGCTCGACATCGCCGCCGAGAATGGCGCGCGCGTCGCTGTGGAGCCCGGCATTCACCGTCGCCGAGAGCGAGCCCACGCCGGCGATGACGGCGACCCCTAAGGCGAGGCAGGCGACAAAGATGCGAAACCCGCGCAACCCGCCGCGCAACTCGCGCCGCGCCCAGCGGAGGGGGAGCACGGTCATGGTGTGGTGTGCCCTGACGGACTGCACGCCCATCGTGCGTCCTTCGACAGGCGCGCTTCGCGCGTCAGCGCGCCTGTCGACGGACGCGTACTTCTCATGCAGCACCCCATCTCAGCCGGACCGGCCGCCGAGCACGGCGAGGCCGGCGCTTTTGTCTTCGTCGAGGACGCGTCCGTCGGCCATGGCGACGATGCGGTGGCAGCGCCGCGCCAGCTCGCGGTCGTGCGTGATAAGGAGCAGCGTGGTGCCGCGCTCGACGCTCAAGCCGAAAAGCAAATCCATGATGTGGCGGCCGGTGCCGGTGTCGAGATTGCCGGTGGGCTCGTCGGCGAGCAGCAGTTTCGGCGTCGCGGCAAAGGCGCGCGCCAGCGCCACGCGCTGTTGCTCGCCGCCGGAGAGCTGGCCTGGATAATGCCCGACCCGCTCGGCCAGGCCGACTGCGGCGAGACCGGCGGCGGCAGCAGCGAAGGCGTCGGCGCGGCCGGCGAGCTCCAAGGGAATGGCGACATTCTCGAGCGCGGTCATGGTCGGGATGAGGTGGAAGGACTGGAAGACGATGCCGATCGTGTCGCGACGGAAGCGGGCCAGTGCGTCCTCGTCGAGCGGGCCGAGCTCGGTGCCGGCGACGGCGACGCGGCCGCGGCTCGGCCGCTCGAGCCCGCCCGTCACCATCATCAAGGTCGATTTTCCGGATCCCGAGGGGCCGACCAGCGCTACGCTCTCACCCGCCTCGAGGCGGAGCGAGACGCCGCGCAGGACATTGACGGCGCCAGCCGCGCTCGCCAGTGTCAGATGCACGTCCTCGAGCAGGATCATCGGATCATCGGAACGGGGCGCTAGCTGCATGACACCTCATTTGGCGCAAAAACGACCCGGCGCGGCTTTTCCCCGGCGACCGATCCCCGGGCGATATGGCGCGCGGGCGGGGCTTGTCAACCGGCGTCGCGGCATCTCGTCCACTCTCTTTCTTCTGCTCGCGCTGCTTTTGCCGCGCGCGGCGGCGGTGGCCGCGCCGGTGAAGATTCTCGCCTTCGGCGACAGCCTGACGGCGGGGTATGGCGTCATGCCGGAGCAGGCTTTTCCGGCACGACTACAGGCGCGGCTTGTCGCCCACGGCATCGCTGCGGAGGTGGTGAATGGCGGCGTCTCCGGCGACACCACGGCGGACGGCGTGGCGCGGCTCGACTGGGCGCTGGCCGACCGCCCCGACATCGTGCTGGTCGAGCTCGGCGCCAATGACGCGCTCCGCGGCATCGATCCCAAGCTCACTTATGCCAATCTCGACAAGATTCTGACGCGCTTCCAGGCGAGCGGCGCCAAGGTGATGCTGCTGGGCATGCTGGCGCCGGCCAATTGGGGACGCGAATATCAGCAGGAATTTGCCGCCATATATCCCGACCTGGCGAAGAGGCACGACGTGGCGCTTTATCCGTTTTTCCTCGACGGCGTCGCCACCGATCCGGCGCTCAACCAGCCCGATGGTCTCCATCCCAACGCCAGGGGTGCCGAGATCATCGCCGACAAGATCGCGCCCTTGGTCGCGCGGCTGGTGCAGGAGCGGGGAGAGCCGGGATGAGCGGCGTCATCCAGCGCCAGTTCGTCGCGGCGCAGGCCGAAGGCGAGAGCTGGGGGAGCGTCGCCAAGGCGTGCGCCGATCACCTGACACCGTTGCCGCCCGGCGCCAATCTCGGATTCCTCTACGTCACCGATGCGCTCGCCGGCGATCTCGGCAGCATCCTGACCTTCCTGCGCGAGCGCACGCGAATCGCCGATTGGGCGGGGAGCGTCGGGCTCGGGGTCGCCGCCACGGGGCGCGACTATTTCGCGACCCCGGCGATTTCGGTGCTGGTGGCGGCGCTGCCGCCGAACGCCTTCCGCCTGTTCACGCCGGCGGCGCCGGCGTTGCAAGCGACGGACGGCTGGTTCGAGCGCGTGCGGCCGCTGATCGGCATCGTCCACGGCGACCCGCGCGACGAGGGCATCGGCGCGGCGGTGGCGGCGTTGGCGCACGCGGCGCCGCTCTACCTGGTGGGCGGGTTGGCGGCGGCGTCGGAAGCGCCGGTGCAGGTAGCCGGGCGCGTCGTCGAGGGCGGGCTATCAGGCGTGCTGCTGGCGCCGGAGATCGCCGTCATCACCGGCCTTTCGCAAGGCTGTTCGCCGATCGGCCCGACCCATCGCATCACCGAGGCGCGCGACAACGTCATCGCGGCGCTCGACGGCCGCCCCGCGCTACAGGTCTTCAAGGAGGATATCGGCGAGGCGCTTGCGCGCGATCTCCGCCGCGTCGCCGGTCTCATCTTCGCGGGGTTCCCGGTGGCGGGATCCGACACCGGCGACTATCTCGTACGCAATCTCGTCGCCATCGATATGAAGCAGCAGTCGCTCGGCGTCGCCCACAGGGTGGCGCCGGGCGAGCGCGTGCTCTTCTGCCGTCGCGATCCCTCGAGCGCCGCCGCCGATCTCGAGCGCATGCTGCGCGACCTGAAGCGGCGCGCCCAGAGTCCGCCGCGAGCCGGGCTCTACTTCAGCTGCATCGCGCGCGGACCGAGCCTCTTCGCCGAGCCGCACCAGGAGCTGACCATGATCAGGAACGCGCTCGGCGACTTCCCGCTCGCCGGCTTCTTCGGCAATGGCGAGATCGCCCATGATCGGATCTACGGCTATACCGGCGTGCTGGCGCTCTTTCTTTAAGCTCCTCCCATGCTGCGCCTTTTTGTCGGCCTCGCGCTGCCGCCGGAGCTGAAGCTCAGGCTCTCGCTGATCGCCGCCGGTGTCCCCGGCGCGCGCTGGGTCGATCCCGGCAATTATCACGTGACGTTGCGCTTCATCGGCGAGGTCGATGAGGGTCTGGCCAGCGACATCGACGGGGCGCTGCTGCCGCTCCGCGCCAAGCCCTTCGCGCTCACCCTGGCCGGCGTCGGTCGCTTTGCCGATCGCATGCTCTGGGCCGGGGTCGAGAAGAGCGAGCCCCTCGTCCATCTCCGCGACAAGGTCGAGAGCGCGCTGGTGCGCCTCGGCCTCGAGCCCGAGACCCGCCGCTATGCGCCCCATGTCAGCCTCGCGCGCCTGCGCAACGCCAGCGACGCGAAGATCCAGGCGTTCTTGAGCGAGCACGCCCTTTTTCGCGCCGAGCCGTTCCGCGTCGAGAAATTCAGTCTGGTGGCGAGCTATCTCACCAAGGCGGGACCGATCTACGAGGATCAGGCGGATTACGAGCTGAGGTGACATCGGCGTGACGACGCTCTGGATTCCGCTGACCATCGCCGCCGCCTTCCTGCAGAACCTGCGCACCATGCTGCAGAAGCATCTCCGCGCCAGGCTCAGCACCAACGCCTCGAGCTTCGCGCGATTCGCCTTCGGCTCGCCGCTGGTGATCCTCTACGTGATCGGCCTCCATGCGCTGGCCGGCTTCCCTTGGCCCAGGCCCAATGCCGCCTTCGTCGGCTGGGTGGTGCTGGGCGGCGTAGCGCAGATCGTCGCCACCTCCTGCCTCATCCATCTCTTCGGCTTCCGCAACCTCGCCGTCGGCGTCGCCTATTCCAAGACCGAGGTGATCCAGGCGGCGATCTTCGGTTTCGTCTTCCTCGGCGACCGCGTCACGCTCTGGGGGGCCGCGGCGGTCGCCATCGGCACGGCGGGCGTGATGCTGATCTCGCTCACCGGCGGCCTCAGCTGGCGCGCGCTCCTGGCCGGCTGGAGCGAGCGGCCGGCGCTCGTCGGCCTCGCCTCGGGCGCGCTCTTCGGCGTCGCTGCCGTGGCCTTCCGCGCCGCGGCGCTGGCGCTCGGCGAAGCGGGCTTCGTCATGCCCGCGGCGGTCACGCTGCTCTGGGCCAATCTGCTGCAGACGGCTTTGATGGGCGGATATCTCTATTGGCGCGAGCGCGACGAGCTCGGCAAGTTCGTCGCGGCCTGGCGGCTCTCGGCGCTCACCGGGGCGGTGGGCGTCGCCGCCTCGGCGATGTGGTTCATGGCGATGACGATCCAGCTCGTGGCTTATGTGCGGACGCTCTCGCTCATCGAGCTGGTCTTCACCTTCCTCGCCTCACGATTCTTCTTTCGGGAGCGCCCGCGCCGGCGCGAGGTCATCGGCATCGCTCTCCTTCTCGTCGGCGTCGCCATGATGCTCAATTTGCGCTAGCGGCGTGCCGCACCGGCTCGACGGTGATGTGGCTGCGCAGCGCCAGCGGATGGGCGACATTCGCCATCGGCTCGAGCGAGCCGCCGGTGCCGCGCAGCACGACCGTGCCATAGCCGAAGATGCGGCCGAGCAAGCTCTGGTCGACATCGACGCTTTCCACCTTGGAGCGGTTCATCTCGACGGTGTGGCGCGAAAAGATGCCGTGCTTGAAAAGGACGCGCTGGTCGGTGACCGCGAGCTCGGTGGTGGCGCGGCGGATGGCGGCCGCGAGGAAGGCGAGCGCGGCGAGGAACGCGAGGACCGCGGCGAGGCCGAGGGCGATGATGATGACCAGCGCCGCCACTGTCGCGCCCTGGGAGAGCATGGCGGCGGCGATGGCGCAGGCCACGGCGAGGACGGTCAACAGGATGGCCCGGCCGTAGACGAGCCAGTGCAGTCCCGTCTCGTAGACGACCCGCTCCCCGGGGAGCAGGACCTTGTGGACGTAATTCATGGCGGCGTCAGTCTAGCACGATCTCTCTTCGCCTAAACGCGTACCGCGGGGGGAGCCTCCCCCTCCCCTTGCAACGGCGGGAAAGCTTGCATATCTCTGCGCCAGCCTCGTCCAACCCCTGCCAAGCGAGCCCATGTCCGAAAAGAGAAGCTTTCAGGCGGAAGTGAGCCGCCTCCTCGACATCGTCGCCCATTCGCTTTATAGCGAGAAGCAGATCTTCTTGCGCGAGCTGATCTCGAACGCGTCGGACGCCTGCGACCGGCTGCGCTACCTCGCTTTGACTGAGCCCAACCTCACCGCCGACGGCCCGGAATACCGCGTCGTCCTTACCCCCGACAAGGAGACGCGGCGCCTCGTCGTCGCCGATAACGGCGTCGGCATGAGCCATGACGAGCTCATCGAGAATCTCGGCACCATCGCCCGCTCCGGGACGGCGCATTTCATGCAGCAGCTCTCGGGCGACCAGCGCAAGGACATGGCGCTGATCGGCCAGTTCGGCGTCGGCTTCTATTCCGCCTTCATGGTGTCGGAGAAAGTCGAGGTGCTGTCGCGCAAGGCGGGCGAGGAGCAGGCCTGGCTCTGGGTCTCCGACGGCCGGGGCGAGTTCACCGTGGAGCCGGCCGAGAAGCCGTCGCGCGGCACCACCATCACGCTCCACCTCCTGCCCGATGCCACCGAGTACGCCGAAGGGCCGCGGCTGCGCCAGGTGGTCAAGACCTATTCCGACCACATCGCCCTGCCGATCGTGCTCGCCGAGGGCGGCAAGGAGACGACGATCAATACTGCGGCGGCGCTCTGGACGCGGCCCAAATCGGAGATCACCCCCGAGCAGTATCGCGAATTCTACCACCACGTCGCGCACAGCTTCGACGAGCCCTGGCTCACGCTTCACGCCAAGGCCGAGGGCACGCTGCAATATGCGATGCTGCTCTTCGTGCCCGCGACCAAGCCCTTCGATCTCTTCGAGCCGCAACGGAAGCCGCGCGTCAAGCTCTATGTCCGTCGCGTCTTCATCACCGACGACTGCCCGGAGCTGCTGCCCTCCTATTTGCGCTTCCTGCGCGGCATCGTCGACAGCGAGGACCTGCCGCTCAATGTCAGCCGCGAGATGCTGCAGAACAATCCGATGCTGGCGAGGATGCGGGGGCAGATCACCAAACGCGCGCTGGGCGAGCTCGCGAAGAAGGCGAAGGAGGCGGACTATGTCGGCTTCTGGGAGAATTTCGGCGCGGTGCTGAAAGAGGGCCTCTACGAGGACCTCGAGCATCGCGAGCAGCTGCTGCCGCTCATCCGCTGCCACAGCACGGCGAGCGACGGCCTCGTCGCGCTCGAGGAGTATGTCGGACGGATGAAGCCGGGCCAGGAGGCGATCTACACCATCACCGGCGACGATCTGGCGCTGCTGCGACGGAGCCCCCAGCTCGAAGGTTATCGCGCCAAGGGCGTCGAGGTGCTGCTGCTCACCGATCCCATCGACGAGTTCTGGATGCCGGCGATCGGCAAGTTCAAGGACCATCCGCTGAAGTCGGTGACGCGGGGCGCCGCCGATCTCGCCAAGATCGAAGGCGGCGTGACGCCGGCGAAGCCCGACGCCAAGAGCGAGGGCGCGTTGGCCAGCCTCATCGCGCTCTTCAAGCTGACGCTGGGCGATGCCGTCAAGGACGTGCGCAGCTCCGACCGCCTGACCGAGAGCCCGGTCTGCCTCATTGCCGATGAGGGCGACCTCGACATCCATATGGAGCGGCT
>DATJAV010000152.1:0-3391 GCA_035515835.1 Allostellaceae bacterium
GCGCGTCCTTGAAGCGCATGAGCATCTCGGTTTCGGCGCCCAGCGCACGCCGATAGAAGGCGATGGCCTCCTCGCAGCGGCCTTCGAACTGCAGGTAGGGTTGGACTTGCATTGGCCTCTCCTCTTTGTGTACGCTGTACACAAGAGCATAGCAGATCGATGGACAGTGTCCACATAAAGCCGCGGGCGCCCCGTTCGAAGGGGCGCCGACGGCCGCCTCGCCGCCGCACCTATCGGCATGGCGACCTGCGGCGGGCGCTGCTCGAGGCCGGCATCGCGCTGGCGCGGGTCGGCGGGCCCGAGGCGGTGGTGCTGCGCGAGGCGACACGGCGCCTGGGCGTCGTTCCCAACGCCGCCTATCGCCACTTCGCGAGCCGGCAGGAGTTGTTGCGCGGCGTGCGCGCGGCGGCGCTCTCGGCGCTGGCGGTCGCGATCGAGAAAGAGCTCTCGCCGCTCGCGCCAAGCGATCTTCCGGCGGATATGGCGCGCGCGAGGTTGCGCGCCGTCGGCAGCGCCTATCTGCGCTTCGCCCAGAAGGAGACTGGTCTCTTCCGCACCGCTTTTGCGGTGCTGGACGACGCGCCGACCGCGGCCGATCCTGAGATGGCCGGAGAGAGCGGCCTCAACCCGTTCCAGCTCCTGGGCGCAGCGTTGGACCGAATGGTCGAGGGGGGCGAGTTGCCGGCGGCGCGCCGTCCCGGCGCCGAGTACCTTGCTTGGTCCGCTGTGCATGGGCTTGCCATATTGATGATCGACGGACCGCTTCGCCGATCGCCACGCGCACAACTCGATGACCTCGGGCATCGGCTCGTCGAGATGGTCGAAAAAGGTCTCTAGGCGCTCGGTGGTGGAAGTGCCGGCCTTTGTGAGATGCCGAATTCTGCCCAACGATGGATGGGCGCTAATTGACCGAGCGGCGCCGCTGCGGCAGCGCGCGGGTGAGGATCGGACTGGCATGGTGGTGCATGATGCGCCAGTCGCCATCCTCCTTGATGAAGACGTTGGTTGCCGCGAGGTGGCCGCCGCTCAGCTCTTCCTCGCACAGCACCACGGCGATCTCGCCGTAGAGGAAGGCGATGTCGTCATGGCACATCACCGCGGGCGCGTCGGGGTTGGCGAGAATGTTGCGCCAACTCGCCATGACCGCGGCGCGGCCCGACAAAGGGACCCAACCCGGATGCGTGCATAGGATCATCGCGTTCCGCGCCCAGATGCGATCCATGCCCTTGATGTCGCGCGTGGTGAAGGCGCGGTAGAACTCCAGATTGGCAGCGCGGACGGCGTCGCTTTCGGTCATCGGGTTGCTCCCCTCGCAGCCCCGGCGATCATGAGCGAGACTGCCGCCGGGTGCCACCCCCACGGCGTAAGCGCTCGTTTTCCAAAAGAAAATCAGGCTTGAAGGCGGTTCTTTTCCTATTGCCAGCTGGCTTTGGCGAGCTTATATTGCGAACGCTTCGCAATTGCAATTGGGACGGCGATGGGCATTGCGGCCAAACAGTTGGGTCTGGTCCTTGGAGCCGCGGGCGTGATGGGATGGGCCGGCATGGTGCTGCCGCTTTTCGCCGAGGACGCGCCGATTTCCCTCACCATCAAGAACCACCGCTTCGACCCCCCGGAGCTGCAGGTTCCGGCCGGCGTGAAGCTTAGGCTTCTCGTCAAAAACCTGGACGGCACCCCGGAGGAGTTCGAGAGCCATAGCCTCCATCGCGAGAAGGTCGTGGCCGGGGGCGGCGAGATCACCGTCTTTATCGGGCCCCTCGATCCCGGCACCTATGATTTCTTCGGCGATTTCAATCCGACGACGGCTCAAGGCCGTATCATTGCCAAATAGCCGCCATGCTCGCGACCGCGCTCATCGTCTTTCGTGAGGTTCTCGAGGCCGCGCTTGTCGTCGGCATCGTTCTGGCGGCAAGCCAGGGGGTGCCGCGCCGAGGCCTTTGGGTGGCGGGCGGGGTCGGTACCGGCATCGCGGGCTCGCTCCTCGTCGCAGCCTTTGCCGAGGAAATCGCCAACGCGCTCTCCGGCATCGGCCAAGAGCTCTTCGATGCCGCAGTGCTCTTCACTGCGGTGGCGATGCTGGGCTGGCACAACATCTGGATGGGGCGTCACGGGCGTGAGCTGGCGGTGGAGGCGAGCGATGTCGGCAAGCTGGTGCGCGCCGGTGCGCGGCCGCTCCATGTCCTCGCCATTGCCGTGGGCCTTGCCGTGTTGCGCGAAGGCTCGGAGCTCGTGCTCTTTCTTTACGGCGTCGTCGCCGCCAATGGCACCACGCTGGCGCAGTCCAGCGCCGGCTTCGTGTTGGGCTTTCTGGCGGGTGCTGCGGTCGGCGCGCTCCTCTATTTCGGCCTCCTGCGCATTCCGCTGCGGCATCTCTTCACCGTCACCAGCTGGCTCATCCTCCTGTTGGCGGCGGGGATGGCGGCCCAAGGTGCGGCCTTCCTGATGCAGGCGGATCTGCTGCCGGCGCTGGGCGACACGGTGTGGGACACCTCCCGCTTCCTGCCGGATACGAGCCTCTTGGGCCAGATGCTGCACGCGCTCATCGGCTATGTCGCCCAGCCCGCCGGCATCCAGGTCGTGTTCTATGTCGCGACCATCACCCTCATGGGGACGCTGATGTGGCTGGTGGGGCGCGCCGGCCCGACGCGCACGGCGCGCCCTCCCAGGGCGCGCCCGGCGGAATAAGGCCCTCCCCATTGCGGCGGGGGCGAAAGTCCAATACCTCTCCCCAGGGACCGTAAGGGAGAGGGTGATGGGGCGACGCAGCGGGGCGCAGGTTCTCGTCGATCAGCTCAAGATTCACCGCGCCGATACCGTGTTCTGCGTTCCCGGCGAGAGCTATCTCGCCGTGCTCGACGCGCTCTATGACGCCAACTCGATCGGCCTCGTCACCTGCCGGCAGGAAGGCGGCGCCGCGATGATGGCGGACGCGTACGGCAAGCTCACGGGAAAGCCCGGGCTTTGCATGGTGACGCGCGGCCCCGGCGCCAGCAACGCCAGCGCCGGCCTCCATGTGGCGATGCAGGATTCGACGCCGCTCATCCTCTTCATCGGCCAGGTCGCGCGCGACACGCTGGAGCGCGAGGCTTTCCAGGAGATCGATTATCGCCGCATGTTCGGCCAGCTCGCCAAGTGGGTCGCCGAGATCGACGATCCCCGGCGCATCCCGGAGTTCCTGAGCCGCGCCTTCCACACCGCCACCAGCGGGCGCCCCGGCCCGGTGGTGCTGGCGCTGCCCGAGGACATGCTGACGGAAGCCGTCGAGGTAGCCGACGCGCAGCCTTTCACCCCGGTCGAGACCGCGCCCGGCGAAGCGGCAATGGCGCGCTTTCGCGACATGCTGGTCGCGGCGAAACGGCCGTTCCTGCTGCTGGGCGGCGGCGCCTGGGAC
>DATJAV010000153.1:0-33111 GCA_035515835.1 Allostellaceae bacterium
GCATCGGCGGGAGTCATCAGATCGGCATCTTCGAGATGTCTTCGTAGGCGGAGATCACCTTGTCGCGCACGGCGATCACCGCCTGCAGCGCGATCTCCGCATTGTTGACCGCCTCGGTCACGGCGGTGAGGTCGGCCTTGCCGGTGGTCACCGCCTGGAGGCTCTCGGCCTCGCCGGTCTTGAGCGCGTCGACCGTGTCGCCCGCGGCCTGCTTCAGCATGTCGGCGAAGCCGCCGCCGCTGGCGCCCTCGCCCGCCGCGCCGCCGGTGATCTTGGCGGCATTGGCGTAAGCGGCGAGCGCGTTCGGGACACTGGCGACCATGGCAATGATTCCTTCGTGTGGTGGAGAGGCGCTAGCCGCGCAGCAGGTCGATGGTGCGGCTCAGCATGCTCTTGGCCGCGTCGATGGTGTTGAGATTGGCCTGGTAGCTGCGCTGCGCCTCATGCATGTCCATCAGCTCCATGAGCGGATTGACGTTCGGCATCAGCACATAGCCTTCCGCGTCCGCGCCGGGATTGGCGGGATCAAAGCGGCGCTCGAACTCGCCCGCGCCCGGCATGATCTTCGCCACCTTGACGGTGGTGACGCCGAGCTGCCTGTCGAGGACGCTTTGGAAAGTGACGATCTTGCGGCGATAGGGTTCGCCGCCCGGCGACTGCGCCGTCGAATCGGCGTTGGCGAGATTCTCGGCGACGACCCGGAGCCGCGTTCCTTGCGCGTTCAAGGCGGCGAACGCCACCTGCATCGACTTGTCGATGTCCATTCCCATGCTGCGCTACTCCTCAGCCGCTCGACTTGCCGAGCACTGTCTTCAGGAGACCGAGCTGCTGGCGATAGAGGCTCGTCGTCAAGGCGTAATCGTTGACGTTGTCGGAGAGCTTCATCATCTGCTCTTCGAGCTGCACCGAATTGCCGTTGGGCGCGCGCTCGACGCCTTGCGGCGATTCGAGCTTGAAGGGGCCGGCGGCGCTGATGGGCTGGACATGGGCGGGCGACGTCGTCGTCAATTGCAGACGCTGCCCGGTACCGCCGACGAGATCGGCGAAACTCAGCGGCTTCACATCGGCCGCCGTATAGCCCGGCGTATCGGCATTGGCGATGTTCTGCGCCAGCACGGATTGGCGCTCGCCGATCCAGCTCATATGCCTGGTGATCGCCTCGAACAGCGGGATCTTGCTGAGATCCATAGCCTTCCCCGGGGGAGATGCCCGACGGGGAGATGATGCGCGGGGCTGATTAATAACCAGTAAAACCGCAGAAGTTTTCGAGGAGACTCAGATGGTTAATAACTGGCTACATCGCGATCCGGAGCGAAAAAGAATGGGAAAGGGAGATGATGGGGATGATTGGGGATGAGCCGGGAAGCACGGGGGATGAGGATATGCTTTGATGGGATCCCCACCCCTCGTTCCCGATCGAGACGAGGCTCGCCCCTCTCAAGCCGGGACCACGTCGAAGCCGATGCGGGGGAAGTGGAGGTGGAGGTCGCCGGCGATGGCATCGCGGCGCCGAATGACGATGCGGCGGTCGTCGATGGCGAGGAGTTCGCCCAGGACGGGATCGCGGCCGTAGTCGTTGGCGGCAACGGTGACCTTGTCGCCGGCTTTCGCGCCGCTGAAGTCCGCTGCGGAGGACGCCGCCACCGGCTCGGGGGTCGCCGCCGCGGCGATGGCGAGCGCTTCCTTGCTGTCGAGCGGGGTCGGACGGCCGTGTCCCTTGGTCGCCATGCGCTCCATCCAGGCGATTGTCCGCGCGGCGCCCTGCAAGAGATCGGGCTCCTTGACGTTGCCGCGCACGAACCAGAGCGTGTGATAAGCCCCGAAGTCGCCGATATCGGGCGCGTTTCCCGCCAGGAAGGCGCGGCCGTCCGCGAGCGCCTTCTCGATCGTCGCCAGCGACGCGCGAAACTGGGCGCGGATCGCCGGCTGCTGCGTCTTCATGCGCACGGCGTCGAACATGCCCCCCGTCATCTTGATCCGGTCCTCTTTGAGCTCTGCCGGCAGATTGTCGCCGAAGGTGCCGAAGACCACGCCGACCGCGGTGGCGAAGAACGCGCTGTCCGCCCAGGCCGCCGCGAGCTCGCCGCCGCCGCTGCCGTAGATCGGCGGCTCGGAGAAGCGGCGGTCGATCTCCCGAAGGATGATGCGCGTATCGCAGAAGACATCGGCGCCGATCTGCATCACCGGCGTCTTGCGGTAGCCGCCGGTGAGCGGCATCAGATCGGGCTTCGGCATCCAGCGCGGGATCTGCACCGAGCGCCAGGCGGCGCCCTTCCATCCCAGCACGATGCGCACCTTCTCCGAAAAGGGCGAGCGGTCGTAGTGATGCAGGATGATCTCGGCCATGATGTCCCTCCCCTGCCGCTGGCGGATGCCTGCGCTTCACTATAGGGGCGGCATGCGGCATAACCCAGCCCAAGACGCCGAGGGAGGGGAGGATGTGGAAAGAATTCCGCGAGTTTGCCATGCGCGGCAATGTCGTCGATCTCGCCGTCGGCCTCATCATCGGCGCGGCCTTTGGCAAGATCGTGACCTCGCTGGTGAATGACCTGCTGATGCCGCCCTTGGGGCTGATCCTCGGCAAGGTCGACTTCTCGAACCTCTTCATCGATCTCTCCGGCAAGGGCTATCCGTCCGTTGCCGCGGCGAAGGCGGCCGGCGCGCCGACGATCAACTACGGCATCTTCATCAACAACGTGCTCGACTTCATCATCGTCGCCTTCGCCGTCTTCCTGCTGGTGCGCGGCATCAACCAGTTGCGCCGGCCCGCCCCGGCGGCGACGGCGACGACGCGGCCCTGCCCCTTCTGCCTCACCACGATCCCGCTGGAGGCCACCCGCTGCCCCGCCTGCACCTCGGCGGTCGAGCGCGCGGCGGCGGAATAACGTCGACACACCATCGCCTTAGCCGAGGCGGCGAAAGCCGCGGCAACCATTAATTAAGCATATCGTCGCAAGATGCGTCGTTCGCTCGCGGAAGGACCATCCTTGTCGACTTCGCGCTCAACGCCCGACCGCACGCCCACCGCCGTGGCGTTGCACTACGATCGCCAGCACGACAAAGCGCCACGCGTCGTCGCCAGCGGCCGGGGCGCCATCGCCGAGCGCATCCTCGAGCTCGCCTTCGCCCACGGCGTCAAAGTGCGCGAGGACGCCGATCTCGCCGAGATCCTCGCGGCGGTCGATGTCGGCCAGCAGATTCCCCTCGCCGCCTTCGCCGCGGTGGCGGAGATCCTCTTCTACATCTATCGCGCCAACGAGCGGCAAGCCGCCGCGGGCAACGCGCCGTGACCCTGAAGCAAGAGCTCGCCGAGATCGCCGCCGCGGTCGACGAGGCGCGCCGCGCCGTCGCCGAAGGCGCGATGGTCGAGATCGACGGCCTCGACGCCGCGGTCGCCAAGGTCTGCGACGGCGCACAGAACGCGCCCGTCGACGAGCGGAGCGCATTGGCGCAGGATCTGGTGGCGCTCGCCGAGGCGCTCGACGCGCTCGCCACCGACATCCAGCGGCAGAGCGACGCGGTAGAGCGGCAGCGCGCCAGCTTGGCCTACGGCAATAGCGGCTGATGGGCCTCGGCACCTACTTCCAGTTCGTGCTGGCGCTTGCTTTCGTCCTGGCGCTGATCGTGGCGCTCGCCTATGTCGTGCGCCGCTTCGGCCTCGGCGGCCGTTTCGTGGTCAGCGGCGGGAAGCGGCGGCTCGCCATCATCGAGGTGCTGCCCCTCGACACCAAGCGCCGGCTGGTGCTGCTCAGCCGCGACGGCGTCGAGCATCTCGTGCTGTTGGGGGCGACGAGCGACCTCTTGATCGAATGCGGGAGTGCCGGAGGTTTCTCCGGCATGATCGAGGGGGGCGCGCCGTGAGCCGCTTCGGCTGGCTCACGGCGCTTGCCCTCGGTATCGTGCTGCTGGGCACAGCACCGGCGCTGGCGCAATCCGTCACCCTCGATCTGGGCGGCGAGGGCGGCTCGTCCACTGGCCGCATCCTCGAGCTCCTGGCGCTCTTGACGGTGCTGAGCCTGGCGCCGGCGATCCTCGTCACCGTCACCTCCTTCACGCGCATCATCGTCGTGCTGTCGTTCTTGCGCAACGCGCTCGGGCTGCAGCAGACGCCGCCCAACATCGTGCTGATCAGCCTTGCGCTCTTCCTCACCGGCTTCATCATGTCGCCGACGCTGGAGAAGTCCTACAACGACGGCGTCGCACCGCTGATCGCCGAGCAGATCCCCGAGGGAGAAGCGCTCGAGCGCGCCGCAGCGCCGCTCCACGACTTCATGTCCGCGCATGTGCGCGGCCAGGATCTCCAGCTCTTCGCGGGGATCGCCAAGATCCCGACGATCAAGGAGCCCAAAAACATTCCCTTCCGCGTGCTGGTGCCGGCCTTCATGATCAGCGAGCTCCGCCGCGCCTTCGAGATCGGCTTCCTGCTGTTCCTGCCGTTTCTCGTCATCGACCTCGTCGTCTCCTCGATCCTGATGTCGATGGGCATGATGATGCTGCCGCCGGTGACCATCTCGCTGCCCTTCAAGCTCATCTTCTTCGTGCTGGTGGACGGCTGGTATCTCGTCGCGGGCTCGCTGGTGCAAAGCTTCGGCTCGGGATAGCGGCGGCGCCGCGCTCCGGCTAAGCTCGCGCCTCCGATTTCCCGCGAGGTCGTCATGCGCCGGACCCCAGAGCAGACTTCGGCGAATTGGATTCGGCACTTCTTTTTTTGCCGCCGTTCCCGCGAAAGCGGGAACAGAGTGCCCCACGTTCCGCCGCTTGCCCTGGTTCCCCGCTTTCGCGGGGCAAGCGGGACAAGTGGTGCAATATCAGTGAAAACCGCCCTGGCTCTCCTGTTGTTGCTGCTTCTGGCGTTTCCCGCCGCCGCCGAAGATAAGCCTGATAAGCCTGCCGCCCCGCCGGCGGCGAAAGCCTCGACCGCGACGCCGCCATTCGCCGACGCCATCACCCACCATCGTCTCAGCTTGGCCGGCAACGCGACCTACACCGCGACCGCCGGCACGATCGCGCTCAAGGACGACAAGGGCGAGAAAGAAGCCGATATCTTCTACGTCGCCTTCACGCTCGACAACGCCAACAGCGCGACCCGTCCCATCACCTATGCCTTCAACGGCGGGCCGGGGGCAGCGTCAGCCTATCTCGACATCGGCGCACTCGGGCCGCGCGCGCTCGATTTCGGCCCCTCGGGCCGGCCGGAGCCCGCGGTCGATCACGTCGCCGACAATCCCGATAGCTGGCTCCCCTTCACCGATCTCGTCTTCATCGATCCCGCCGGCACCGGGTTCAGCCGTGCCGCCAACCAGGAGGAAGCGAAGAAGCTTTATTCCGTCGACCCCGATCTCGACGCGCTGGCGCAGGTGATCCGGCTCCACTTGGTGCACAGCAATCGCCTCAACTCGCCGGTCTATCTCGTCGGCGAGAGCTATGGCGGCTTCCGCGCCGCGCGGCTCGCCCAGTCGCTCGCCAGCGACCAGGGCATCGCCGCCACCGGCGTCATGCTGATCTCGCCGGTGATCGAGTTCCGGCTGATGACAGGCGACCGTTTCGACGTGCTCTCCTGGGCGCTCCGCCTACCCTCCTACGCCGCGGTCGCGCGCGAGAGCAAGGGCGCGATCACGCCCGAGACTCTGGAAGGCGCCGAGCGCTTCGCCATGAGCGACTATCTCGTCGGGCTCGCCGCCGGACCGCAGGCGATGCCGGACCATTTCTATGACCGCGTCGCGACGATGACCGGCCTCGACGAGGCGACCGTGGCGCGCTGGCGCGGGCGCATTCCGCCAGCCGCTTACGCGAAGGCGCTGCGGCGGCGCGACGGCGAACTCGTCAGCCGCTACGACGGCACCGTCGCCATTCCCGATCCCAACCCTAGCAGCGCCTATGGCGAGGACGATCCGATTCTCGACGGCACGATCGCACCCTTCACCCGCGCCTTCACCGCCTATGCCAAAGACGAGCTCGGCGTCGACACCGATCTCTCCTATCGCCTCCTCAACAACGAGGTCGGCCGGCATTGGCAATGGCGCGAGGGCAATGGCGAGGGCCGGGGCGACCGCCGCGACATCGGCGCCGCCGACGCGCTGGCGCGCGCGCTCTCGCTGCAACCGCATCTGAAGCTGCTGATCGCGCACGGCCTCACCGACCTCACCACGCCCTACATGATGAGCCGCTACGTCATCGACCACCTGCCCGCCAACCTCACCGGCGAGCGCGTCACCCTGAAACTTTATCCCGGCGGCCACATGATGTATCTCCGCTCCGCCTCGCGCCACCAGCTCCACGACGACGCCGCGGCATTCTACGCGGCGAAGTAAGAAGCCCTCGCGCGCCGCAGGAGAGGGAGGGTCCGCCTCGCATGGCGGCTCCTCAATTCACCGCGCTGAGCTTGTCCTTCTCGACCTTCTCCTTGAGCCCCGCCATGAAGCTCTGGAGCTCGCCCACTTGGGCGACGCGGTTGGCAAGCGCGCGGGGGTCGCCGTCGTTGCCGCCAGCGACGGGCGCCTCGGCGATGACGTGGAAGGCGTCGGCCAACGGCGTCGCCGCCATCGCCTTGCCGTAGCCGGAGCGGAGATCGGAAAGGCTGAGCTGGTCGCCCGCCAACGTCAGCGCCGAGGCCCAATTGAGGACCAGCTGCGCTTGCGTCGGGTCGAGCGAGGGCGCACCGGGCGGCGGCACCAGGCGGGCGAAGACCTTCGCGGCCTCGGTCCAATTGCGCGCCCGCCAGAATATGTCGGCGCGCAGCCGGTCGGCGTCGCGGCTGTTGTCGCTGGCGAGGATGGCGAGCGCCTCATCGCTGCGGTTGAGCTCGGTGAGGGCGCGGGCGCGCAGCTGCTGGCGCTGGCGCATCATGTCGGCGGGCATGTCCTTGCCGACATCGATGTCGAGCGCCTTCAGCGCGTCCGCCGGGCGATTGTCGAGGAGACGGATGACCGCGAGCTGGCCCGCGGCGCGCGCCTTCTCCTTGCCGGCGAGCCGATGCACGACCAGTTCCTCCAGCAGCGACCCCGCGCGGTCGAGGAGATCGACGGCGACCAAGCGGTCGACCAGACGGCGCACCGCCGCGTCGCCCCGGTCCCCCACCGGCAGATAGTCCTTGAACTCGTCATAGAGCGTCAGCGCTTTCAGCGGCGGCAGATCGTCGAGACCGTGCCCGAGGAAGAGCTCGGCCACGTCGTCGCTCAGCTGCTTGGTCACGTCCTTCGCCTGCGGATCGTCGGGAAAATCGCCCGCCGCCTCGCGTAGCGTATCGAAGGCGCCGCGCGGATCGCCATCGGCGAGCTTCAGCTCGCCGAGCCGCCGCAGCAGGTCGAATTCGAGCTTGTCACCGCGCCAGGCAAAGCGCAGCCGGTCGAGCGCCTTGATGGCGTCCGCTCGGCTTATGTCCTTGGTCTGGAGCTCGGCCATGACCTTGGCGAAGCTCGCGCGCGCCCGCGCCTGGCGATCGTCCATGGCGGCGACCTTGTCCCAGACGGCAATCGCCTGCTTCTCGTCGCCCAGCGCCAGAAGGCGCCGGCCGTCGAGGAACGCCGCCTCGGCCTGGTCGTGGATCGTGGGCTCGCTCTTCTGCACGAGCTGGAGCAGCGGTTGCGCCTCGGCCGCCTGTCCGGTCTCGATCAAAGCCTCGGCCGCCTCGAGCGCGAAGCGCCGGCGGAGCGTTTTGGGATAGCGCGGCAAGAAGCTCGCCCCGGCCGTGAAGCCCTGTGCCGCGCTCGGCCAATCGCCCGCTTCCGCCGCGAGCGAGCCGCGCCAGAGCTGCGCCTCGGGCTGCTTCGCGAGGCTCTCCGCCGCCAGCAGCTGCCCCGCCGCTTTCGGGTCGCCGTCGAGCAAGGCCACCGCGGCCCCGAGCAGTTGTTGCGGTGCGTCGGCGAGCGCCGCCGGATCGTCGCGGCGGATCGCCTCGAGGACGCCCTCGGCCTCGGCGGCGTAGAGATTGGCAAAATAAAAATGCGCCAGCGCCAGGCGCGGCTTGGTGCGGAGCTGCGTCGGCGCCGCCGCCACCCGCCGCTCGAGCTCGGAGCGCTTCTCGAGAAAAGTCTCGCGGTCGGGACCCCGCCAGGCCACGAAATCGAGCATGCGCGGCGGCCCCCGGTCCTCGACGGCGAGCTCGCGGTCCCACGCCTGCGACAGCAACAGACCGCCCGGCCGCGCCACCGTGACGCCCACGTCATCCCGGCGCAGCACAAGATCGTCGGCATTGGGTCGGAGCACGATCCCCTGCACGCTCGGAAGTGCGATAAAATCGACAAAGCTCTGGGTCTCGGCGATGCCGCGCCCGACCTCGCCCACCGGCACCACTGCGAGCTCATCGCCGACCTCGGGATCGCGAAGCGTGACCGCTTCGGCGGCCTCGTGCACGGCAAGGAAAATCTCCGCCGCGTCGGCCGAGGATCGCGCCTCGAGGGCGATCGGCGCCGCGGCGCGTGTCTCTTCCGGCTTCAGCTCGACCACCCATCCTTCATTCGCGCGGCGCACGCTGGGACTGATGCCCTCGCGCGTCACCAGGCGGAGCACGGTCGCCTTCGCATCAGGCAACTGGTCGGCGCGCGCGATGACGTCGCCCTCCGCGCGCCGCAGCTCGCTCAAATCGAGCAGCTTGGCGCCGCTGAAGACGATCCAAAGGCCGGAGCCACGGCGGAACACGGCGGCGGGCGGCGCATTGGCGAAGTCGAAACGCAAACTCGCGCCTTGCGGCGCGAGCACGTAGTGAACCGGGATCGCGCCGGCGGGCGGCGGCAAGGTGGCCGTGGGTCGCTTCGACCCATGCTCGGGTTTCGCGGGCTCGGGCGGTGGCGCCGCGGGCTCGACCAGCTCGGGTGGCGGCACGACGCCGCTTGGCGCCGCCGTGGTCTCGGCGGCAGGGGGCGGCACGTTGGCGACTCCGGGTGGCGGGACGGCGGGTGCCAATCCGTGCTTGCCGATGACGTCGATCACGATCGTGCTGGCGGTATGCACAGCTTCGAGCCGCGTGCCTGCCGGCAACTCGAAGCGAAGCACCATCTTCCCCGCGTCGTCGCCGAGGCTCGGCGAGAGGTCCGGCAGCTCGGCCGCGAGCCGCTCGGCGTCGAGCGTGAAGGGATGCGCGAAACGGAATTGCACCAAGCGCCCCGCTTCGTGGAAGAGGTAATGGACGGGGCCGTGCCAGTCCAGCACGACGCGGCGGCGGCCGTCATCTTCGCTGAAGCTCAGCGCAACGCTGGGCGGCGCCGGCGCCGTGACGGCCGGCATGGGCGCGGCGACGGGCGACGGTGCGGGTGCCTCGGGCGCTGACGCCGGCTTCGCCGGGACCGGCTTCCCGGCAACCTCCAGAATGATGCTGTTGGGTGTGTGGGATGAGCCGAACCGGGTTCCTGGCGGCAGCTTGAACCGCAGCACCGTCTTCCCCGCCTCCTCGGCAAGTCTGGGCGAAAGTCCGGGCAGCGCCGCGGCGAGCCGCTCGGTGTCGAGCGTGAAGGGATGCGCGAAGCGGAACTCGGCGGCGCCAGGCTCGCGATGGAAGAGATAATGGACCGGCTCATGCCAATCGAGGACGACGCGGCGGCTGCCGTCATGCTCGCTCACGTCGAGGGCGACGCTCGGCGGAGCAGGAGCGGCGAGCGCCGATCCGGCACTGGGCGAAACGCCGGCAGCGGGCTCGCTCGACGGCGATGCGGGCGCCGCCTCGGCCGGAGCCGCGGCGACCATGGGCGCGGGTTTCGCTGGTTTTACCGGCTTCGTCGCCGCGGTTTTGCCGGTGACGATATCGACGGCGACGGTATTGCCCTCGGCGAAGCTGCGCACCGTCGCCGGGCGCTTAAGTTGGGCGATGAGGCTGTCGCCGTCGATCCGTGCCGAAGCGACATAGCCGTCGAGATAGCGCATGACCGCGTCGAGCTTGGCCTCCAGCGGCCGCGCGAAATGCACGGTAAGCGTCTCGCCTTCGATCTTGGCGTCGAAGGTCACCGGCGCCGGCCAATCGAACGCGATGCGGCCGAAGCCATCCTTGTCGTGCTCGGCCGCGCGCACCGTCACATGTTCCGACGCGCGCGCCGGCGCGAGCGCCGCCATGGCCAGGAGCAAGCCCAGGACGGCGCCACGCCACATCAGTCGAAGCTCGCCAGGATCGCGTCGATGTCGGCCTGGTTGTTGGCCTCCTTGGGCAGCGCCGGGCCATGCAGCAGCATCGCATGCTCGTCGACCGGCGCCGGCGGCGGTGACGCCTTCTTCAGGCCGTCATTGATGCCGTCGCCGAAGGCGGCGAGCAGCGCGTCGATCTTCTGCTCGATGTATTTGAGCGTCGTCACCACCTTGGTGATGCGCTGCCCGGTCACGTCCTGGAAATTGCATGCCTCGTAGATGCGGGTGACGGCGGCGGCGAGGAGGTCGGCGCTTTCGCGCGGCAGGCCCGCCGACGCCTTCTCGATGCTCTCGGCGGCATCGAGGATGGTGCCGGTCGCCTCGGCGGTGTGATCGACCACGGCATCGAGCTCGTCGGTCGCGGCAGGGATACGCTCGCTGATCTCATGCGGCCGGATCTCGGCGATCTCGCGCTTCGCGACCTGAATATACTGCGCGAGCTGCTCCAGCTCGCGATAGAGCTTCAAATCGGCGACCGACATGTCGCCCGAGAGGCTCGCCACCACGGCCTCGACGACCCCGGCGACGTCCTCCGCCTCGACGGTGATCTGGCCCTTGGGACCGAGCGCCTCGATCTTGCGCCGGAGATCGGCGTCCTCGCCGCGCAGCTTCATCGAACCTGCTCCTTTGTCCATCGCGCTCACCTTCGTCTCATTGCGTCGCGCCCGGCGGCTTCTGGCCGGCGGCAGTCCTCTGGCGTTGATCGCGCCGCTCGGCCAGCGCCAGCGTCACCGATCGCGCCTTGGCGGGGTCCATCGCCGCCAGGATCGGCGCGGCGATGCGCTCCTTCATGTGCTCGACGACGCTCAGCAGGACGCCCATATCGAGCTGCTCGAAGATGCGCGCCGCGTCCTGTGGCTTCATCGTCTCGTAGATCTTGACGAGGCTCTTGATGCGCGCGTCTTCCTCTTGGTCCTGCTTGTCGACGATGCCGCCGATATCCTTCTCGAGGCTCGCCAGCCGCGCGATCTTCTCGTCGACGCGCTTTTCCGCCGCCTGCAGCAGCACCTCGCGCTGGCTCAACTGGGCGGCGCGGCGGTCGAGCTCGGCGCGGCGCTCGGCGAGCTGCTGCAGGAGCTCGACCTCGGACGGCGTCATGCTCATGGGATCGACCGCCTTCTCCGGCGCCGCTCCTGCTGGCTGCGGCGCCGCCGCCGGCGCGTCCGCGGCGGGCTTTGCCGCCGCGGCGGCTGCGGGCTTTGCCGGCTCGGCGGCCGGCTTCGGCGCTTCCGGCGTGCCTTCGGCATGCGCGCTCGCGATCGGCCCATCGAGCGCATGCCAGACATTGCCGACGCGAACGCCGAGCAGCCCGACGGCGGCGACAAGGGCGAGCGGCAAAAGGCGCAGGCGGCACTCCATTCGGGTCTCCTAACGCCGCCCCGCCAACGCGCGTGCCAAATCGCGCTCGCTGCGCGACGGCTGCGCCGCGGCAAGCCGCGACGCCATTTCCTGGATCACGTTGTGGCTGGCCTTCGCGTCGCGCTTCGACTCGGCCACAGTCGGCCGCGGCGCTGCCGCCGCCGGGCGCGGCGTTTCGACGGCGCGCGGCCGCGGCGCCTCGGCGGGCGGGCGGAGCGTCGATTCGAGCCGGTCCGCCGTGTCGGTGGCGCGATCGGCAAGATAGATCAGGTCGTCGCGCAGCGATTTCGCGCGCTCTACCTTGGCTTCGAGATCTTGGCCGACATTGCCGGCCGCCGCCTTCAGCGCGCGGATGCCGCCCTCGGCGCTGGCCGAGGCGGCCGCGAGGTTCGCGACCAGCGCCTTCAGCTCCGCCTTGTCGGCGCGGAGCGCGGCGAGCCGCCGGCTCAGTCGGGCGGCATAAAAAATGGTGATGACGAGCAGAAAGGCGACGACGACGTCGCTGATGAGCGTCAGGGTCATGGGGTGTGGCCTCGCTCCTTGTCTTTCGTGTCGCTGATGCGGATGGCAATTTGCCCGCTCTTGCGGCCCATCTTGCCGGCGAACATGGGGAGATCGCCGCAGACGAGATGAACGTCCGAGTTGGCGTTGACGTTGAGCAGCACGCGCGAGCCGACCTGGAGATTGAGGACGTCGCGCAACGGCATCTCCACCGTGTCGAGCACCGCCTCGATCGGCACGTTGGTCTGCCAGAGCTCGCCGGCGAGATGCGCCTCCCAGATCGAATCGCGGCCGAATTTCTCGCCGAGGAAGCCCTGCAGCAGAATCTCGCGCACCGGCTCCAGGGTCGCATAGGGCAGCAGGACCTCGAGCCTCCCGCCGCGGTCCTCCATGTCGACGCGCATCCGCGCCAGTACCGCCGCATTGGCGGGGCGGCCGATGGTGGCAAAGCGCGGATTGGTCTCCAGCCGCTCGAAGCGGAAGGTGATCGGGCTCAAGGGATCGAAGGCGCCCGACAAGTCGGACAGCACGACCGAGACCAGGCGCTCCACCAGATTGCGCTCGATCGTCGTATAGGGGCGCCCCTCGATGCGCATCGCCGCCGTGCCGCGCCGGCCGCCCAGCAGTACGTCGACGATCGAGTAAATGAGCGCGCTGTCGGTGGTGAGGAGCCCGTAATTGTCCCATTCCTCGGCCTTGAACACGCTCAGCATCGCCGGCAGGGGGATCGAATTGAGATAGTCGCCGAAGCGGATCGAGGTGATGTTGTCGATCGACACCTCGACATTGTCCGAGGTGAAGTTGCGCAGGCTGGTCGACATCATGCGCACGAGCCGGTCGAACACGACCTCGAGCATCGGTAGGCGCTCGTAGGAGACGAGCGCCGAATCGAGGATGGCGCGGATGCCGGAGCTGTCCTTGCCGCCGGCCGCGTCCTCGCCGAAGCCCAGCAGGCTGTCGATCTCGTTCTGATTGAGGACGCGAGCGGTGCCGACCGGGCCTTCCCCGCCCTCGGCCAGGCCGTCCTGTCCGGTGCCCGCCTCCGCCATGGCCGCCCATTCGGCGGCCATTTTCTCCTCGTCGGTTTGGGCTTGCTCGTCCGCCATTCGCGATGCGCCCTTATTGAACCAGCATCTCTTTGAAGAGGACGTCACGGACCGCAACCGGTGCCACGGCGCTGTTGACACGCGCCAGCAACTCTTCGCGGAGGCGATAAATCCCGCCCGAGCCGCGCAGGTCCTCCACTCTGAGCTCGCGCAAATACACCTGAAAATTATCGATAATCCTGGGCATCACCGCTTGGAGCTTCGGCAGGTCCTCGGCATGGTTGAGCTCGAGGCTGACCGACAGCTTCAAAAAGCTCGCCTTCCGGCCGGTGGTGTTGAGGTTCACCAGGAGATCGGGCAGGTCGAAGAAGACCGCGGGCGGGGCCGGCGCTTCGGCCACTTTTTCCGCTTCCGCCGATTTGTGCCCAAGGAGCTTGTCGGTGACCCCCGTCATATAGAGAACACCGCCCGTCGCCATCAGCACCACCAGTCCTATTGCGCCGAACAGCAGCAGCCCCTTACCGCGCCGGCTCGGTGGTGGCGGCGCGTCTTCGGCTGGGACTTCATCGGCTTCGTCGGCGGTCCGATCGGACATTGGCGGTATTCGCCTGCGGGGCTGGGAGCAACTTCCCAGAGGATACCCGGCGCTAGCTTAATAACTGGTGAAATGACGCTTCCAACGCCCGCCGGGCGGGCACGGAAAAAGCGACCGACGCCGACCCGGCAAAGCCTGCCCTTTGCCGTGGCGCGAGTGGCAAGAAATCGATGAAATCCGCCCCTTTTCGCTGTGGCACGCGGCGTGCATCGAGGGCGCCTTGAGAGGCCACCAGCGAGACGACGACCGATGGAGAATCCGACTTATATCGCGCTCTCGAGCCAAATGGCGCTTCAGCGCCAGATGGACGTGATCGCCAACAACCTGGCGAACCAGACAACGACCGCGTTCAAGGGCGAGGAGATGCTGTTCAGCCAGTATCTCATCACCCCGCCCGGCAACGGCCCCCTCGCCTTCGTCCAGGATACCGGCACGGCCCGCGATACACGCCAGGGTCCGCTCGCCACCACCGGCAATCCGCTCGACCTGGCGATTTCCGGCTCCGGCTACTTCTCGGTCGAGACGCCGCTCGGCACCCGCTACACGCGAAACGGCCATTTCGTGCTTGATCCGCGGGGCCAAGTCGTCACCGGCGACGGCTACCCCGTGCTCGCCGCGGGCGATCAGCCGCTGGTCGTCCCGGCGAATACGCGCAGCGTCAGCGTGGCGCAGGACGGCACCGTCTCCGCCAGCGTCGACGGCACCCCCGCCGCAAGCCAGCTCGGCCAGCTCCAGCTTGTCGACTTCGCCGACCCCCAATTGGTGACGCCGGGTGCCAACGGCCTCTGGGTCACCGACCAGACGCCCCAGCCCGCGACCGCCACCGTGCAGCAGGGCATGCTCGAGGAGTCCAACGTTCAGCCCGTGGTCGAGCTCACCCGCATGATGGCCGTGGTCCGCGCCAGCGCCGACATCAAGAACTTCCTCGATCAAGAGGACCAGCGCCGCAGCACTGCCATCGACCGGCTCGGCAAAGTTTCCTGAAGAAAGGTGATGTGATCCCATGCGTGCGATGAATACTGCGGCGACGGGCATGATGGCCCAGCAGACCAATGTCGAGGTCATCTCCAATAACATCGCCAACCAGAACACCACCGGCTTCAAGAGCCAGCGCGCCGAGTTCCAGGACCTGCTCTATCAAACCGCCCGCCGCGGCGGCGCCACGTCTTCCGACACCGGGACCATCGTGCCCGAGGGCGTTCAGGTCGGCCTCGGCGTCAAGACGGCCGCGGTCAACCGCATTACCACCCAGGGAAATCTGCTGCAGACCAGCAATCCCCTCGATCTCGCCATCCAGGGTCGCGGTTTTTTTCAGATCCTGCAGCCCGATGGCACCACCGCCTATACCCGGGACGGGTCCTTCGCCCTCAGTCCGACCGGCGAGATCGTGACGGCGGACGGCTTTGTCGTGCAACCCGGCGTCACCATTCCACAGAACACCCTCTCCGTCACCATCAACTCCAGCGGTCAGGTCCAGGCGCTGGTGGCGGGGCAGACCACGCCGCAGATCGTCGGCCAGCTCCAGCTCGCCAACTTCCCCAACGAGGCAGGGCTCGAGTCGCTGGGCAACAACCTGCTCCTGGAGACGCCCGCCTCGGGCCAGCCGACCACCGGCAATCCCGGCTCGACCGGCTTCGGCACGCTCAACCAGGGCATGCTCGAGTCCTCCAACGTCGACATCGTCTCCGAGATCACCAACCTCATCACGGCACAGCGCGCCTATGAGATGAACTCCAAGGTGATCCAATCGACCGACCAGATGCTGCAGACGCTGAACCAGATCCAGTAGCACCATGACCCGCCTCGCCTTCCTTGTCTCTCTTGCGCTCCTCGTCGGCATCGACGGAGCCGCGGCACAGCCGACTCTCAAGGCCGCCGCCACGGTTGCCAGCGACGTCATTCGGCTCGGCGACCTCTTCAGCGATGCCGGCCCGCACGCCGACGACGTGGTGGCGCCGGCGCCGCCGCCGGGCTCGCGCACCATCTTCAATGCACAATGGCTCGCGACCACCGCCAGCGAGCATCAGCTCGACTGGGAGCCGCAGTCGCGCTTCGAGCAGGCTTCGGTCGAGCGCGCCACCCGGGTCATCGGCACGGACGCGGTCATCAGCCGGCTGCTCGACGAGATCGGCCGCCGCCAAAGCATCGACGGCGCCCAGCTCGAGCTCGACGACCCCGGCTTTCGCCTCGTCGTCGCCAAGGAGGCGTCCGACGCGATTGCCGTCGACGGCCTCACCATCGATCCGCGCAGCGGCCGCTTCTCGGCCCTGGTGCAGGCGCCCGCCGAGGACGCCGCCGCCGAGCAGCAACGGGTCACGGGCCGCCTCATTCGCATGGTCCACCTGCCCACGCTCACCCACGCGCTGGCCCCGGGCGAGACGATCGCCGCCGGCGACATCGAGATCATGCCCTTGCGTGCCGACCGCGTCGGCGCGGATGTGATCCTGGAGCCGCGCGAACTCATCGGCAAGACGCCGCGCCGCGCCCTCCGCGCCCATGAGCCGCTGCACAGTGCCGACGTTCAGGTGCCGATCGTCGTGCACAAAGGCGATCTCGTCACCATCGTGCTGGAGACACGGGCGATGCGCCTCACCACCCAAGGCAAAGCGCTTGACGATGGCGGCTTGGGCGCCGCGATCCGGGTCGCCAATACCAAATCGGGCCGCGTCATCGACGCCGCGGTCGTTGCCGGCAATCTCGTCACCGTCGCTGCGCCAGCGCAGCTCGCCGTTCGTTAGGAGACCCCCCGTATGACAAGCCGCTTGCGCCTCGTCGCTATCCTCGCCGCCGGCTCGCTCGCCGGCTGCAGCGCCGCCACGCGCGTGTCGCAGATCGGCGAGATGCCGCCGCTGACGACGATCCAGGATCCGCATCAGCAACCCGGCTACAAGCCGGTCTCGCTGCCGATGCCGACGCCGATGGTCGGCGAGCGTCGGCCGAACTCGCTCTGGCAGGCGGGAAGCCGCGCCTTCTTCAAGGACCAGCGCGCGGCCAATGTCGGCGACATCCTCACGGTCGTGATCAATTTCGACGAGAAGGCAATCTTCGACGACGAGACGCAGCGCCAGCGTACGTCCTCGGAGAATGAGCAGCTCAACAACCTCTTCGGCTTGCAGGCGAAGCTGCCGAACTCGATCGGCAGCAACCCCGTCAACGTGGCGGGCGCCAGCAATCACGACGGCAAGGCGACCATGGACCGCGAGGAGCAGGTCAATCTGCAGGTGGCGGCGCTGGTGATGCAGGTGCTGCCCAACGGCAACCTGGTCGTGCAAGGACACCAGGAGTTCCGCGTCAATTACGAGGTACGAGAGTTGCAGCTGATAGGCGTGATCCGCCCGCAGGACATCAGCTCCACCAATACCGTCGACTACAGCAAGCTTGCCGAGGCCCGCATCTCCTATGGCGGCCGCGGCCAGCTCATGGACATCCAGCAGCCCCGCTACGGCCAGCAATTCCTCGATATCCTACAGCCGTTCTAGGACGCGGAGTTTTGCGGAGAGCAAGTTTCGGTTAGTTGGAAGCGGCCCCTTTTTGTTTCATTCCCGGCTTCCATCTTCCTCGCATACCCCCCGTCCCCTTTGTGCGCAGGGCTCTCAGGGGGAAATGGTCCGCTTGCAGGATTGGCGGCCATGCACGCCTCCCGCGCGGCGAAAGAAGACGTGGATTGTTTCCCTGATGAGCGGGCTCCTAGCCGGGGTTGAAAACTTGGCCGGGCAGCCCCGCTTTGTACAAGAGAGGTTTTCCTATAAATCCACACGAATAACGCCGATTTCTAAGATGCGACGCGAGGACGTGTCGCTTCGAGTTCCGCAGCCTTCTCCTCGAGCTCGGCCACCAGTTCCATCAGCTTCTCGGCGATGCGACCCTGATCTGCGGCGCGCCGCGCCTCGGCCAGCCGCCGGTATTTAGCGGCGTCCTCGCGGAGCGAGGCGATCTCGGCATCGATTTGCTCAAAAGGCGCTTCCGCCACGGTTCCTGCTCTCCACCGATCAATAATAAATAGTGCCACCGCCAGACACAACTCCAGATGAGGCAATTACCGAGCATCGGGAAAAATCGGGCATACCACGCGTCAGTCGTCGCGGTGGGTGCGCTCCATGCGCTCGTGGCGCTCTTGGGCCTCGAGGCTCAATGTCGCAATGGGGCGCGCCTCGAGCCGACGAAGGCTGATCGGCTCGTCGGTCTCCTCGCAATAGCCGTAGCTGCCGTCCTCGATGCGGAGCAGCGCGGCATCGATCTTGGAAATGAGCTTGCGCTCGCGGTCGCGGGTGCGGAGCTCGATTGCCCGCTCCGTCTCCAGCGAGGCGCGATCGGTGATGTCGGGCTCTGCCAAGCTTTCTTCTTTCAGGTGCTGCAGGGTTTCCGTCGACTCCGCCAGCAGCTCGGCCCGCCAACGCAGGAGTTTTTGGCGGAAATACTCAAGCTGCAACGGGTTCATGAATTCTTCTTCATCCGTTGGCCGGTAGTCTGGCGGAAGCATCGGCCGCATTCACCAACTCCCAGGGCGCAGGCAGGGGCAGCAAGAGTGCGGGAGTATATGAATCGGCCGGCCCATGAGCAAGCGGGTCGAAAGATGACAGTTCGTTGAAATCACTGATTAATTTTCGAAAGCATCAAACCGGCCGGTCGAGTTTCGCGAGTTCTACCGCGACCCTGAGGTCGATCTGGTCCAAGAGCTCGGCAAGCCGCGGATCATCGACGCCGTCGCGGGCACTTTGGGCGAGGTCGGCGAGTTGCCGGAGCCTTTCGCGGGGCACGACGCCGGCAAGAAGACCTAGGCGCAGATCCTCCAGGCGATCGAGCAACGAGCTTCCTCGCTGCATGGCGCGGCGGCGCCCGGCCAGCGCATCGGGCAATTCTTGGATGGAAAGCAACGCATCGAGCGGGTTGAGGTTGGGCGACGCTGTCGCCGCATGCGCGGGCGGCTCCTCCTGGAGCGCCGACGCAAATTTCTCGCCGCCGGCCGAATCCGTCTTGTCGTCGCGGCGCGCTGCGCTGCGGCGGACCGGTGGGGTCCACTCTACTCGCATCGGATCATGGCGCCTTATATGGCGGTTCGCTCGGCCGCAGGATGAGGACGCACAGTTAAGGTCCACTTAACGGATCGGCCAGCAGCGGCAAAACTTGCCGCCGGACGGCATGGATTGCCGCCACCTAACCGCTCGGTCGCCGCGGAAAACCGCCATTTCCCGAGGGTTTCCCGTGGCACGGGATTGGCAAGGTCGCGGCCAATGACAACCGGACCCTTGGCCAACATGCGCCCCAATTTCGCCTGCCGTCTGCTTATCGCGCTCGTGACCGCCGCGGTGCTCGCGCTCCCGTCGGGGCCGGCCTTGGCGCTGTCGCGGATCAAGGACATCGCCGATTTCGAGGGGGTTCGGGAGAATCTGCTGGTCGGATATGGCCTCGTCGTGGGGCTGAACGGCACGGGGGACGCCCTCAACAACGCGATTTTCACCCGAGAGAGCCTCATCGGCATGCTCGAGCGCATGGGCGTCAACGCCCGCGACAACGCGCTTCGCACCAACAATGTGGCCGCGGTGATGGTCACCGCGACCCTCCCTGCCTTCGCCCGCCAGGGCTCGCATATCGACGTACAAGTGTCGGCGCTCGGCAATGCCAAAAGCCTTTTGGGTGGGACCTTGCTGGTGACCCCCATGCTCGGCGCCGATGGTGAGGTCTACGCCGTCGCGCAAGGTTCTGTAGCGGACGTTGGAATATCTGCTCGTGGACAGGGTGCCACGGTAACGAAGGGCGTTCCCACCTCGGGTCGCGTCGCGGCCGGCGCCATCGTCGAGCGCGAGGTGGGCTTCGAGCTCGACAAGCTGCGCAGCGTCAATTTGATGCTGCGGAATCCCGATTTCACCACCGCCCGGAGAGTGGCTCGAGTCATCGACAACTATCTCAATGCGCCGGCAGCCCGGCCCCTCGATCCCTCGACCGTATCGGTCAACATGCCTCCGGGTTTCAAAGGCGATGTCGTGGCCATGCTCACCGACATCGAGCAACTGCGCGTCGAGCCTGACCAAGTGGCCCGCGTCGTCATCGATGAAGCCAACGGCGTCATCGTGATGGGCGAGAACGTCCGCATCAGCACCGTGGCGGTGGCTCAGGGGAACTTGACCGTTAAGATCACTGAAACGCCGCAAGTCTCTCAACCCAATCCATTTTCTTCTGCTGGCCAAGCCACCACCTTCGCCCCAAATGCCAACACCACCGCGCCCACCAGCCAGTCCCCGGCGCTTCCCGCCGCGCCCGACCGGGCTGGCGTCCAGTTCGCGCCAGGCGGCGGCGCGCAAACGGTCGTGGTGCCGCGCACCAAGATCGATGTCGACGAGCAGTCCGACCGGCGCATGGCGGTGCTACCGGCCGGCGTCAGTCTGCAAGAGCTCGTCAACAGCCTCAACGCGCTCGGGGTCGGTCCCAGGGACATGATCAGCATCCTTCAGGCGATCAAGGCCGCGGGCGCGCTCCAGGCCGAGATCGAGCTCATGTGATGGAAGCCGCCCCCGCCCTCTCGCCCACCGCGAGCACCGCGGTCGATGGCAGCGCCCCCCGGATCGATCCCGCGGTTGCGCATCAGAAGGGACAGGATTTCGAGGCCGTCTTCCTCTCGCAGGTCTTCGAGAACATGTTCGCCGGGGTTGGCACGGATAGCCTCTTCGGCGGCGGCGATGGCGAGACCGTCTATCGCTCCCTGCTGCTACAGGAATACAGCAAGGTGGCGGCCAAGAGCGGGGGCATCGGCATCGCCGATGCCGTGCAACGCGAAATTTTGCGCACCCAGGAGACGAAATGACCGCGCCCTCCTCCACCTCGGCCAAGCCGCTCGACGCGACCGAGCTTCTCGACCTGCTGATGCGCCTGGCCGATCTCATGGCCAGCGAGACGGCAATGCTGTCTTCGGGACATGTCCGCGACATCGCCCCGCTGCAGCCGGAGAAGCTTCGCCTGACGGCGCTCTACCAGCGGGCGGTGAAGGAAATCCAAGGCGGCGGCATCAAGCTCCCCCCCATGCTCCGCGCCCAGATCGTCGCTGCCAGCGGCCGGCTGGCACAGGCGGCGACCGAGAACGAACTCGCGCTCCGCATTGGACGCGCCAGCACCCGGCGCCTTCTCGACATGGTCATCGAGTCGATCAAATCGCGGGTCCAGCCGCTGCATCGCTACACCGCCAGGCGCCTGACGCGGCCGCCCGGCGGCACGACCATGGCCTTTGCCCTCGATCGGCGGATGTAGGCCATGGGTCTTGGTATTTCGCTCAACGAAGCCGTCAGCGGATTGCAGGCGGCCCAGGCGAACCTGGCGCTCATCTCCGCCAATATCGCCAATGCCAATACGCCGGGTTACTCGAACCAGACCCTGCCGGAGACCACCCAGATCGTCACCGGCCAGGGCGGCGGCGGCGTCTCCACCGGCGTCGCGCAACGGGTCACCGACACCGCGCTCACCAACAGCCTGCGCGACCAGAATTCGGTCACTTCCGCCGCCAGCACCCTCAACACCTATTATACGCAGATCCAGAACCTGTTCGGGACGGTGGGCAGCGCCAACTCGCTCGCCGATACGCTGAACCAGTTCTCGAGTGCGCTGCAGACGCTCTCGGCGACGCCCCAGGATAGGGTGGCACAAGCCAACGCGGTCAGCGCCGGCCAGCAGCTCACTTCTCAGCTTAATAATCTCTCACAAAGTATTCAAACACTTAGATCAAAGGCCGATGGCCAGATCGGCACAGCGGTCACGCAGGCCAACACCCTCATCAACACCATCGCCAACGACAATAGCGAGATTGCCCAAGCCCATGCCCTGGGCCAGTCGACGGCGACGCTCGAGGATCAGCGCGATTTGGCGGTGCAGCAGCTCGCCCAGCAGATGAATATCCAGACCTTTACCCGCTCCGACGACAGCATGGTGGTGCTGACCGCCGGCGGCAAGACATTGGTCGATGGCATCGCCGAGCAAATCAGCTTCAGCCCCTCCGGGACGCTGACCGCGTCGAGCCCGGTTTCGCCCCTCACCATCAATGGCCTCAACATCACCAGCGACATCACGGGCGGCACGATCGGCGCGCTCCTACAGATGCGCGACCAGCAGCTGCCGGCCCTGACCCAGGAGCTGAACCAGTTCACAAACCAGCTTTACAATGCCGGGCAAGTGGCTACATCGCAGGTGCAAACCATCAACGGCGTTCCCGCCACAGGCGACGTGATCAGCGGTAGCATCGATGGCGTGGCCTTCACCACCGCGCCGATTGCCGCCCCCACGGCTGCCGCGATCGCCGCCGCCGTACAGGCACAGTTCGTCAATATCCCCAATATCCAGGTGACGGCCGCCGGCCCCAACACCATCCAGGTCATCGATGCCGCCGGCAATCCTCTGACCTCGAGCTTTGCCCTCTCCGCCGGTACCGGCACGGAGACCTTCACGGCAAACCCTGCAGCGAACCCGACGACCCCCATCCAGGTCATGTCGACCCAGACTCAGACCACAAGCGGGACGCCGGCAGTGGGCGACGTGCTGACCGGTAGCATCGAAGGGGTAGCTTTCACCACCAATCCGATCGCCGCAGCCACCACCGCGGGGATCGCGGCTGCCATACAGGCGCAGGTCGGGGCCAATATCAAGGTGACGGCCACGGGTCCCAATACCGTGCAGGTGACGGATACTCAGGGCAATCCCATGTCCTCCACCATCACCCTGAGCACCGGAACCGGCACCGAGACCTTCGCCGCTGGCTCGCCCTCAAATCCGCTGCCCAGCACAAATAGCGGGCTGAGCGGCCTCGGTACGGGCGATGCCAATCATTTCTTTTCGGCGGTCAATACTGCGACGGGTGTCGACAACGCCGCCACCATCGAGGTCAATCCCAGTCTGGTAGCCAATCCCAGCCTGCTCAACGGCACAGCCGCCGTGCCGAGCCCCGGCGTCGCCGCGGCCCTGGCTCGCTCGATCGCCCAATCCAGCCCGACCTTCGCCCCCGCCGGTAACTTCACTGCGCCGCAGACCGTTACCCTCTCGCAATATGCCGGCCAGATCATCGGCCAAAACGCCACGGCGGCCGCCAACGCCAATGACAACTCCCAATTCCAGCAGGGCGTATTGAACAACGTCAGCACGCAGGCGCAGTCGGTCAGCGGCGTCAATATGGACGAGGAGCTGGCAAACCTGTCGGTCTACGAAAACGCCTATGCCGCCTCAGGGCGCGTCATCCAGACGGTTAATGCCATGTACACCGCCCTGCTCGCGATCGTGCCGTCATCGTAATCGAGAAGGCCACCCCATGACCCGCATCTCGACTGCCGCCGAGAACAATCTGGTTCTCTATTACATGAACCAAAACCAGAGCAATCTGGACAATCTCAACACCCAGATCTCGACCGGCGACACCGCCCAGACCTACTCGCAAATTCCGCAACAGACCAGCCAGCTCGTCGATCTCCGCGCCGAGACGGCGCAACAGCAGGGGTTCACCAACACGATCAACGTGCTCAGTACCCGCATGCAGACGATGAGCCTGTCGCTGCAGCAGATCGAGACGTCGGTATCGTCCTTTGCCGCCCTGCTGCCGGGCGCCGCCTTCGGCGTGTCCAATCCGACCATCTCGCAGCAGGCCGAAGGGCTCCTGCAGCAGGTCGCCGGATACCTTAACGTTCAGGATGGCTCGGGTTACGTCTTTGGCGGTACCGACACCAGCACGCCGCCCGTCGATCTGAGCGCGCTGCCCACCGCCACGGCCAGCCTCACGACGCCGGTCAATGGCCCACCGTCAAGCGGCGGCTACTACGCTGGCGGGCCAGCGAGCGCGGCGGTGCAAATCAATACGGGGGTTTCGGTTAACTACAGCATCACCGCCAACAACGCCCAGGCCTTCGAGCCCATCATCCGGGTGCTGAACTTTCTCGCCAATCAGGGGCCTTTCAACCCCAACAATCCGGCAGCTCAAGCAGCGGCCTCGCAGGCGGGACAACTGCTGAACCAGGCGGTTTCGGCGCTGACGGGCCTGCAAGGCGATCTCGGCCTGCAGCAGGCTCAGCTCGGCAACGAGCTCAAGGTCCAGCAAAACACCGTCAACATCGCGCAAAACGGTATCAGCAGCATCGTCGCGACGAACCAAGCGACCGCCATCACGCAACTGCAGACGCTGGAAACGCAGTTGCAGGCGTCCTTCAGCGCCACCAGCGCGATTTCGAAACTGAGCCTGGTCAGTTACCTCGGCTGATCATCTCACGCGACAAACGCTGTTTCTTACTTTTAGTTAACGACAAAGCGGCATGCGCAAGCATTTTCCAACGACGGGTCTGACGCGGCAATTATCTCGCACAACATAACACCATCAAATTTCCGCAGCATGCTTGAGTTTCACGTGGAACATCTCCCCCAACGATCAGCAAATTTTCGCGACGAGCAGCGACGACACGTGTCGGTGATCTCTTCTTCTTCATCGAAAAGTAAGGACACCTGCGTAAAGACATTTACCAAGTGATCGGGGGTCGCACGGTGGTTCTCCTCCTCTTCGGCGCGACAGGTCTTTTAGGTCAAGCGATCCGCGCAGAAACTGCCCGGCGTAAAATCGATACCGTCGGCATCGCGCGAAAGGGCGCCGATCATGCGCTGGACCTGACGCAAGCAAGTTGCGTGACATCGCTCTTTGCTGCGGTGAGGCCGCATCTCGTCATCAATGCCGCCGCGCAAACCAATATCGACGCGTGCGAGCGCGATCCCGGCGATGCCTATCAGATCAACGCTCGCGCCGTCGCGTTTATCGCCGAAGAATGCCGCGCAGCCGATATCCCCTTCGCGCAAATCTCAACCGATCACTATTTCGTCGGCCATGCCGATCGGCGGCACACCGAGACAGCGGCAGTAACGCTTGTGAACGAGTACGCGCGGACCAAATACGCGGGCGAGGCGTTTGCGCTGACCTACGACCGAGCTCTTGTCGTGCGGACCAACATCACCGGATTCCGCGGATGGGCGGGCCAACCGACTTTCGCCGAGTGGGCCCTCGACGCTCTTGCAACGCGGAAGCCACTCCGCCTCTTCGCGGATTGCCACAGCTCGACGATCGATGTCACATCCTTTGCGCATGCGCTTTTCGATCTGCTGGCGAGAGGCGCGACTGGCGTGATCAATGTCGCGTCTCGAACGACGTCAAGCAAACGGCAATTCGTGCAAACGCTCGCGCGGAGCATCGGGATCGATCTCGACTGGGACGAGCCCGGCAGCGTGCACAGCCTGCCGACCTGCCGAGCCGACAGCCTCGGTCTCGACGTCACCCTCGCCGAGAGTCTTCTCGGCTATCGCCTCCCGACTCTCGAAGACATCTGCCACTCACTTGCTTCTCAATGGACCAGCCGGCAATGCGCTATGACACCAGCCTGAAGATCGGTTCCCATGAAATCGGTCTCGATCGGCCGAGTTACTTCATCGCCGACATCGCGGCGAACCATGACGGCGATCTGGAGCGTGCCAAGTCGCTCATCTGGCTGGCGCGCGACGCCGGTGTCGATGCCGTCAAGTTTCAGCATTTCGCCGCCGAGAAGATTGTGAGCGATCACGGCTTTCGTGCGCTGGGCGGGCAAATTGCGCATCAAGCCAAATGGGACAAATCGGTCTTCGACATCTACCGTCAATACAGCATCAACCGCGACTGGGATGCGGTTCTCGCCGAGACGGCGCGCGAAGCGGGTGTCGATTGGATGACAACCCCCTACGACACGGAGGCGACCGACAGCGTCTTCGACCTGGTCCCCGCCTACAAGATCGGTTCAGGCGATATCACGTGGCACGAATCGATCGCCCACATCGCCGCCAAGGGAAAGCCGGTTCTCCTGGCCACCGGCGCGTCGGAGCTCGCCGATGTCGAGCGCGCTGTCGACATCGTGCTGCGGCACAACCGGCAACTTTGCCTGCTCCAGTGCAACACGAACTACACAGGCGAGCTGCGGAATTTTGCCTATGTCAATCTCCGGGTACTGCAGAGTTATGCGATCTATTGGCCCGGCCTCGTGTTGGGCCTTTCCGACCACACGCCAGGCCACGCCACCGTCCTTGGAGCGATCGCGCTGGGTGCCCGGGTAATCGAGAAACATTTCACCGACGATCCCACTCGTTCCGGGCCGGACCATGCCTTTTCGATGACGCCGCGAAGCTGGCGCGAGATGGTCGAACGCAGCCGTGAGGTCGAGCATGCCTTGGGGAACGGCATCAAGCGCATCGAGGCAAATGAGCAAGAGTCGGCTGTCGTGCAACGCCGCTGCTTGCGCCTTGCACGAGATCTTGACGCCGGAACGATTCTTACCGCCGATCACCTTCAGGCCCTCCGCCCAGCGCCACGCGGCGCGATATCGCCCGCGGACCTCGGTCTTGTCATTGGCCGACGTCTGACGCGCGCAAAGCGGCGCGGGATGGAAATGTATCCGGACGATCTGGCACCGCCCTCCGCCTAAGGCCTCGGGCATGGTCACAGCCGTCATTGTCCAAGCGCGGCTCGGCTCCTCGCGGCTCCCCGCCAAGGTGCTGAAGCCGCTCGGCGGGGCCACTGTCCTCGAATCCGTGCTGAACCGATGCAGACGCATCAGCGGTGTCGATGTCGTGGTGTGCGCCGTTCCCAACGAACGCGAAAGTGACGCCATCGCGGGCATTGCCGGTGGAACCGGCGCAACGGTGTTTCGCGGCTCGCCCCTCGACCTGCTCGACCGCTATTTCCAAGCGGCACGCGCGATCGGTGCCAATTTGGTCATGCGCGTGACCAGCGACTGTCCGCTGATCGATCCCGATGTTTGCGCCGACGTCCTGGCGCTCCTTCGACAAACCAGCGCCGACTATGCCTGCAATAACATGCCGCCACTTTGGCCGCACGGGCTCGATTGCGACGCGTTTTCCTTCGATTGGCTTGCCAAAGCCGCGGCCAAAGCCGATGCTCCCTATGACCGCGAGCACGTAACCCCATGGCTTCGCCGGAACCCAGAGGTGCATCGGGTCAATCTTGACGGACCCGGCGGCGGCGCCGAGCGCCACCGTTGGACGCTCGACTTTCCAGAAGACTACGCGTTCTTCGAAGCCTTGTGGCAGCTGCTCGGCGATGCGGCAGCGACCGTCAGCACGGCCGACCTTCTCGGGATATTGGCGGCCCATCCGGAAATCGTTGAGATCAACCGCCATCGGATTGACGAGCGACGCCTGGCCGATACCACCGCCGTCGCCCAGCTTCGCGTGCCCTACCCGGCCGCGGTATCCCGGAACAGCTAAGCCGCGTCCTTCAGCAGCTGATGAAGCCTGGTCTCGTCGAGCCAGTCCGAATTCGTGTCCGACGAGTAGCGGAAGCCGTCGGCGACGGGTGCGGCGCCGGACGCCAAGTAGGAGCCTCGCTTCCACCAAGCGAAGGTAGGCTCGATGACGTAGCGGTCGCCGAGCTCGAGGGTCTGCCGGCTGTCGTCTTCGGTGATCATAACCTCGTGCAGTTTTTCGCCGGGCCGGATGCCGACCGTTTTGATCGGCAGGTTAGGCGCGAGGCAACGGGCGAGGTCGGTCATGCGCATGCTGGGGATCTTGGGCACGAAGATCTCTCCCCCGCGCATCATGCCGAGCGAGCTGACGACGAAGAAGACGCCCTGCTGCAGCGTGATCCAGAAGCGTGTCATGCGCTCGTCGGTAATCGGCAGGTGGTCGGTTCCCTCGGCGATCAGCTTGCGGAAGAAGGGAATAACGGAGCCGCGCGATCCCACGACGTTGCCATAGCGGACGACGGCAAAGCGGGTGCCGAGCGAGCCCGACAGATTGTTGGCCGCGACGAAGATCTTGTCGGAAGCGAGCTTCGAGGCGCCGTAAAGATTGATCGGATTTGCCGCTTTATCGGTCGAAAGGGCGAGGACCTTGCGGACGCCGTTCCGCAGCGCCGCACGCACGACATTCTCGGCACCGTTGACGTTGGTGCGAATGCATTCGAAGGGATTGTATTCGGCGGCCGGCACCTGCTTCAGCGCCGCGGTGTGGACGATGAACTCGACTTCGCGGGCGGCAAGCTCGAGGCGGTCCGCATCGCGCACGTCGCCAATGAAGAAGCGCAGGCGCGATGTGTCGAATGCCGCGAACTGCTGCTGCATCTCGTATTGCTTGTACTCGTCACGCGAGAGGACGATAAGTCGGCGCGCGCGACTGAAGCGCAGCAGAGTCTCGATGAAGCGCCGTCCGAACGAGCCGGTGCCGCCGGTGACCAGCACGGTGCAGCCGTCGAACTGGCGCATGGCCGCCTGCAGTTCGTCGGGGAGGATTCGCGTCTCTTCGGCGATGCCGGAGGCCGAGTGACCTTGCTTGGTGGAAAGCCCCGTCAACGCTATCGTGCCTGATGACGACATCGATGAAATCTGCCTCTCAAAGCCGGGCGCCAGGGAAGCGAAGCTCGTAGCGAGCGCGCTCTTCGTGCCTCCGAGCATTCTTCACGTGATCGGTTAATATCCCCTTTCTGCCGCACGGCCGGGGTCGACGCGTGCAACAGTTTCAACGGCTTGGCCCCTGCCAGCGGCCGCGCGCCAGGAGGCGTTAAGTCGTCGGCAACCATCAAGGGCTAATCTCGGCCGATATGAGATTCCTGTTTCGCGCCGATGCCAGCCCAGCGATGGGGACCGGACATATCATGCGGTGCTTGGCACTGGCCGAGGGGTTGCGCGATTTGGGGCACGAATGCCATTTCCTTCTCGCCGAAGGAATTTCCTCGATCGAGCAGCGGGTGGCGGCGGAGGGCGTGGTTCTCTCGCATATCGGCGATCCGACCCAAGACGCCGCCGCTGAAGCGACGTGCCGCTATGCGGCCTCGATCGATGCACGGGGCATCATCGTCGACGGCTATCAGTTCTCGGCACGCTGGCGGGAACATCTTCGCGGCATAGGGCGACCGGTGCTCAGCTTCTATGATTATGCGCCGGAGGGCGCCCTGGCCGCCGACATCGTGCTTTGCCCGTCGCTTGACGTTGCGGAGCCCGCCATTCGCCAAGCAACGGCCGGTGCCCTCTGGCTTTGCGGCCCGGCCTATGTGCTGCTTCGCCGCGATCTTCGTCGCGCCTTGGCAGAACCGCCGCTTCCCTGGTCGGAGCGACGCTCGCTCCTCGTCACCTTCGGCGGCTCGGACCCCATGGGCCTGACCCGGCCCGTCGTCCTTGGTCTCGCCCATCCGCCGCTGCCCGGCACGCGCATCGAGGTCGTCATCGGCGGCGGTGTCCGCGACCGCGAGGGACTGGCATGCGAGTTGTCTCGCCTTTGCCCGGGGATAGTCGTTCACGTCAATGCGCCCAATCTCGGCACGCTCATGCGGCAAGCGGGTCTTGCCGTTTCGGCCGCCGGCACCACGGTCGGCGAACTGGCCGCCTTTGGCGTCCCGAGCGCGATCGTTGTCGTTGCCGACAACCAAGTGGAGGGCGCCCGCCAGGCAGCGGCGAAGGGATGGTGCCGCATGCTCGATGAACGGGTATCGCCGTCGGCGCGGACGGTCATCGATCTGGCACGCCAGCTCTGGGCGGACGTCAAGGGCCGCGGGGCAATGGCGCTTTCCGCGTCCAGCGCAATCGATGGCCACGGCGTAACGCGGGTCTGCGATGCCTTGATGGGCACGACAGCCAGAGCCGGAACCGTGCTTGCGGCATCGTGAGCGCGATTGAAAGATAACCGCGTCAATAACTTAAGTGCCGGCGTTTACGGTCGGTTTACTGCCCTCGCCTACACTGAAAGGCCGGAAACAGGGTGACGTGCGGTCCGATGTCCCGCGCCGCCCAGCAAGGATTGCGCGCACCCCCATGAGCATCTCGCCGACTTCGCCGCTTGCACGTCTGTCCCAGATCGCGACTGCTTCGGCGCAGAGCGCGGTAAATTATCGCCTCGAGTTGATCGATAATCAGCTTACCGCTCAGCTCAACAAGAAGATCGCGGCGCTACAGGCCACCGCGCAGAACCCAGCGGTCCCCGGTCTGGAGCAGCAAGCGGCCGACCTTACGAAGCAGCAGGCCATCTATACCAAGGCGGAGGCACAAGCGAGCCAGAATGGCGTGGCGCTCGGCGACCTCTCCTTGCAGCTCGGCAAGCTGGCCGTCGCCGGCCAAGGGGGCGATTCTACCACCTTCGATCAATCCCTCAGCGCGATCAACACGGATATCGGCATTCTGCAGCCCCTCGGCTATACGCCAGGCCTACAGAACGACGGCATCGCCGCCCTTCAAGCCAACGGGATCGGCATTCAATCGAGCGCGAGCTATAACCTGAGCACGCCGGCAGGCCAGGCACTGGCGGCAAGCGACATCCAGGCGGCACAGGCGGCGATCCAGAACATCACCGGCATCAGTTCCACCAATCAGACGATCGCCTCGAGCATTCAGCAAGCGCTGCAAGGGCAGATCTCCAACATCAACAATGAAGTCGACACCGCCCAGACCGGCGTTCTTGCGACCGATGCGCAGCAGATAGCAAAGCTGAAGCAACAGGAGCAGGAACAATTCCACCTGATCGAGCTCGCCCTCGGCAGCGTCGGTACCACCACCACGATGATCCAGAGCTTCGAGACCTCGGGAAACACGGCGCCCCCGCCCGGCTCGGTCATCTCGATCATGCTAGGGTCGAGCGCTGGCGAGCCCACACTCCCCGTCGCCAACATCACGACTTCGATGGTCTCCACCACCGCTTAAAATCGACACGACGGCGCTGGTCAAGGCTTAGGCGGCGGGCGCGGACTCTTGCTTTGCGGCCATCACTCCGAGCTCGGCGAGCAGTTCGTCGGTGCACCGCGCCATCGTCGCCAAAGCCTCCTGGAACTCAGTCCGAAAGACGGCGAAGAGGCGCTGCCGCAAAGCCGCATCCGCAACGCGGCTGCCATAGAACATGGCGACGCGCGGCAAGGCGGCGAGACTCCCCTCGGGAATTCCGTCGATCCGCTGGTAGGTCGTCCCGGCCCGACGCTGGAATTCGCCAAACGCCTCGAAGACGCCGGCGAAGTCGTCGCTGCCCGGCGGGAAGCGCTCGAGCACGGCCGCGAGATCGCGATAGAGCTCCCGCGCTGCGCTGCGCAGCCCCTCGATGTCCGTCCCGCGCACCAAGTCCCCCGCTTCGCAATACCTCAGCGAGCGTTTCAATTCGGCAATGACGCGCGCGCGATCGATCGCGCCGCCGGCCAGTTCCAACGACTCCGGCACTCGGGGAGTGGCACCGGCGATGAGGGCGCCGTCGCTGCAGTTCACCACATTGAGATGATAGGCGGCGATCAGCTCCATCAGCATGCGCCGACTGGCATCGTAGACCCAGTTGGTGAAGGCGATGCCGCCGAAATTCCCTTCGACCTCGAGCGGATATTTCGACTGCTCGTCGCGCGACCGCCACTTCTCAAGATCGCGATAGATCGTGCCTTCGGCGTGGCAGCTCATACCGGGACGGGTGCCGCAATCGGTGCCCATAAGAATGAAATCGGTGAAACCGAGCGCCGCGCCGGCGGCGAGCGCCGCATTGACGCAGGTCGGCGCGGCAGCGTTCAGCGGCCAGGTGCCCCGCGACATGATCCTGGTCGGACTGACGCTGTCGCGGAAGAACAGAATGGTTTCCCCGAACAAGGACGGAACGCGCGGATCGACAGTGGCGGACGCGATGAGACGCACCTGCTTCAAGTCGGCGTATTGCGCCGCCTCCCCGCAGACCTCGACGACCTGCGGGCCGTTTTCCAGCTCGCAATGAAAATCGGGCACGAGCCCGTTGCGGAGCAGCGGGCGAAGCCCCGTGCCGGCGGAAAACAGCACGACGCGGTCGCGGATGCGGTGCAGCGTCTCGATCGCCGCATCGAGCGACGGCCCCGCGCCAACAATCACGGCTCGCTCGGGTCGGTGAAGGCGCGGCTTGCCGTCCAGAAGCCAGAACGGGCGACCGACGAAATTGGCCACCGCATTCCCCATCATCACGAGCTCGTCCTCGAAAAAGCCGCGATTGACGTAGGCGAACTCCGCGGCTCCGTGCAGCCGCTTGACGGCCTCGGCAAAGGTCCATAGCGGATAGTGCGTGAAGACCCAGGTCCCGTCGAGATAGGGCGTGCCGTGTTCGGCAATCGTCTGCATCACGGCGGCGATGATGCGGCCGGGATCGAGATCGCTGATGACGTGGATCTTGCCATCGACCGCTTCCACTTCGCCGAAGAGACGCTCCCAATCGATGGCGCGGAAGGAATGAGCGATGAACTCGACGAATGGCTCGACGACAATGACCCACCGGGCTCCGGTCTTGCGCACGAGCTCCTCGAGGTGGTAGCCAAGGCCGAGGCCGAAGACGACAAGGAAGGTCGGCGCGCTGATCGGCCCGCGCGATACTTCGGTGGCATTGGCGTCGACGAGGACCCCCTCCATCGCCAGCTTCAGGCCGATGCAGATTTCGCTGACGAGACCGGCGGCTTGCGGCGTTTCCATCACGAAGCGCAGCGGCTTTGCGATGAAGTCCTCGACTTGTCGCGCGGCGTGCCCGCGCGCGTCGCCGCCGTAGATGCGCTGCTCGCCAATGACGATGTCGATCGGCGTCTCGCCATCGCTCACAAGCCTCGATTGCGCCGGCTCGGCGGCGATGGCATCGACGATCTGGGGAAAGCGTCGGACAAAAGCCGCCTGTGAGCGGGCAGCGAGGTCGTCGGCGCTCACGCCGCCACCTTGCTCAGCATGGCGCGCGCGGCCGCTTCGATCGCGGCCGCGATCTCGCTCGCCATCGCTTCACCTCGCGCCGCGACCGGCGCCGCCGCCGACGCGGCTTCCGCACGCTTCGCCGGCGCACCAGCGAGCGCCGTTGCCATCGCGACATAATCGTCGGGCTTTTTCGCAATCAAGGCGTCAAGGCGAAGGTCGCGCAGCATCGCCGCGTCCGCTCCGGTCTCGTCCAGCGCCAGCACCGGCACGCCGCAAGCGACCGCTTCCGCCGCGAGGCGCGGCGCATCGGCGACGAGCGGCGCCAAACCGAGATCGACCTGGTACCAAAAGGCCTCAGCTTGGGCCGTGTCGATGACGTCGATGCGGCGCGCGAGGTCGGCGCCGAAACGCGCAACCAATCGGTCGATATTCGGCCCGGGCGCCATGTCGTTGGCGCGCAACAGCAGGATCGCTCGCGGCGAGGCTTCGAGCACGGCGCGCCAGAGCGCAACGGTCTCGCCGTTCAGCTGCGACAGCCGCACATCGCCGCCAAAGCAGAACTGCGCGCCGCCGCCGCTCGGCTGCAGCGCGCGCGTCCAGTCGCGCAGCAGGGGATAAGCGCCACACGCGGGCTGCCAAAGAGCGATCCCGCCCTCCGCGCGCGACGAGTGGGCGGCGATGCCGGCGTCGTAGATCTGCCGCTCCAAGCCGCGCCAGTCGCAGATCCAAGCGACTCTCACCGCGCCGTTGACCTGGGCGAGCGCGCGGAGATTGTCGGGCGAGTCCATGCCGCCGACATCGACGATCACGTTGAGGCCATCGCCATCGAAGGTTTTTGCCAAGGTCGCAGGATCGATGCCGTCGATGT
>DATJAV010000154.1:0-10175 GCA_035515835.1 Allostellaceae bacterium
GCCTTTCTGGCAATGACGTCCATGATTTCCGACGCGTGGAGCAGCCCCGGATGGAAACGACCGCCACCATCCTGCATGCGGACCTCGACGCCTTCTATGCCTCGGTCGAGCAGTTGCTTGACCCCTCGTTGCGCGGCCGACCCATTGCCGTGGGCGGCGGCGTTGTGCTTGCCGCTTCTTACGAGGCCAAGGCCTTTGGCGTTCGGGGCGGCATGCCGGGACGGCGGGCGCGCGAGCTCTGTCCGCAACTCATTTTTGTCGGCGGTCATTTCAAGGACTACCAACGGCTGGGCGACGCCGCCATCAAGGTGATTGGGGATTTCACGCCGCTGGTGGAACGGATTTCGATCGACGAGGCCTTTGCCGACGTTGCCGGCTGCACGCATCTGTTTGGTCCGCCGGCGGAGATCGCGAGGATCATCCGCCAGCGCGTGCGGACCGAGCTTGGCCTTCCGATCTCGATCGGCGTGGCGCGCACCAAGCATCTGGCCAAGATTGCCTCGCAAGTGGCCAAGCCCGACGGCCTCATGGTCGTCGAGCCCGAAGCCGAGCTGGAATTCCTGCACCGCCTTCCCGTCGAACTCATGTGGGGCGTGGGCCCGGTCACCAAGGCGCGGCTTGCCGAGATCGGCGTCTCGACGATCGGGCAGCTGGCGACGATGCCGGGATGGTCGCTCGAGCGGTTGCTGGGCCCGGCGGCGAGCGAGAAGCTCGCGGCGCTGGCATGGAACCGCGATCCGCGCGAGATCAAGACGGAGCGACGCGCCGGATCGGCGGGTGCGCAGTCGGCGCTCGGCCGGAAACCCGCCGAGGAGCGCGTCATCCGACCGACGCTGCTGCATCTTGCCGACCGGATCGGCACGCGCCTTAGAGCCAAGTCGAAGGCAGGACGAACCGTAACGGTCCGCGTCCGCTTCGCCGACCTCAACTCGGCCACGCGCTCCCTCACGCTCGACGGGCCGGTCGGCGCGACCGCAATTCTCGCCGAGATCGCCGTGGAGCTGGTGCGCACGGTCCTTGCCGATCACCCTCGTGAGAAGACCATCTCGCTGCTGGCGATCTCCGTGTCGCATCTCGAGGAGCGCCGAGATCTCCAGCTCGAGCTCCCGCTCGGACTTGAAGACGAGGCGCGCCGCCCCGGCACCAAGCAGGGCATGGCGCGGTGGGCGGCCGATCGCGCCGTCGATCGCATCCGCGGCCGCTTCGGCTGGGATGCGATCGGTTATGCGTCGGTGGTGCTGGGAAGCGCCGGGTTCGTTCCGGACGCGTTTCGGAGGCTCGCGGAAAAGGACCTCTGAGCGCGGCTCCAACTGACCGCCCGACCTTGGTCTCGCCCTCAAAGCGTGATGACCATCCCGTCATGCGCCACCTCGCACGTCGTCTCGCCGACGCGCGCCAACATGTCGGCGCTCATATGAGTCAGAATCACGCGCTTGGCGCCGAGCGTCGGGAGATGACGGGCGAGCGTCGCGTAGTCGAGATGGAATTTGACCGGCTTCTCGAAAAAATACGCCTCGGCGATGAAGAGGTCTACGGCCTCGGCCGCTTCGCCTAGGCTCTCGACCCATTCGGTGTCGCCGGAGTAGCACAGTATCTTGCCGTCGACGGCGACGCGGAGCGCAAAGGGAGGAGCGCCGCAGGCGTGCTTCACCGCATAGGGCATGACCCTGATGCCCTCGACGTCGTGCGCGGTGCCCGGCTCGAGCTCGCGCACATCGATCGCAAAGCGGCGCTCGACCTTCGTCGAGCCCGGAAAGAAGTTCTCCATGGCCGCAGCCAGCCGATCGCGGAGCCCCGGCGGACCGGCGATGGCGAGCGGCGCCCGGCGCCGGCTCACCAATTGGGCATCGAGAATGAAGAACGGCAAACCGCCGAAATGGTCGCCGTGAAGGTGCGTGATCAGGATGGCCCGGATCGTGTTGGGGTCGACCCCGAACTTGCGCATGGCGATCATCGATGACGCCCCGCAATCGATGAGGAACGCACCCCGCTCATCCCGCAGGCAGAGGCAAATATTGAACCGCCCGCCGCTGCCGAAGGCGTCACCTGAGCCCAGGAACTGCAGCTCCATGGGCAACTTCCTATAAACCACTGTTCGCCTTGTCAAATCCGCGCGAAATTAACGCAACGACACTGTTGCGTTTTGTTTTTTGCCATGCTATCATCCGGGCAACGTCGCGAGTGGCGACACTTCTCGGAGAGGCGGTCATGGTGAGATTCAAAGCCGCAATCATTGGTGCCTGCGCCGCAGCCGCGCTCGCTGCCGCGCCGGTCGCTCCCGCTTCCGCCCATCATCGTCACGGCGGTCTCATCTTCGGCCTGGCGGCGGGCGCTGTCGTGACCGCGGCGACGATTGCGACGGCGCCTTTCCGCCTCCTGGCACCGCCGGTCTACGCGCCTTATGCGCCGGCACCGGCCTACTACGCGCCGCCGCCGGTCTATTACGCGCCCCCGCCGGCGCCCGCCTATTACGCGCCGCCCCCGGCCTACTACGTGCCGGGCTATTACGGACGCTGAGGTCGTAAAAGAAAACTTGGTCAAGCGCGTGGCTCTCGATGGCGCGGCGGAGAAGGCGGCTCCGCCGCGTCGCGGTGGTCGTCCGTCGCGCGAGGAGGCGGCGCTCTTGCGCGACCGCATCCTCGACGTCGCGACCGAGCTCTTTCTCGCCCAGGGTTATGGCGCCACCAGCATCGAGGCCGTGGCGCAAGCCGCCCGCATCTCCAAACGCACCTTCTATCATCGCTTTCCCGACAAGGCGGCACTCTTCGAGGCCGTCGTGCATCGCATCATCGACGGGCTGCGGCCGCCGGCTGGCACGCCGATTTATGACGAAGGCAGCCTCGAGGATGTGCTGCAGCGGGTGGCACGGCTGGCGCTGCGCGCCGCCTTGACGCCGATGGCGGTCGCCCTCAACCGCTTGATGGTGGCCGAGGCGCAGCGCTTTCCCGAGCTCGCCGCGATCGCCGCGCGCGAAGGAAGCCGCGCCGCCGCCGTCGACAGCATCGCGGCGCTGCTCGCGCGCGAGGCGCAAGCGGGCCGGCTCACGCTCGACCGCCCGCAATTCGCCGCGGCGCAGTTTCTCGAGATCGTCCTGGCGCTGCCGCAGCGCCGCGCCTTCGGCCTTGGCCAGAAGCTGACCGAGGCCGAGCTCGAGATCTGGGCGCTCGACTGCGTCAATCTCTTTCTCAATGGCTGCCGCTCCTGGAAGCCGGGTTGAGCGCCCAATTTTACGCCAAGTTTACCCGCCCGGTGTATCGACCATCGCATGAGCCCCGCGTGGCGCTTTATGCTCGGTATTCGTCGGAGATTGACGCTCGTCGTCGCCTTCCTGGCGCTTCTCGCGGCGCCGGCGGGAGCGCTGGATCGGCCGCACGAGCCCTTCAAGAAGCTTCATCTCGTGACGACGCCGGTGACGCTTGGCGATGGCGTCGCCACGCTGAAGCCCGGACCCGCTTTCGCTTATCTCAACCCCGGCGATGCCGAAGTGTTTTTGACGCAGATCTGGCCGAACGAGCCCGGCCGGGGGACTCGATCGCTGGGCGTGCTGTTGCCGCTCGACGTCGATCCCCTCGGCCGTGACGCCTGGGCGATCATCCTCGACTATCGGGCGGACGGCTACGTCGCCGACGCCGATGCCAAGACGATCGACTACGACAAGCTCCTGCAGCAGATGCAGCGGGACACCGCCGAGGAAAGCGACAAGCGCGAGCGGAATGGCCTCCACTCCGTGGCGCTGCTCGGCTGGGCGAAGCGCCCCTCCTACGATCCCGCGACCCACAAGCTTTATTGGGCCAAACGCCTGCGCTTCGGCGGCGACGACAAGGAGACGCTCAACTATTTCGTCCGCGCCCTCGGGCGGAGCGGCGTCTTGCAGCTCAACGTCGTGGCACCGATGGACTGGCTGCCGATCGTCGACCGACGGCTGCCCGATATCCTGGCGACAGTTTCCTTCAATCCCGGATATACCTACGACGAGTTCGACCCCAAGATCGACAGCGCCGCGGGCTACACCATCGCCGGGCTCATCGCCGGCGGCGTGCTCGCCAAGGCGGGATTCTTCAAGGCGCTCTGGCTCGGCATCCTCGCCTTGAAGAAATTCGTGATCTTCGGCGTCGTGGCGGTGTTTGGCGCGATCTCGACGTTCTTGAAGAAACGGCTCGGCCGCCGCGCCTGAGCGCACGAGTCAGGCGACGCCGGGTCACGGCACCAGGCGATAGCCACCGGGCTCAGTCACCAGGATCTGCGCCTTGGCGGGATCGCGCTCGATCTTTTGGCGCAGCCGATAGACATGGGTTTCCAGCGTGTGCGTGGTGACGCCGGCGTTATAGCCCCAGACCTCGTTCAAGAGCGTGTCGCGGCCGATGATCTTCTGCCCGGCACGGTAGAGGTATTTGAGGATGGCCGTCTCCTTCTCCGTGAGGCGCACCTTCCGCCGCCCGCTCTCGTCGACCAAGAGCTTCGCCGAGGGACGGAAGGTATAGGGACCGATGGTGAAGATGGCGTCCTCGGAGAGCTCGTGCTGGCGGAGCTGGGCGCGCAGCCGCGCCAGCAGCACGTTCAAGCGAAAGGGCTTGGTGATGTAGTCGTTGGCGCCGCTGTCGAGGCCCAGGATGGTGGCGTCGTCGCTGTCGGCGCCGGTCAGCATCAGGATGGGCGCGCGCACGCCGCCGCGCCGCATCAGGCGGCAGAGCTCGCGCCCGTCCATATCGGGCAAGCCGACATCCACCAGGATGGCGTCGAAATGCTGGGCACGCGTCATCTCGAGCGCGGCCGCGCCGGTCTCGGCCTCCGCCGCCTGGAATTCCTCATGCAGCTGCAGCTGCTCGGCGAGCGAGTGGCGCAAGGCCGCATCGTCGTCGATGATCAGGATCTTGCGACCGCCCGCCATCCACCCTCCAGCCCAGCCCGCGCACCTGCCGGGCGGGCGCGGGATCATACCAGGATCAGGAGAGAGGAGTCAGGGGTCAGGCATCGGAGGCCGCTGCTCCTCCGGGCGCTTCACTCACATCACCGGCCGACCGCGAGCAGATCGCGATGACCGATGACCAGCGACAGCACGCCGGCGGCGAGTTCGGCTTGGCGCTCAGCCGACCAGGCGGCAATGACCGGAGCAAGATCGGGACGCGCTTCGGCGGCGGCGATCACTTCGGCATCGATGACGGCGGCGAGCATCCGGCGATGGTCGGGCCCGACGCGCCAGTCGCTGGTCGCGGCGGCGACGGCATAGCCCGCGGCGGCAAGCCTGGCGCCGAGATAGACGGGCGCGGCGGCGCCGAGCGCCGGACCGAAGCCCTTGTCGCGGCGTTGATGCGCGGCAAAGGCATCGCGCACCGGCCCGTCCTGCTCGACCGCGGGATGCCATTGGCGCCGTCCGTCGACGACGAGCGGCGAGAGCAGCGGCACGCGGCGCCGTTCCAAGAGCGTCGCGAGGCCGTCGACCCAGCCCGCCGAGACCAGGTCGACGAAAGCGGCCATAGTGATGCCGTCATAAGGCTCGGCGAGCGCTTGGCCGAGACCGCCGGCAAGATCGGCCGGGCGCGCGGCAAAACGCCACCGGCTGCCCGCGGAGCGGATGACGACAGCCTCGCCCTCCTTCTCCGCCCGATAGCCCTCGCGCGCCGCCCAGGCGATCTGCTCGGCCGCGCACCAGCCGAGCAGCGCCCGGTCGTCGTCGAGGAGGAGCCAGTCCTGATCGCCGCCGATGATGGGCGCGAGCACCCGCGCATTGGCGCCGGTGCCGGTGCCGAGATCGACCAGCCGAAGCGGCCGGTCGGTGGGCCGCCGCAATGCCGCAGCGAAGCGTCGCGCCAAGCCCTCGTCCCGCGCCGCGCGATCGAAGGGCGCACGCAGCCGCAACCACTCGAGGCTGAACCCGCTCACCCGTCCACCACCGAGCCCCGCCCCAACATCGCCGCCCCTTGCCGCGCCGAGGCCGGGTTGTGCCGGATTTTCGCTTCGCCCGCCAGTCACCATCGCTTGTCTCCCGGGCGGCAACGGCCCGCGCGCGGGGTGGTTCCCTGGCTAGCGCGGCGTTTGGGCCGCTTGCGTCGCCGTCGTCTCGGTCCAGCCGCCGCCCAGCGCCTGGAAGAGGCTGACGGTGGCCTCGAGATTGGCGAGCTTGTCCTGGACCAGGGTGTCCTCGGCAGGAAAGAGCGCGTTCTCGGTGGTGAGCACGGTGAGGAGCGTGACGGTGCCGGCGCGGTATTGCCGCTCCGAGATCTGATAGGCTTGGCGCGCCTTCTGCACGGTGTCCTGCTGGTCGACGGTTTGGTCCTCGGTCTTCTGCCGCGCGATGAGCGCGTTCTCGACGTCGCCGAAGGCGGAGATCACCGCTTTGCGGTAGTCCTGCAGCAGCTCGTCGTAGCGTGCTTTCGAGAGCTCGAGTTGTCCTTCGAGGCTGCCGCCGGTGAAGATCGGCTGGGTCGCGGCGGCGGCGAGGCTGTAGATGCCCGCGGCCGGCGTAAAGAGCCCCGCCAAGGCCGCGCTCTCGAACCCGCCTTCGCCGGTCAGCGTCACATCGGGAAAGAACTGGGCGCGCGCCACCTTGATGTTGGCATTGGCGGCAACGAGGTCGGCCTCGGCCTCGGCGACGTCGGGCCGCCGCGCCAGAAGCTCCGAAGGAAGTCCCGGCGCCACGGCGCGAATGGCGAGCGCGGCGAGCGAGCCGCCCGTGATCTTCACCTGCTCCGGCGGCTTGCCGAGGAGGATCGCCAGTGCGTTGATGTTCTGCTGAAACTGCTGCTCCAGCGGTGGGATCGCCGCGCGCTCTGTCGCGACCACGGTCTGCTGCTGCACGACGTCAAGCTTCGTCGCCGTCCCCAGATTCTGCTGCGCAACGATGCCGTTGAGCGCGTCCTGGGCGTTGGCGAGGTTTTGCTGCGCGACGCGGATGCGGTCTTGCAGCGAAAGGATGGTGAAATAGGTGTTGGCGACGCTGGTCTCGACGGTGAGCGCAACGACCTGCTGATCGTAACGGCTGGCGAGCGCGGAGGCTTTCGCCGATTCGAGCGAGGCGCGGTTCTTGCCCCAAAAGTCGACCTCGTAAGAGGCGATCGGCGCTACCTGATAGAAGGTGCCGTTGACGCCCCGCCCGCTGCCGCCGAGCTGCTCGCTGGTGACGCCGGCGGTGAGGCTCGCCGTCGGCAGCAGCGCCGCGCCGGCGATGCGGACTTGCGCGTCGGCCTCGCGCACCCGCGCGACGGCGGCAGCGAGGTCATAATTCGCCTGCTGCGCCTCGACCATCAATTGGTCGAGCTCGGCCGAGCCGAAGCCGCGCCACCAATCGGCCGCCGGCCAGACTGCGCCGCCCGCCGCCTGCTGCCACCCGGCAGGAACGTCGAGCGGCGGACGCCGGTAGTCGGGACCCAAGTCGCAGCCCGCGCACAGCAGGACGCCGACGACCGCGAGACAGGTGCGACCGGCCGTCATCGCGAGCCCGAGATGATGACGGGCGCGCAATTCGTCCGGCCCCGCATGAGGCAATCCTCGATCTCGCCCCGCTCGCGCAACCGGACGATGATGTAGAGAGCGACCAACGCCAGGAAGAGCACCACGGCAAGCGCCGCGAGGCTGCGCGTGGCGCGGTCGTCGTCGTCTTCGTCGTCCATGGCCATAGCGCCTCACTCGCCGGGCTGCGGCGCGGCGCGCCGGAAGGGACGGTGCTGCCGCGAGAGCCAGTTCTGTGCGCGGTCGAGGTAGAGATAGATGACCGGCGTCGAGTAGAGCGTGAGCACCTGCGAGATCATCAGGCCGCCGGAGATGGCGATGCCGACCGGTCGGCGCAGCTCGGATCCCGCGCCGAGGCCGATCGCCAGCGGCAATGCACCGAAGAGCGCCGTCGCCGTCGTCATCATGATCGGGCGGAAGCGCAAGAGACTCGCCTGATGGATGGACTCAACCGGACTCTTGCCCTCGTTGCGCTCCGCCTCGAGCGCGAAGTCGATCATCATGATCGCGTTCTTCTTGACGATGCCGATGAGCAGCACGATGCCGACGATGGCGATGATGCTGAGATCGTAGTGGAACAGCATCAGGAGGAGCAGCGCGCCGACGCCCGCCGAGGGCAGCGCCGAGAGAATGGTGATGGGATGGATGTAGCTCTCGTAGAGCACGCCCAGCACGATGTAGACGACCAAGATCGCCGCGAGCACGAGGAGCGGCGTCGAGGTCAGCGATGACTGGAAGGCTTGCGCCGTGCCCTGGAACGCGCCTTGGAGCGTGGCGGGCACGCGCAGCTGGCGCTGCATCGCTTCTATGCGATCGACCGCTCGGCCCAACGAGACGCCCGGAGTGACGTTGAAGGAGAGCGTCACCGAGGGAAACTGCCCCTGGTGATTGACCGTCAGCGGCTCGACCTTGTCGACGAAGTGCGCGACGGCGCTGAGCGGCACTTGCGTCCCAGCGCTGCTCGTCAGATAGATGTTCGAGAGCGCGTCCGGGTCGCGCTGGAACTGCGGCTCGACCTCAAGCACGATGCGATATTGATTGGTCGAGGTATAGATCGGCGCGATCTGCCGCTCGCCGAAGGCGTCATAGAGCGTCTCGTCGATCTGCGACAGGGAGAGGCCGAGCCGGTAGGCGGTATTGCGATCGATGTCGACGGCAATGTGCGGTGCGGCGATTTGCTGGTCGGTCGCCACATCCTGCAGCTCCGGCATCTTCTCCATCGCCTGCTGGATGATCGGCGCCCAGTGGTTGAGCTCGTCGGTGTCGGTGTCGCTCAACGTGTATTGATATTCGGTCTGCGTCAGCCGCGCGCCGATCTGGATGTCCTGGCCCGCCTGCATGTAGTAATTGGCGCCGACGACCTTCGCCACTTTGGGGCGCAGCCGCTCGATGATCTGCTGCGCCGTGGCGCTCCGCTCATCGAAGGGTCGCAGCTGAATTAACATGCGCGCCGTGTTCTGCGACGAGTTGCCGCCGGTCGCGCCGACGAATCCCACCACCGCTTGCACGCCGGGATCGGTCAGCACGATCTTCGCGAATTGGTTCTCGATCTTGGCCATGGCCGCGAACGACATGTCTTGGCGCGCCTCGGCCTCGCCGAAGATGAACCCGGTATCCTGCTCGGGAAAGAAACCCTTGGGAATGACGACATAGAGCACGCCGGTGACGACGACGAGGCCGAGCGTCGCCAACAGCATCGGCAGTTGATGGCGCAACACCCATCGGAGGCCGAGGTCGTAGCCCTGGACCACGCGCTGGAACCAGCGCTCGGTTGCGCGGTAGAGCCGTCCCTTGTCCGCCTCGGTCTCGCGCTTCAGGAAGCACGCGCACATGACTGGGGTCAGCGTCAGCGAAATGACCGACGAGACCAGCACGGCGACGGTCACCGTCATGGCGAATTCGCGGAAGAGCCGGCCGATGATGCCCGCCATGAAGAGAAGCGGAATGAACACGGCGATGAGCGAGACGGTGATGGAGATGATGGTGAAGCCGATCTGCCCCGCGCCCTTCAGCGCCGCTTCCAGCGGCGGATCGCCGGCCTCGATGTAGCGGACGATGTTCTCGATCATGACGATCGCATCGTCGACGACGAAGCCAACGGCGATGGTAAGCCCCATCAGCGAGAGATTGTCGAGGCTGTAGCCCAGCGCGTACATGACGCCGAAGGTGCCGACCAGCGACAACGGCACCACGACCGCCGGGATGACGGTTGCCCAGAGCTTCCGCAAAAAGACGAAGATCGACAGCACCACCAGCGCGCAGGTGATGAGGAGCGTGATCTCGACGTCATGCACCGAGGAGCGGATGGTGAGCGACCGGTCGGACAGCAGATCGACGCGAACCGAAGGCGGTATCGATTTCAGGAGCTGCGGCATCATCGCCTTGATCTTGTCGACGATGGCGAGGGTGTTGGCGCCGGGCTGGCGCTGGATCAGCAGGATCTCGGCGGGTCTGCTATCGTACCAGGCGCCGGTGCGCGGCTGCTGCGAGGAATCGATGGCGGTGCCGATATCCTTCACCCGCACCGGAGCGCCGTTGCGATAGGCGACGATGACGTTCTTGAAGGCGGCCGCATTGAAGATCTGGTCATTGGTGTCGAGCGTATAGGAGCGCTGCTCGCCTTCGAGCGTGCCCTTCGGTTGATCGACCGAGGCGGCGGTGAGGGCGTTCCGGACATCCTCGAGCGCGATGCCCTTGGCGGCGAGCGCCATCGGGTCGACCTCGATGTG
>DATJAV010000155.1:0-14484 GCA_035515835.1 Allostellaceae bacterium
GCGCGCGCGATCGCGATGCGCTGGCGCTGGCCGCCCGACAGCGTGTCGCCGCGCTCGCCGACCATCGTATCGTAGCCCTGCGGCAGACGCTCGATGAACTCGACACAACGCGCCGCCTCGGCCGCGCGGCGCACCTCCGCATCCGTCGCATCAGGCCGGCCATAGCGGAGATTTTCCATGAGCGAGCGATGGAAGAGCGAGATGTCCTGCTGCACCACGGCGATCGCCTGGCGCAGGCTCTCTTGCGTCACCTTGCTCACGTCCTGCTCGTCGATCAGCACATGGCCGCTTTCGGGATCGTAGAGCCGCTGCACCAGCGCCAGCAGCGTCGACTTGCCGGCGCCCGAGCGCCCGACGAGGCCCAGTTTCTGGCCGGCGGGTATATGCAGCGTGAAGTCCTGCAGCACGCGCTCGGCGCCGGGGTAGCTGAAGCAGACATTGAGGAGCGCCACTGACCCGCCGAGACAGATCAGCGGCCGCGCGCCGGGCGCGTCCCGCATCTCGTGCGGCAGGCCCAGCACTTGCACCGCCTCGCCCAGCTTGGCGAAATGCTGCACGAGATCGACCATCGCCATGGCGAGGTCGCGGGACGCGTGCAGCACGGTGAAACCCAAGGACGTCGTCAGCACGACATCGCCGGCGGAGACGAGGCCCATGCGCCAGGCGCTCACCGACCAGGCGAGGATGCCGGCGGTCACCAGGAAGACGGCGATGGCGTGAAGGAGGCGGAGGCGCTCCAGCGCCAGCAAGCTCTCGCGCTGCGCCGACATCTCGTGCGCGATGTCCCGGGAGAGCCGCATCTGCTCGCGCCGCGCCGCGCCGAAGGCCCGCACCAGGCCGATATTGGCGACGACGTCGGTGAGGCTGCCCGAGACGGCGGCCGCGCGCCCGGCGAAGCGATGATGAAGATATTGGCGGCGCGACGCCAACCTGGCGATGACGGCGCCCAAGGCGGCGACGATGACCAGCAGCACCACGGTGATCCGCCAGTCGATCGAGCCCAGCATGCCGATGCTGATGAGCACGGCCGAGGCCGGCGGTATCGTCGTCCAGGTGAGCGAGCTCTCGATCGTCCAGGCGGCGTTGGCGACCGTGGTGATGCGCCCCGCGAGCGCGCCGGGGAAGCGATCGGAGAAATAGCGGCTGCCGTGCCCCGAGAGATGCGCGAAGAGATCGAGGCGGAGATCGCCGCCGACGGCGACGAAGGTGGAGGCGGCGATCCAGCCGCCCAAGCGCCACAGCAGATTGTCGCCGGCAACCAGCCCGAGCAGGATGGCGACGGCGCCCCAGAGCTGCCAATCGCTGGGATAGCCCGAGACCAGGACGTCGACCAGGTTCTTCACCCCGTATTGCGAGCCGACGGCACAGCACACCGCCGCCAGCACCGCCGCCAGCACGGCGAGATGGCGCGCGAGGCGACGGCGGACATAATGCCACAGGAAGATCGCGGGGCCGCGCGACGCCAGGCGCGTCAGTTCCTCCGTGCCGCGGCGCGGCGACATCGTCCCGAAGTTGGCTTCGGCGAAGCTCATGGCGTCACCGCCACTTCAATTTCGCCGTGCCGCTCGACGACATCGAAGCCGATGCGCTCGCCGCGTCGCTCGAGCAGCACGTCGACGGAAGCGGCGCCGAGCGGCAAATTCGACACCGTGAGCGTATCGAGCCAGTGCGGCAGGGCCGGCTGCAGAAACGAGACGCGGCACGCCTTCGGATCAAACGAGATGCCGAGAAGCGCTCCCAACATGGCGAAAACCGAGGCCGAGGACCAGGCCTGGGGCGTGCAGGCCACCGGATAGCGCGTGGGACCGACCCCGGGCCGCCGGGCGAAGCCGCAAAAGAGCTCGGGAACGCGCTTCAAATCGAAGGAAAGCGACGCCTCGAAAAGACCGGTGAGGAGCGCCGCCGGCGGCCGCCGCATGCCGTAGCGTCCGAGACCCATGGCGATGAGCGCGTTGTCGTGCGGCCAGACCGAGCCGTTGTGGTAGGACATCGGGTTGTAGCGCGCCTCGCCATCGGGGACGGTGCGGATGCCCCATCCCGAGAAGGACGAGGGCGCCATCAACGTCGCTGCCACCCGATGCGCCCGCTCCGCCGAGCAGAGCCCGCCCAACAGCACGTGCCCGGCATTGGACGCCCGGACGCAGCACGGCCGCTTCTCGGCGTCGAGCGCGATCGCGTAAGTTTCGAGCTCCTCGCGCCAGAACGCCGTCTCGAAGCGCTGCCTGAGCCGCTCGCCCAGCCCGCCGAGCTCGGCCGCTCGCTCGCTTCGACCCAAGGCCGCGGCGAGCGCGCCGGCGCCGAGATAGGCCGCGTAGGCGTAGGCCTGCACCTCGGCCAGCGCGATCGGCGCCTCGGCCAAGCGTCCGTCGGCGTGGAAAATGGCGTCGCCGCTGTCCTTCCAGCCCTGATTGACGAGGCCGTTCACCGATTTCCGGTCATACTCGATGAAGCCGTCACGATCGACATCGCCGTAATCGGCCATCCACCCGAGTGCCGCCTCGATATTGGGCCAGAGAGAGCGGATGAGCTCGAGATCGCCCGTGCGCGCGTGATAGGCGGCAGCCAGCACGACGAAGAGCGGCGTCGCATCGACGCTGCCGTAATAGCAGCGGAACGGCACCTCGCCCAGCATCGCCATCTCGCCCTTGCGCGTCTCGTGCAGGATCTTGCCCGGCTCGGCGTCGGCCTTGGGGTCGAGCGTTCGCGCCTGGCGCGCCGCGAGAAAGCGCAGCGTGCCAGCGGCCAAGGCCGGGTCGAGCCAGAGGCATTCGAGCGCGGTGATGAGGCCGTCGCGGCCGAAGGCGGTCGAGAACCAGGGAATGCCGGCATAGGCGTAGAGTCCCTCGGGCGTCGTCGTCACCAGCATGTCGAGATCGGCGCGCGAGCGGCTCAGTAGATCGTTGAAGAGTTCGTTGCTGGTGGTGAGCGCAGCGGCGCTCTTCTCGCGCTCGGCGCGGCGGCGCGCCGTCGCCGCGAGGCTCGCTTGGCGCGAAGCGCCACTGGAGCGGCCGTCGCCGCGCTCGCAGCGCGCCGTGAGCTGGATCGTCGCGGTGTCGCCGGGCGCGAGCGTGATCTTCCATTCGAGCCGCCGCGGCGCCGCCCAGTGCGGCGCGGGATCGGCGACGAGCCGCATGCGCCGCACCAGCCGGTCGCGCCCGATATAGGCGAGGACGACGCCGTCATGCGTCTGCTCATGGCGCAACAGGCGGCCGCGCCGGCGCCGCACCGTGCCGCGCAGCTCGAAGATGTCGACGAAATCGGCATCGACATGGACGGCGAGTCGAAAACCCGCCGGCGTCAGCGCGAAATTGCGCAGCTCCAACCGGGCGAAGAGCGCGTCCTCGCCGAGCGTGGTGCGGCTCAGGATGTGGACGGTATCCCGCGCCGAGCGCAACCGGCCGTTCTCGACGAGATCGGGGTTGGTGAGATCCGCCTCGAGGATGTCGTTGTCCTCGCTCACGCTCGAGGAAAGCAGCAAAGGGCGCATCCCGTCGATCGTGAGCGCCAGTTGCGAGAGATAGCGCGTGTCCTCGAAGAAGAGCCCTTCGGCAGCAGGCCCGGTCGCCTGCGCAGTGCCGAAGGGATCGAGGATGGCAAAGCAATCGCCGTGCTTCAGCACGTTGGCGCGGGCGATGCCCACGGCGGCGCTCGCCGGAATGTAGAATGGCGATACCGGCTCGTCGGCGCCCGGGACGCTCACCGCGGTCGCCACGCCGTTCACACCGCGGCGACGAGCGGCCGCTCGCGCGCGATAAGCCCACGATAGACGCCGAGATAGTCCTCCGCCATGCGGCGCGCGGTGAAGCGCTGCTCGAAGACGCGTCGCACGCGCGCGCGGTCGAGCCTGTGCAATTTGCGCACCGCCGCCACCGCCTGCTCCTCGTCCTCGACGATGAAGCCCGTCACGCCGTCATCGACCACTTCCGGAACCGAGCCGTTGCGCATGGCGACGACCGGCGTGCCGCAGGCCATGGCCTCGATCATGGAAAGGCCGAAGGGCTCCCGCCAGGCGATGGGGAAGAGGAGCCCCGCCGCGTTGCCGAGGAACTCGGCCTTCTGGTGCTCGCCGATCTCGCCGATGAAATCCACATGCGGCAGGCCGAGCAGCGGCTCGATCCGCTCGGCGAAATACGCGCGGTCGACCCGATCCACCTTCGCCGCGATCTTGAGCCGCATGCCGGCGCGCGCGGCGATGCGGATCGCCGCATCGGGCGCCTTCTCCGGCGAGATGCGTCCCAAGAACGCCAAGTAGCCGCCGGCGCCGAAGCTCGGCAGCAGCAGCCGCTCGGGGATGCCGTGATAGACCGTCGTGATGTAGTTCGCCTGCGGCAGCGGCTCGCGCTGCGAATCCGATATCGACACGACCGGCACGTCCTTGAACAGCGCGTAGAGCGGCTGCAACTCGGGGAGATCGAGCCGGCCGTGCAGCGTCGTGACGAAGGGAGCGTCCGCCCGCTTCAACGCGGAATAGCCGATATAGTCGACGTGAAGATGGATGATGTCGAATTCGAGCGCGCGCCGCGCCACCGTCTCCACCAACATCATGTGCGGCGCGAGATAGTCGCGGATGCTGTCGTCGAAGCGCAAGGCGCGCGGCCAGACGACCTCGCGCTTGGCGGCCGTGACGCTGTCGCCGCTGGTGAACAGCGTGACATCGTGGCCGAGCGCCGTGAGCTCGTCGGTAAGATAGGCGACAATCCGCTCGGTGCCGCCGTAAAGCTTCGGCGGCACCGCTTCGGTCAGTGGGGAGACCTGGGCGATTTTCATTTCGTCTGTATCCCGTACGTCCGTGATCCCGGGGCAAAAAAGAGGCAGCGCCGAGCGCGCCCGCAAGCGAGCTGCGGCAATAGATGCACACCCGGCATCTCCCGGACGTTCCACGACAAGACTTGGCATCACCGTTCTCTGCGACCACATGACGCGGCGCGCCCGCGGCAGAGAGACATTGAAACGAGCTCGCTGAACCGGCGAGCGAAACCGACCCGTTGGGACACGTAGAGCTCAGCGCGCGCGCCAGAGGAGAGAGGCGCCTTCGACCGAACGGATGAAGCGGAGCAGCGCCGTCTTGAGCTTGCGGCTCGTCGTTCCGCCCAGTGCCCGGTCGGCGGCGCGCTCATGGCGGCGTTCCAGCGCCTGAAGCCGTCGCGCGATCTGGCGGCCGCGCTCCGTCAGATAGACGCGCCGGGCGCGGCGGTCGTCGCTCGGCACCCGCCGCCGCACGAGGCCCGACCGCTCCAGCCTCCCGACCGCCTGGGTGATAGTGACCTGGCGCGACAACGCACGCTCGGTAATGTCGCTGACGCGCTTTCCATCCGCGGCCAGCAGCGTCTTCAGCACGCGCCAATCGATGATCGAGAGGCGGTGCGACTTGAGTTGATCCTGAAAGCGCATCAGCAGCGCGTCATTGGCCCTGGCGAAGAGGCCGCTCAGGCTCTTTTCGCGCGACCTCCGGCGTATCTCCGTCACACCCATCCTCAGCGCCTTTGCTCCGTCCGGCTCGATGAATTCGCGCGAGCCAGCATAAGTTTCAACTTGGCGCATCGGTGTAGGGTAAGTCACACACCATCTGATAGAGGGTCGGCGGCGTCTTCGACCACGCTGAATCAATCTTATGACTGTTCAAATGATTGGCGATCCCCTGCGCCGCTTTGCGCTATCTCTCGCGCATGGTCCGCGCGATGCCCGCACTTTTCCTTGCCGCCCTGCTGCTCGGCGCAAGCTCGGCGGCGCTTTCTGCGAGCGCGGACGAAGCCGCAGCGCCTGATCACCACATCGCCGATCCCGAGGACGGCACGCTCGCGCAGGGCGTCTACACCAACCCTTATTTCGCTCTGGCCTATCCGCTACCCGCGGGATGGAAAGAGGGCCTCGCCGGGCCGCCGCCGTCAAACGCCGGCTATTACGTGCTCAACACGCCGGAGCCCCTTGGCGAGACCAAGGGGACCATCCTCATCGCCGCGCAGGACGAGTTTTTCGCGCTAAAGCCGATGGCCGATGCCATGGCCATGCTGGAGGATTTGCACCGGAGCGCCAGCGAGACCCCCGGCCTCACCGCCGAAACGGCGCCGCAACCACTGACCATCGCCGGCCACGGCTTCGCGCGCCTCGATCTCGGCGGCGTCGGGCTGTCGCGCGTCATCTTCGCCACCCTCATCCGCTGCCACATCGTGAGCTTCACCTTCGCCGCATCCGATCCCGCGTTGCTCAAGAAGCTCGCGTCGAGCATCGATCGCCTCTCGTTTGACGCGGAGGCGAAGGGCGCGGCGCCGCTCTGCATCGACCATTACGCGACCGACGCCACCATCCGGCATAAGATCGCCCCCGCTCCTGTCGGTCCCAGTTTCGTCAAGATTCCCGTCCGCATCGTCATCGGCCCCGACGGCAAGGTGAAGCACGTCCACGTCATCAGCGCCTTTCCGGGCCAGGCCAAGAGCATCGCCGATGCTTTGAGCCAGTGGGAATTCAAGCCTTACGAGGTGCAGGGAGAGCCGGTTGAGATCGAGACCGGCATCGTCTTCGAATTCAAGCCGACCGGCCGCTAGCTCAGCGACCCAGGGGAGAAGCGTCAGCATAGAGACAGAGAGGAAGAGGCGTTGCGCGGGAGCGCGCTTATCTTTGTCTCGTTGCGCGGTGTGGAGATCAGAAATAGGCGATGAGGGAGACGCGCTCGCATCGGCTCGGGTGACGCAAACGCCGGCAAAAAAAGAAACCGCGGATGGCGACCATCCGCGGCTCCAGTTAACGGTGGAATTAGAGCGAGCGCAGGAAGTTGAGGATGGCTTGCTGCTGGCTCGGCGGGAGGGCGTTGAAGTTGTGAATGACCGTGTTGGCCTCGGAGCCTTGGCTCGCATGCTGCTCGATCGCCTGCAGCAGATCGGTCGTGCGACCGTCATGCAGGAAGAAGATGCGCTGCCCGATGCCCCAGAGCGGCGCGGAGCGGAACTGGTCGCCGCCCGCGCTCCCTTGGCTGACGTTGTCCTCGAGCCCCTGGCCCATGTGATGCAGCGCCACGTCGCTGAACGGGTTGAACTTCACGTTGCTTTGCGCCGTGAAGATCGAGCTGGCGGTCGTATGAGTCTTGATGTGGCAAAGATTGCAGCCGACGTCGTTGAAAGCATCCTCGCCTGCCGTCTGGGCGGCCGGATTGACCTGCGTCGGGCCCGCCAGCAGGCGCGCGAATGCCGCGAAGTTGACGATATCCGAGGAGAAGTCGGAAGCGGGATCGCCGCTGGTGTTGGGGTTGACGAGGTTGGTTGCGTCCTCGGGAAGCGGGTTGAACTGACAATCCGGCGTATCGTCGCGCTCGTTGGGGAAATTTTCGTTGGTGACGCCTTGCTCGACGTTGTAGGCCTCGCCGGCGAAGACCAGCAAAGACTTGTTCTGCGCCTTCCAGCCGAACTTGGTGATCGTGCCATCGTTGCCGCTGAGATTGAAGACGCCGGACGCGATGCCATTGGCATGTTGCTGGGTGGCGACAGCGTCGCTGTCGTTCATCAAGCTCGCGTCCGAGGTGTTCTCGATCTGGCCCGCGCCGAAGACCGGCGTCGGGATGCGGAAGATGATGTTGTTCTGCTGCTGCGCTTGTGCAAAGTTCGGCTGCCGGGTCGTGCACCCCTTTGCGTCCGAGCGGCCGGTGATGACCAAGAGATCGTGGACGCCGCCATCGGGTGTGCCGTCGGGATTTCTGATGAAGCGCGATTCGCGAACCGGGCCGTTGGCCTGAATGAAGCTCGGCAACTTGTTCGTCGCGCCGTCGAGTGTCGCCGCCGCCACTTGCGGATTGAGTGCCGGAGCCGTACCACCCACCGCCGGCTGCGCGTGGCATCCGGCGCAGCTGGTCATGTTGAAGTCCGGACCAAGTCCGGCGCCGTTCTGCCGCGATTGCGTCTGTTGATTGGCGGTCCCGGGACAAAAGGTGATCTTGCCGGTGGCCGTGCCCGTATTCGGCGGCAAGCCGATGGCAGCGCCCGCATCGTTGACCGTGCCGGAGACCGAGTCGAGTTCACCGAATCGCCCTCCCGCCGCGAAGAAGAAGGTCTGCTCCGTGGTACCGAGCCCCGGCAAGAAGCAGCCGGCGCCGATCGGGCCGCCGCGCAAGCCGGGATCCTTGGGGCCGCCCTTGAAAGTAGGACTCGCTTGAGCGAACGCGTCGGCAGTCAGGCACGGCAACAGCGCCATGGCGACGACCAGCGCGCAGACCGACGTTCCGAATATTTTCGGCATTGGCACCCCCTCCCGGAAAGAACTTCTACTTGAACATAAATATAAAGATTCATGAAACTGGGGGTGGGGCAAAGAAGTGGGCAAGATGTGGCATCACGTCTAGCCCATTAGGAGCTGCACGATCCTTTCGTACCGTCATGAATCTGTGGTCGGTTACCGCGCCGCGTTTTCGCCGATGCAACGCGCGCGTTTCCTGTCGCTCGTTCTCGATCCGAAACGAACGGCGCTCAGCGCGGGAATGGTGTCAGTCAGGGCAAGGCGCGAGGAGAAGCGCGTCCTCTTCAATCCCCGTCGCGCGTCTCGCGGATGCGGCGCGTGCCTTGGATCACCGACCGCTCAGGGTCCATGACGAAGCGGATGCGCGGCAGATCGGTGTCGCTGAGGCAGATGGTGGCGACGATCGGATTGAGGAGCCGCAAGCCCGCCGCGTTCCATGCCGGCGCCTCGAGCCGGCTCACTTCCGTACGGCCGCGCTCGGCCTTGTGGAAGGTGTGGCGGGGATCGACCTGGATGAGGAGCGGCTCCGTCTTGCCGTCGAGCGGCGCCCGCGCCAGCGTCACCCAGTTGATGTATTGCACGTCGCCGCCCGAGATCGCCTCGGGATCGACTAGCGCGCAATCCAGGATCGGCCGGCCGTCGCGTTCGACGCTCGCCATGATGCGGTCATGCCGCCGCTTCAGCGCCACTGTGCCCGGCTCCACGGGGAGCCCCCATCGCTCCCGGAGCGCGGTTGCCGCGTCCTTGGTGCTGGCAACGGCACCCAAGACATAGCCCCGGGGATGCGCGCCGGCGCGACAGCCCAAGCGCAGCGACGCCAGCGTGAAGGGGCCGACCGGACTTTCGGCGTAGCGCGTCACCGCGATCACCGCATAGGCCGGCACCGCCGGGTGAAGCGCCTTCGGCAGCAGCGCTTGCGTCGCGTTCGGCACCTCGAAGAGGAGCTGCAGGGTCTCCGCTTTCGGCAGCTGCCAGGGCTCGGTGTCGAGATCGCGAAGCGTCGGCAATCCCGTCGCGACTTCAGCGAGATCGAGCGTGCCGAAGAGCGGCATCACGCCACCTTCGCCGCGGCGCGGCTCTGGAATACCGGCATGACCTCGCGCGCGAAGAGCCGGAGGCTTGCCAGCACATCCGCCTGCGGGATCGTCTCGTTGGCGTTCAGCAGGAAGTTGATGCGGTCGACGCCGACTTCCTCCCAGCGCTTGATGGCATGGATGATCCGCGCCGGCCCGCCCAAGGTCAGCCCCTCGCCGGCCTGCTCGTTGGCGTCGGGCCCCACCGCTTGGCGGCGAAGCTGCGGCAGCAAGCCCAGCGACTGGTAGGAGCGCGAGGCATAGACCTCGCGCGTCGAGATGAGCTGCGTCGCGAGGTAGTTGAAGGTGTTGGCCATGCGGCGGCCGGTCTCGAGCCCGATCTTCTCGTCCTCGTGGCAGTAGAGGAAATTGACGGTGCTGACCTGCTCGTTGACGAAAGCGCCGACGGGATCGCAGAGCTGGATGCGTCGGCGGTACTCGGCGATGCGCTTTTCCTGCTCGGCGAACTGACCGAAAGTGAGACCGAGGCTGCCGAGACCGCGATCGGCGGCATCGAGCTCGGTGCCGGGGCTCGTCACCGCGACCCAGAGCGGCGGGTGCGGCCGCTGATAGCATTTGGGCAGGATGGTACGCTCCGGCATCGACCAGAACTCGCCCTCATAGGCGAAGCGCTCCTCCATCCACATCTTCGGCAGGCAGCGCACGAACTCGTCCCACGACTTCTTGGTGATGTCGGGATCGGCGCGGAAGCCGCCGAGCTCGGTCCAGGTCGCCGAACGCCCGGTGCCGACTTCGAGCCGTCCGCCCGAGAGGATATCGAGCGTCGCCGTGCGCTCGGCGATGCGGATGGGATGATTGAACTGCGGCACGCAGACGACGATGCCGTGCCCGACCCGCATCTTCTTCGTCACCATGGCGCAGGCCGTCAGAAAAAGATCGGGCGAGGAGCAATGCGAGTATTCCTCGAGGAAATGATGCTCGACCGCCCAGACCTGCTCGAAGCCCAGCTCATCGGCGAGCCGCACCTGCTCCAGGCAATTGTTGTAGACGGTGCGCTCGGTCTCGCGCGTCCACGGCCGCGGCACCGAGATCTCGTAGAACAAGCCGAACTTCATGCGCTCCTCCCGGACCGGTCTTTCACCCTTCAAGGATCAAGACTACTGGGAGACGGCGCCGCGGCCAAGCGCATGCGACACAAAGCGTCTCACCGCCGCAGCTCCACCGCATCATAAACAAAGTCCCCCTCGCCCCCACGCAGTGGGGGAGAGGGTAGGATGAGGGGGTGTCTCAACCCGCTCGGCGCCGACAGCGATGCGGCGCGAAAGATTTACAACGCGGCGGTGAGGCAATGAGGTGGCGCGCGTTGGCGCTCGCTCAAGCGGCTCAACGGCGCTTTTTTGCGCATCGGTTGGCCGTTCTTCAGGACGCTAACGACGTTCTGGCGTCGCCCCGCGCTCGATATCTCCTTGCCTCACCGCCTCCCTGCAAAACTCTTCGCGACGCAGGCTCATCCGCCAACCGGTTCCGCCAGCACCGCCGCCGCCGCTTTCGCCACCCCCGTGCCCTCGAAGAATTTCGGGTTCTGCGCACCCCAGAGCCGCACCGCGTTGGCGAAGACGAAGTCGCGGAAATCCGCAGCCGTGATCCGCCCGTCCTCGACGAGCTCATAGGCCTCGGGCAGTACGCCTCGCATATCCGGCACGTCGAAATGACCGATATCGGAGCCGAAGATCGCGTTGAGCCGCGCTCCCAGCGGATTGGCGCCGGGCGCGAAGGCCCAGGCGTTGGCGGGATCGTCCGCCTCGCAGCCGAAGAAGAACGGCGTCACGAAGAGGTCGCGCCAATCCTCCTTGCGCTCGATCCGGCAGAGCGCGTAGTCGTCGAGATCGGCAATGCCGCCGGTCAGCGTCGCCGCATCCGGAATAGGCCAGCCATCGCGCCGGCGCAGCGCTTCGAGGATGGCGTCATAGCCGTACTGCCCCGCCAGATCCATCAGCAGACTGCGGTCGAGTGCTCTGGGATCGGTGTGCTCGAGGCCGTTGCGGCTCCGCTTCTGCCAATGGCCGATGAGGTCGGCATAAAGCAGCGACGCCCAGCCGACGCCGCCCTCGAGGAAGGCGACGCGAAGCGCCGGGAAGCGCCGCGTCACGCCGCCCAAAAACAACGCTTTGCACACCGCATGGCCCGCCGCGGCGAAATGGCCGATGTGGTTATAGGTGAAGTTGCTCGGCGACAAGCGCAGCCCCTGCCGGCGGGCGCCGCTGTGAAACGTTGGCGCGATGCCGAGCTCGACGCATCTCGCCCAGACCGGGTCGTAGTCATGTTCGCTGTCGAGGCCCAGCGCGTCGTACCAGACGGCAAAACGCGCGGCTTCGCCCGTGGCGTCCGCGGCAGCCGGAACCGGCCGCGGCATCAGGCTCCCGAACATCGCTACCTTGAATCCCAGTTGGCGCGTCGCGTAGTCGAGCTCCGCGATCGCCTCCTCGGGCGTGTGCATGGGAATGATGGCGGCCGGCGTCATGCGGTCGGCAAGGTCGCGGAAATACCCGGCCGTGACGATGTTGTGGGCGCGGCACGCCGCGCGACGGCGCTCGTCGTCGGCAACGCGCGGCACGCGCAGCCCGGCGGTCGGGTAGACGACAGCGAAATCGATGCCGAGCTCGCCCAGCCGCTCGTACAGCAGACGCGGCAGCATCGCGGTGGCGCGGTCGCGGGTGTTCTTCTCCGGCCGCGACCAGAAGCTCTCCTGGCTGATGCGGCGCCGCCGCCGCTCCGCGACCGAGAGCGCCAGCGCATCTCGCGTCCCTTGCCCGACCGAGAGCAACCCCTCGGCCGCCTTGTCGCCACCAACCTTCCGCATCTCCTCGCTGAAGACCGGCGTGTATTCGAGCCAGTGGCCGTCGGCGTCGATGACGGGATGGGAAAGCCGCGAACGGATTTGCGATGGATCGAGATGAGCAAGTGCGCTCATGGGGCCCTTCGTCTCACAGCAGTCGTCGGGACCAGAGACCCTATGGTCGTGTACCCGAAGGGTCAAGCGACGGCACGCAATGCCGGGGTGCCAACATTTCCCGCAGATCGGGCAGGTGCTCTCGGCCCCAAAACAGCTCGCCGTCGATGAGGAAACTCGGCACGCCGAAGACGCCGGCCGCTTCCGCCGCCTCGCGAACGAGGTCGTGCTCGCGTCGGCCCGCTCCCTCGAGATAGTCGCGAAGCCCCGCCCTCTCGGCACCGGCCTCGACCAGCTCGGCGACAATGACCGCCGGATCCTCGATGTCGAGCGCGCGGCGCCAGAACCTTTCGAAGACGCGGTCGTGGTAGGCGCGGAAGACGGCCCTATCGTGACGCTTGGCCCACAGCATCCCGATCGCTGCCAGCGAAGAGTCCCAGATCTTCCGCGGTCCTAAAATCGTCAGGCCGCGCTTTCGCGCCTGACGGCGACAGTCCATGTAGGAGTACCGCACCCTCCGCCATTGGTGAGCATTGCGCGCGGATTCGATCACCCTCCCCTGCTCGTCCACACGGGCACTCCCGAGGTAGCTGGGGATATCGAGGGTGTAGGGCAGCCAATCCAAGCGCACCTCGAACTCGTCTTCGAGCCCGTAGATGAGATCCTTGGCGAGATAGGCGTAGGGGCTCTTGTAGTCGCTGTAGACGGCGATCGCCCGCGCCCGATCCATTCGCGGTCCCCTCAGACGGCGATCAGTCGACGCTCGGCGGCAACCGACGCCCGGCGCTCAATAGATCGTCTCCCGGATGCGCTCGGGATATGCCCGGTCATGGGCCTCGGCGTCGATCTCGCCGGGGCGGATGGCGGCGAGGATCTGGCCCGAGGAGGGCAGCGACGCGCGGTCGACATGGCGCGAGGGATCCCAGAGCCCAGAGCGCACCAGCGCCTTCGGGCACTGGTAGTAGACGCGCTCGGCGGTCACCACGATGACGCTCCGCGGCAGCTTCCCCGCCATGGCGAAAGAGGCGCAGAGCGCCGGATCGACGCTGATCGCCGCGCGGCCGTTGACGCGGAGCGTCTCGCCCACCCCCGGGATGAGGAAGAGGAGCGCGATGCGCGGATCGACCACGAGGTTGCGCAGGGTGTCGACCCGGTTGTTGCCGCGCCGGTCGGGAAGCATCAGCGTCTTGCGGTCGACCACCCGGACGAAGCCCGGCGGGTCGCCGCGCGGCGTGCAGTCGAGACCCTCCGGCCCCGCCGTCGCCAATACCACGAAGGGCGCCGCCGCGATGAAGGCGCGGTAGAAGTCGGAGATATAGTCAAGCTCTTTCAAGAGCGCATTGGGCGAGGGCGCGCCGTAAAGCGCTTCCAGCTGCTCGACCGTGGTGACCTGATGCTCGACGCTGTGGGACATGGCCCGCTCCCTTACTCCTCGACCACCCCTCCAGCTTCGCGGGCCGCGCGCTCCGATGCAACCGGGATCGGTCGAGACACCGAGGCTAAGGCGTCCCGGCGTCACTTGGATCGGCGGCCGGCGGTGGCGCTGGGGGCGCGTCGGCAGGCGACGGCTCGGGTGGCGGCGCGCCAGCGTCTCCGCCGCCGGTGTCGTTGCTGCCCGAGGACTCTTGCGACGGTGCCCCGCCCGGCGGCGATTTCTCGTCAGGATCAGGATTGTTCTCGTAATACTCCTCGGATTTTTTGTAGGCGACATAGGCGGCGGCGCCGAGTGCTGCGATGCCAACCCCCGCCGCCACGACCCCGACCGCAGCCCCGGCGCCCACGGCGGCAACCGTGTCGGCGATCCCTCCGACGATCGTCCCCAAGGTTCCCTCACCTTCCGCCGCGGGGGCGATGGGTGGCGGCTCAATGGGAGGCGGCTCGATCGGGGGTGGCTCCACCGGCGGCGGGTCTACCGGTGGCGGCGGCTCTGGCGGTGCAGGCTCGATCGGTGGCGGTTCCGGTAGCGGATAGTCGGGAAAATCTGGCACGCGCGGCGGACGCGGAATGCGCGGGTTGAGCGGATCGGGTCCCGGATAGGGGTTGGGCTCGCCAGGACCAAAATCCGGCGCGGGACCGGGTGGCAGGGGCGTTGGCCGGTCCGGCGGCGGGGAGGACCCGTCCTGTCCGGCCGCGGGGTCGTCACTGCCGGGGTCGGCAGCATCGGACGCTCGTTGTGAGCGATTTATGGTTACGCTGAGCGCTCGACTCATCCATAGATCGATCGATGCTGCGTCGCTCATTGCAGCTCTCCAAGCGCGACGATGAACGCAAGCGTGAATG
>DATJAV010000156.1:0-2332 GCA_035515835.1 Allostellaceae bacterium
CTCGCACCCCGTCTGCGCCGGCCCCTTCAAATTCACCGAGCGCGTGCCGCAGGACCGCATCGTGCTCGACCGCTTCCCGCAATATTGGGACAAGGACAAGATCCACGTCGACCGCATCGTCTTCCTGCCGATCCCCGACGCATCGGTGCGCCTCGCCAATCTGCAATCGGGCGGCCTCGACATGATCGAGCGCGTCTCGCCCTCCGATGTCGCGCAGATCAAGGGCAACCCCAGCCTCAAGCTCGCCTCGATCGTCGAGCTCGGCTATGAGGCCATCGACATCAATCTCGCGAAAGGGGCAGGGGCCAACAACCCGCTCGGCCGCGAGCCCAAGCTGCGCGAGGCGCTCGACCTCGCCATCGACCGCGACGCGCTCGATCAGGTGGCGTTCGAGGGGCAGTTCATGCCGGGCAACCAGTTCGTCCCGCCGAACAACCCCTATTACGACAAGGCGCTGCCGGTGCCGAAGCGCGATCTCGCCAAGGCCAAGGCGCTGGTGCAGGAGGTCGCCAAAGGCGGCGTCACCGTCGATTTCATGGTGCCGAATAATTCGCTCGAGATGCAGGTGGCGCAGGTGATCCAGGCCATGGCCAAAGAGGCGGGCATCACCCTCAACATCCAGGCGACGGAGTTCGCCTCCTCGATCAACATCGCGCAGAAGGGCGATTTCCAGACCTATCTCCTCGGCTGGAGCGGCCGCACCGATCCCGACGGCAATCTCTATGACTTCATCGACTGCAAGGGCCCGATCAATTTCGGCGCCTATTGCAATCCTGCCGTCGACCGCGAGATCGATGCCGCGCGCACGACCGAGGATCCCGAGGCGCGCGCCGCGATCTACGCCAAGATCACCGCGCAGGTCGCGACCGACCGCCCCATGCTCTATCTCTATCACCGCCGCTGGATCTACGCCTACAACAAGAAGCTCACCGGCTTTACCCCCTATCCCGACGGCCTCATCCGCCCGCAAGGGCTGCGGCTGCAGTAGGCGAGGGGGCAGACTGCTTGAGACAGCGCACGAACTCATCGACGCCCCACCTCACCCTCCCGCTGCGCGGGTCCCTCCCTCTCCGCCCCTGTGGGGCGGAGAGGGTTGGGGTGAGGTGGGGTGAGGCAACGGCACCGCGGTAACCGACACGCGCCATGCTCGCTTATCTCCTTCGCCGCATCGCCATCATCGTGCCGACCCTGCTCTTCGTCTCGATGCTGATCTTCGGGCTGCAGCAGCTCCTGCCCGGCGATCCCGCGCTGGCGCTCGCCGGCGAGGAGCAGGACCCGTCGGTCATCGCCTATCTGCATCAGAAATATCATCTCGATCGGCCGCTGCCGGTGCGCTACGCGCTCTGGCTCGAGGACGTGCTGCATGGCGATCTCGGCCAATCCATCCGCCTCAACCGGCCGGTGCTCGACCTCGTGCTCGAGAAGCTGCCGGTCACCGCCGAGCTCGGCGGCCTCGCCATCCTCATCGCGCTCGTCATCGGCATTCCCGCCGGCGTGTTGTCGGCGGTGAAGAACGGCGGCTGGCTCGATTATGCCGCCAACCTCTTCGCCCTCTGGGGGCTCAGCATCCCCAATTTCTGGCTCGGCTTTTTGCTCATCCTGCTGTTCTCGGTGAAGCTCCGCCTGTTGCCGGCCTCGGGCTATGTCAGCCCGAGCGAGGATCTCGTGCAGAATCTCCGCGCCATGATCATGCCGGCCTTCGTCCTCGGCAACGCCATCGCCGCGGTGATGATGCGCCACACCCGCAGCGCCATGCTGCAGGTGCTGGGTCAGGACTATGTTCGCACCGCGCGCGCCAAGGGCCTCTCCGAGCGCGTCGTCATCCTGAAGCACGCCTTGCGCAACGCGCTGGTGCCGGTGGTGACTTTAGGCGCGCTCGAATTCGGGCAGCTGCTCTCCGGCGCCGTGCTGACCGAGCAGGTCTTCACCATCCCTGGCTTCGGCAAGCTCATCGTCGATGCCGTCTTCAACCGCGACTATGCCGTGGTTCAGGGTGTCGTCCTGTGTACGGCGACCGCTTACATCTTCCTCAATCTCTGCGCCGATCTGGCTTATTTCGCGGTCAATCCGCGGCTGCGCGCATGAGCGCCGTCGGGCTCGATGCGGCGCAGAGCCTGCCGCAGGAGCGGCGGCCCTGGCAGCGCGCGCTCGCCCGGCTGCGGCGCCGGCGCGGCGCGCTGCTCGGCGCGGCGATCGTGCTGTTCTTCGTGCTGCTGGCGATCTTTGCGCCGCTGATCGCGCCGTACGACCCGCTGGCGACGAGCTGGTCCGCCGTGCGCAAGCCGCCGAGCTGGCTCCATCTCTTCGGCACCGACGAGATCGGCCGCGACGT
>DATJAV010000157.1:0-13187 GCA_035515835.1 Allostellaceae bacterium
CGTCGGCATCGATCACGTCGTAGGTGCGACTCATGGCAGGCCTCCGCGAGACGACGTCGGAAGCGTACCGCAACGCTCGGAATTGGTACAGGCTCTTCGCCTCGAGCATCATCGGGCTCACCCTCTGTGACCTCTTTCACAAAGCCACTCTGCCGTCGTACCGTAGACTGTCGCCTATCTCAGGGAGGCAATCGCGCGCCACAGCCAAGCAGGAGCACGGCCATGGTCACCAGAGCTCCGTTCCTGAAGACGAAATTCGGCGGCTACTTTCATCGCGATGTCGTGGCCGAGGACGCCGAGCTGACGCATGTCGGCCCCGACACGCCCTGCGGCGAGTATATGCGCCGCTTCTGGCAGCCGGTCTGCTATGCCGACGACCTGAAAGACGTGCCGCAACCGGTCACGCTTCTCGGCGAAGAGCTCGTGGTGTTCCGCAACCTGAGCGGTGAGGTGGGCCTGCTGCATCGGCACTGTCCTCATCGCGGCACCTCGCTGGAGTTCGGCCTCGTCGACGCCAAGGGGATACGCTGCTGCTACCATGGCTGGCTCTTTGCGGTGGACGGCACCATTCTCGAGACGCCGGGCGAGCCCGCCGAGAGCACGCTCAAGGACCGGCTCTGCCATGGCGCCTACCCCACCCATGAGGCGCATGGCATCGTCTTTGCCTATCTCGGCCCGCCCGATCGCCAGCCGGCATTTCCCACTTACGATACCTTCGTGCGGCCGGGCTATCGCGCGATACCGGGACGGAAATACTTCTATCCCTGCAACTGGCTGCAGATCATGGAAAACGCCATGGACCCGGCGCACACGGCGTTTCTCCACACCATCGTCAGCGGCTCCGTCTTCACCGACGAGTTCGGCGTGCTGCCGGAGCTCGACTTCACCGAGACGCCGGTCGGCATGTTCTATATCGCGACGCGCCGCGTCGGCGAGAACGTCTGGGCGCGGATGGTGAAAGCCGTTCTTCCCAACCTGCAGCAAGTGGCGCCGATCTGGGAGGACGGCCGCCGCGAGCATCCCTTCAGCGGTCCGATGATGAGCCGTTGGATCGTGCCCCTCGACGACACCAACACGATGCTGCTCGAAATGCGCCACGTCAGCGAGAGCGCAGGCGTGACGCCCTCGTGGTGGGCCGATCGCTCGATGGTGCCGGGCCAGTTGGCCGCGGACAGCTATGAGATGGGGCAGCGGCGTCCCGGCGACTATGAGGCCCAGGTCTCGCAGCGCCCGATCGCCATCCATGGCATGGAGCATTTGGGCGCGACCGATCGCGGCGTCAGCATGTTCCGGAAGCAGGTGAGGCGCGGCATCCGCGCCGTGCGCGCCGGCGATGATCCGCAGGGCCTCTGCCGCGAGGAGGGCGCCGTCATCCCGACCTACGGCAACGACACGGTGGTGCGCGTGGCGCCGGCAGCGACGCCGGCGACCGATAGGGAGCTGCTGCGCGATACCGGTCGCCGCCTCGCCGAGCGCTATTTGCGCGAGCCGCTGCTCTGCACCAAAGGCGCGCCGCAGACGCCCTGAGCCTGCTCAGGCCGCCTCAGCCATCGGACTGCTCCGCGTCGTCGCCCATCGGTTCCTCGAACTGATAGCCGAAGCGGATCTTTCCGTTCTTGTCGAGGATCAGCAGCTCGGCGCCCGCTGCGGCCGTCTTCCCACTGTCGACGCCGCGGCGCTGCCAGGTCAAGCTCGCCACGTCGTGATGCGCCTGCGACCGGGTGCCAACGACGAAGACGGAGCCGGCGGCAATCGCAGCCGCATGGGTCGTCGCGGCTCCGTCCTCTATCGCCCCATGACCGATCTTGACGCCTCGCGCGCTCACCTGCGCCCCATCCGGCGTCCAGAGCTCGGCGACCTTGCGACGCCGCTCCTCGGCATCGGGCTCGTTCCAGAGCGCGACGCAGCGCTCGGCAAAAGCGCGGGCTTCGTCGAGGGTCGGGTTGAATTGGTAATCCGCCCGAAGCCGCCCCTCGGCATCGAGGAGAAGGTAGGACAGTCCCGCCGCTTCGACCGTTCGCTGCGGCACCTTCAGCATCACCCAGTCGAATTTCACCGCGTCGTTGTGACCGGTGGCGCGCTTGGCTTCGAACATGTAGTTGCCGCCGCGCAGCCACTTCTCCCACGAGGCCGTCACGCGAGAGTGGATGGCGTGCCAGCCGCGCGCATCGAGGAGCCGGTGGCAAGTGGCGCCGTCCGGTGCCCAGAGCGCCTCGATGCGCCGGCGGCGCTCGCCCGCATCGGCCTCGTTCCAGACGGCGACATACCGTTCGATCAGCTCCGCTACGTTCCGCATGACCTCGGCTCCCATTTGCGTCTCGTGACGAGCACAAAGATGTCGCGACGCGCGACGGCAATCGATGACCTCCGAGGTAAAAAAAGCGACCGACCCGACGCCAATACTTGACCTCCGAGGTCATGGCGGCACGCGGCCATCCGTGCTAGTCAATTGCGATGAACCGGAACGAGCTTCCCTTCGGCGTGCTGGTTCGCCGCTGGCGACTGCACCGGCGCATGACGCAAATGGACTTTGCCGCCGCCGCGAGCACGTCGACGCGGCATCTGAGCTATCTCGAGACCGGGCGAGCGCAGCCCAGTCGCGAGATGGTGATGCGGCTCGCGCAGTGTCTCGAGATTCCGCTGCGCGAGCGGAACGCCCTCCTTCTATCCGCGGGATATGCGCCGGGGTTCACGGAGCGACCGCTTGGCGAGCTGACGGCGGCGCGCCGCGCGATCGAGCAGATTCTGGAAGCGCACAAGCCTTATCCGGCCTTTGCCATCGATCGGCATTGGAACATCGTCCTCTCGAACCGCGCGATCCCGCAAATCTATGTCGACGTCGCCCCCGAGCTGATGCGGCCGCCAGTCAACGCCATCAGGCTCACCCTTCATCCCCGGGGCATGGCTCCGCGCATCGTCAATTTTGCCGAGTGGCGGCAGCACGTGATCGCCGAGCTCAAGCGCCACATCGATGCCAGGCCCGACCCGGGAACCGAGGCGCTGCTGGCGGAGGTTAGGGCTTATCCCTCGCCCCCCACGCGGGTCGAGGTCGAGGCGGAAGAGGGGGCGCAACGCTACGCGACGCCGCTCAAGATTGCGACCGATGACGGGATCGTGTCGTTTCTCGGCACAACCACCGTCTTTGGCACGCCGATGGATGTGACGCTCTCCGAGCTGGCATTGGAAATGCTCTTCCCGGCGGACGCGCGCACCGCAGCCATCGTCAACGCCCTGTCGTCCGGTGAGCGCGTTGCCGTGCCGCACGGTACCGTTCTGGTAGAGGCGCGCTGATCATCGATCGGCGGAGGATATTCTTTTTGCGCGTTCATCGCTTCCGCGATCCGCGGCGGCGGCTCATCCGGTCGGACGGTCAACCCAGCGCCAGAGCGCCGCGGCAGACGCGGCACCCGCAAGCTGCGCCGCGATGAAGGCGGGGACGCTGGCGGGCGCTATGCCGGCGAAGCTGTCCGTGAGAGCGCGCGCAAGCGTCACTGCCGGATTGGCGAAGGACGTCGACGAGGTGAACCAATAGGCGGCGGTGATGTAGCAGGCAACGGCGCCGGCGAGCGCCGCCGGGAAATGCCGCTTGCCGCTCTCGATGACGGCGATGAGGCCGAAGCTCGCCACGAATTCGCCGGCCCATTGACCGAGGCCGCTGCGAACATGCGAGGAGATTTGCAGCAGCGGCGCGGCGAACATCAGATGCGCGAGCAGGACGCCGACGATGCCGCCGGCGAATTGCGCCACGAGATAGCCGAGGGCGCCCCGCCAGCGGACCGCCCCGGCGCTCGCCGCCACCAGGGTCACCAGCGGATTGAAGTGCGCGCCCGAGAGGGGTGCGAAAGTGAGGATCAGCGCGTAGAGCGCCGCGCCAGTCGCCATGGCGTTGGCAAGCAGCGCCAGCGCGACGTTCCCCTGGGCCAAGCGCTCCGCCATGATCCCGGAGCCGACCACGGCGGCCAGCAGCAAGGCGGTGCCGGCCGCCTCGGCGACCGAGCGGCGCAAGAGGTCGGTTGCCGCCATCAGCCGAGGGTTTTCGTCATACAAACGGCGTTCGCTGGGCACAGGGTGGCGGATTCGCGGGTGGCGGCGATGTCGCCGCGGACGCCGGCGCGGTCATGGCTGGTCTCGCGGGCCCGGCCGGCCGATGTCGTCGACGCGGCGCTGCAGAGCCAGACGGTCGAGCTTTTCGAGCGGCAGGCTGTGGAACAGCTTGATCCGCCGCTCGAGCATGGCGAAGGCCTCGCGGAAGGCCTGGCGCCGCGCCATCTCGGCGCCGGTGACCGCAGCGGGATCGGGCACGCCCCAATGCGCGGTGATGGGATTGCCCGGCCAGACCGGGCAAGTTTCGGCGGCGGCCTGATCGCAGACGGTGAAGACGAAATCCATCGCCGGGGCGCCGGGCGCGGCGAATTCGCTCCAACTCTTGCTGCGCAGCCCCTCAGTCGGAAGCTCGAGCCCACGCAGCAGATCGAGCGCCATCGGATGGACCTCGCCCTTGGGATGGCTGCCGGCGCTGAAGCCCCGGAAGCGGCCCTTGCCCCAATGATTGATCAGCACCTCCGCGAGAATGCTGCGGGCGGAATTCCCGGTGCAGAGAATGAGCACGTTATAGGTCTTCATGGCCGGCCGCTCGAGGCTGGCGTCGCCTTGGCCCTCAGCCGGCGCAGCCGCAGCCGGTTTGTGCCTGGGCTGCGCGCGGGGCGGCGGCCTCAGGCAGGTCGCGCCGCGAGCCCGCGCCGTAGACGGTCGCCGCGCCGTGCGTGAGAAAGGTCTCCCACGAGACGCCCTGCGGATCGTCGATCCATTGCTTGTCTGATTTTGCATAGCAGCAGGTCGTGGCCTTTTGCTCGATGGTGGGGCGCTCGGCCTGCTTCAGGCGATCATACACTTCCGCGAGCTCCTGCTCGTCCTCGACCTGAATGCCGAGGTGCTCGACCCCGGCGGCGCCGCCGCGCTGGCTGATGGCGAAATTGACGCGCGGGTCCTCGAGCATCCATTTGGCGTAGTCCGGCTTCAGCACCGTCGGCTCCGCGGCGAAGAGGGTGGCGTAAAAGCGCACGGACTGCGCCAGATCCTCAACGGCGACGTGAACGTGAAACCGCTTCATGACTTGCCGCTCCTTTCTCGCTGGTTCGATTGTCGGCGATGCCGCATTGGGCGCTGTCGCCGCCGCAACAATTCTCGGTGAGATAGGCGATGAGGCCGTTCATCGCGGGATAGCTCGCGGCATAGATGATGGAGCGGCTCTCGCGCCGCGCCGTCACGAGGCGCGCCTGCTTCAGTTGCGCCAAGTGGAACGAGAGAGTCGGCAGCGCCAGCTGCAGCCGCTCGGCAATTCGCCCCGCCGGCATGCCCGCGGGGCCGGCCTGCACGAGGAGGCGATAGACCGCGAGCCGCGTCTCCTGGGCAAGCGCCCCCAGCGCGGTGACGATGGCCTTTCTTTCCATAGTTCCAAATATATGGAAATAATGTCGCGCCGTCAAGTATTTCCGCGTCGCCATCGACGGCGCGGCGCCTCCCTTCGCGCGAATGAGGATGTGAAAGAGTTCTATCTCGGCCTCTCGGGCAGCGGCCGCAAGCGCTATCGCGGACGTGAAGCACTACCGTCGGCGGGAGCGCTGGCTGGCCCGAGCCGACGCCGGGCGCAGCGTTAACGCGTCTTATACCGACAATCCGCTATTTCCCCATACCTGGCACCCGATGCTCGGAGCGAGTATTCTCCGCAGCGCACCCGATTGAGCGGTCATGACCGAACGGCGCTATTACGACAAGCTCGAAACCCGCGATCCCGAGGAACGCGAGCGGGCGTTGATGGCGACGTTGCCGCAACAGGTGGCGCATGCCCGGCGTGCCGCCGTCTATTTCGCCGAGCGGCTGCGCGACATCGAGCCGCGCGGCGTCAACAGCCGGAAGGCGCTGGCGTTGCTGCCGGTGACGCGCAAGAGTCAGCTCATCGAGATCCAGCGCAAGGCGCTCCCCTTCGGCGGGCTCAATGCGGCCGCGCCCGATCAATTGCAGCGCATCTTCATGTCGCCCGGCCCGATCTACGATCCCGAGGGCCGCCGCGCCGACTACTGGCGCATGGCGCGAGCGCTGTTTGCCGCCGGGTTTCGCTCGGGCGGGCTCATCCATAACTGCTTTTCCTACCACCTAACCCCGGCGGCGGCGATGATCGAGAGCGGCGCGCAGGCGCTGGGCTGCCCGGTGATCCCGGGCGGCACTGGCCAGACCGAGCTCCAGGTCAAGGTGATCGTCGACCTGCAGCCGCAGGGATATACCGGGACCCCGTCCTTCCTGCGCCTCATCCTGGAAAAGGCGCGCGAGCTCGGCGCCGACATCTCCTGCCTGAAACGCGCCCTCGTCTCGGGCGAGGCCTTCACGCCGGCTCTGCGCAGCGTCATGGTGAGCTACCAGCTTGCCGCCTTCCAGACCTACGGCACCGCTGACGTCGGCAACATCGCCTATGAAACCGAGGCGCGCGACGGCCTCGTCCTCGACGAAGGCATCATTCTCGAGATCGTCCGGCCCGGCACCAGTGATCCCGTGCCGGAGGGGGAAGTCGGCGAAGTGGTGGTGACGACGCTCACGGCCGACTACCCGTTGGTCCGCTTCGGCACCGGCGATCTTTCGGCGATCCTGCCGGGGCAAAGCCCTTGCGGCCGCACCAATCAGCGCATTCGCGGCTGGATGGGCCGGGCCGACCAGACCACCAAGGTCAAGGGCATGTTCGTCCATCCCGAGCAGGTGGCGGAGATCTTGAAGCGCCACCAGGAGGTCGGGCGCGGCCGGCTCGTCATCACCCATGATGGCCACAACGACATCATGACGCTGAAGGCGGAAGTGCCGGCCGGCACCGACCCCGGCCTCGCGCTGAAGTTGGCGGAGAGCCTCGCCGCCATCACCAAGCTCACCGGCATGGTGACGCTGGTGCCACCCAAGAGCCTCGCCAATGACGGCAAGGTCATCGAGGACGCGCGCAAGCACGAGTAGCGAGCATCAGCGTCGGCCGTCAGCCGGTGGCCGAGAGCCTGACAATAAGCAATCACTTGGAATGCAAAGCTTTTCCGAGCTGACCGCGGACCGCCGAGGGCTGACCGCTAAAATCACGATTTCGCCACGATTCGAGCGAATTCGGGTCTCATTCCGGGGGTCTATTAGCGGGGCGAGAGACGAAATCGGCTCGTCTCCGCTCTTCGCAGCGGTCCTCCCCCGACCGCTAGATTGAGACGGCCCCGGCACCCCTCCCCCCCGCCGGGGCCGTTGTTTTTTGGCGGGATCGCGGGCGGCGCGTGGCATCATCGCGCCCACCATGGCGACGCCATTGCCGTCCATCCAACCCGTGGCTGCTTTGGCCGGCATCGACCTCGCTTGCCGCCGGGGCGAGCGGCTGGTCTTTGCCGGGCTCTCCTTCGCGCTCGCAGCGGGCGGCGCCTTGGTGTTGACCGGCCCCAATGGCAGCGGCAAATCGAGCCTCTTGCGCCTCTTGGCCGGGCTCGCGCGGCCCGAAGCGGGCGTCATCGCCTGGCAAGGCGCCAGCGTCGCCGATGATCCCGCCGCGCACCGCGGGCGGCTCCATTTCGTCGGCCACCAGGATGCGCTGAAAGGCGTGTTGACGGTCGGCGAAACGCTCGCCTTTTGGGCGGGGATGCGGGGCGGCGGCGAGATTAGCGCGGCGCTCGCCCATTTCCGTCTGGCTGCGCTTGCCGACTGGCCCTGCCGGCTGCTTTCGGCCGGGCAGCGCCGGCGCTTGGCGCTGGCGCGTCTCATCGCGAGCCCGGCTCGGCTGTGGCTCCTCGACGAGCCCACCACCGGCCTCGATGCCGACGCCGTCGCGGACCTGGTGGCGGCGCTCAAGGGGCATCGCCGGGATGGGGGGTGCGTGGTGCTGTCGACGCATACGCCGGTATCCCTTGAAGGCGAGGAAACCCTGAGGCTGGAGGAGTTTGCGGCGAGGATGCCCGACGATGCCTGAACTCTCTCCAGCCCGTCCCACGCCAAAGCGCGCACCGGGCCGGCCGGCATGACGGCCTTCCGCCGGCTCGTCTTCCGCGATCTCCGCCTGGCGTTCCGGCAAGGCGGAGATGCCGCCATGGTGGTGGGGTTCTTCGTCCTCACCGTCATTCTCTTTCCCTTCGGCGTCGGGCCTGAGCCGGAGATCCTGTCGCGGATCGCCGCCGGCATTCTCTGGGTGACGGCGCTCTTGGCCGCGCTCCTGTCGTTGGAGCGGCTCTTCCAGGCAGATTGGGAGGATGGCAGCCTCGAGGCGCTGGCGCTGATGCCGCTCCCGCTCGAGGCGCAAGTGCTGGCGAAGTGCCTCGCGCATTGGCTGGTGACGGGGCTGCCGCTTGCTCTGGTGGCGCCGCTGCTGGGCCTGCTGTTGCAGCTCGACACCGCCGGCTACCCCGTCCTGGTGGCGGGCCTGTTGCTGGGCACGCCCACCTTGAGCCTCATCGGCGCGGTCGGCGCCTCGCTTTCCTTGGGTGCCCGCCGCGGCGGCGTGCTTTTGTCGCTCCTGGTTCTGCCCCTTTATATCCCGGTGCTCATCTTCGGTGTCGCCGGCATCGAGGCGGCGATCGCCGGCCTGGCCGCGCGCCCCTATCTGCTGCTGCTGGGAGCGCTGCTGGCGGCGGCCTTGCCGCTCGCCCCGGTTGCCGCAGCGGCCGCGCTTCGCCAGGCGTTGGAGTAGCAAGCTTACAGCGATGTCACGCGGCCCGGACGAGGAATTGCGCTAGACCTCTGCCCCTGTATCCTTGAGGCCCATGGCTCTCCATCGTTTCGCCAATCCCGCGCGCTTCATGCGGCTTTCCGCCGCCATCCTGCCGTGGTTTGCGGCGGCCGCCGCCGTGCTGCTGGCGCTCGGCGTCTATCTCGCGCTTTTCGTGGCACCCCCCGACTACCAGCAAGGCGACGATGTGCGCATCATGTTCGTGCACGTCCCCGCCGCGTGGCTCGCGAGCTTCATCTATCTCTTGCTGGCGCTGGCGAGCGCCGTCGCCATCATCTGGCGCCATCCGCTCGCCGACATCGCGGCGCAAAGCGCGGCGCCGCTCGGCGCCGCCTTCACCGCCCTCTGTCTCGTCACCGGCTCGCTCTGGGGCGTCAAGATGTGGGGCACATGGTGGGTCTGGGACGCGCGCCTCACCTCGGTGCTGGTGCTGTTCTTCCTCTATCTGGGATATATCGCGCTGGTGAATGCCTTCGACGAGCCGACGCGGGGCGCGCGCGCCGGCGCCATCCTGGCGCTGGTCGGCGTCGTCAACCTGCCGATCATCAAATTTTCCGTCGACTGGTGGAATACGCTGCACCAGAAGGCGAGCGTCTTTCGCTTGGGCGGCCCCACCATCGATCCCTCGATGCTGTGGCCGCTGGCGGTGATGGCGGTGGGTTTCACCTTCTTCTTCGCGACGCTGCTGCTGCTGCGCATGCGCACGGCGCTCATCGCCGCCAAGATTCGCGCGCTCCGGCTCGCCGAGATCGAGCGTCTGCGCCCGGCGCGGGCGGCGGCGCGACAACAGGTGCTGACATGAGCGAAGGCCTCTTAGGCTTCCTCGCCATGGGCGGCTACGCCGCTTATGTCTGGTCGGCTTACGGCGTAACCTTGGCGGTGGCGGCGGGCCTGTTGCTCTGGTGTCTCGGCGATTACCGCCGGCGCCAGCGCGAGCTCGAGCGGCTGCAGCGCGACCGGCCATGACGAGGAAGCGCCGCCGGCTCATCGCCGTGCTGGTCGGAATGGGGTGTCTCGGCGTCGCCGCGACACTGGTCTTGAGCGCCCTCCGCGACAATCTCGTTTTCTTCTACAGCCCCAGCGACATCAAGGCGAAGGGCGCGCCGCAGGGCCGGCTTCTCCATATCGGCGGCCTGGTCGAGCAGGCGAGCGTCGAGCATGAGCCCGACGGCAAGACCGTCGATTTCCGCATCACCGACGGCAGCAACACCGTGGCGGTGGTTTTTCGCGGCCCGCTTCCCGATCTCTTTCGCGAGGGCCAGGGCGTCATCGCCGAAGGGAAGCTCGACGGCAACGGCGTCTTGCGCGCCGACAGCGTGCTGGCAAAGCACGACGAGAACTACATGCCGCGCGAGGTCGTCAACGCGCTGAAGCGGAGCGGGCACTGGCAGGAAGGCGGGACGCCGCCGACGGCGGTCGGCCAGGCCAAGCCATGATCGCCGAGCTCGGCCATTTCGCGCTCATCCTGGCGCTGCTGCTGGCGCTCTTGCAGTCGAGCGTGCCGCTCATCGGCGCGGCGCGGCGCAACTACGCCTGGATGACGCTGGGGCGCAGCACGGCGGTGGCGCAGTTCGTGCTGGTGGCAGCGGCCTTCGCCGCCCTCATCCACGCCTATGTCACCTCGGATTTCTCGGTGCAGAACGTCTTCGAGAACAGCCACTCCGACAAGCCGCTGCTCTACAAGATCACCGGCGTCTGGGGCAATCACGAAGGCTCGATGATGCTCTGGGTCTTCATTCTCTCGCTCTTCGGCGCCGCCGTCGCCTGGTTCGGCGACAACTTGCCGCCGGCGCTCTCGGCGCGCGTGCTCGCGGTGCAGGGCATGATCGGCACCGGCTTCTTGGGCTTTATCCTGCTGACCTCCGATCCCTTCCACCGCCTGGTGCCGGCGCCGCTCGATGGGCGCGGGCTCAATCCGGTGCTGCAAGACCCCGGCCTCGCCTTTCATCCGCCGTTCCTCTATCTGGGTTACGTCGGCTTCTCCGTCGCTTTCAGCTTCGCCGTGGCCGCGCTTATCGAGGGGCGCGTCGATGCCGCCTGGGCGCGTTGGGTCCGGCCCTGGACGCTCGCCGCCTGGTGCGCCCTCACCATCGGCATCGCCATGGGCAGCTGGTGGGCCTATTACACGCTGGGCTGGGGCGGGTGGTGGTTCTGGGACCCGGTGGAGAACGCCTCCTTCATGCCGTGGCTCGTCGGCACGGCGCTGCTCCATTCGGCGATCGTCGTCGAGAAGCGGGACGCGCTCAAGAGCTGGACCATCCTGCTCGCCATCCTGACCTTCTCGCTCTCGCTGGTGGGCACGTTCCTGGTGCGCTCGGGCGTGCTGACCTCGGTCCATGCCTTCGCCGTCGATCCCCGGCGCGGGCTCTACATTCTCCTCTTGCTGCTCGTCGCCATCGGCGGCTCGCTCAGCCTCTATGCCTGGCGCGCGCCGGCGCTGAAAGCCGGCGGCCTCTTCGCGCCGATCTCGCGCGAGGGTGCGCTGGTGCTGAACAATCTGCTGCTGACGGTCGCCGCCGCGGCGATCTTTTGGGGCACGCTCTATCCGCTCTTCTCCGACCAGCTCGGCGGCCCGAAGCTCACGGTGGGCGCGCCCTTCTTCGACATCGTCTTCCGCTGGCTGCTGGCGCCGCTCCTCGTCGCGGTGGCCGTCGGACCGCTCCTCGCCTGGAAGCGCGGCGATCTTCTGGCGGCCCTGCAGCGGCTGTGGGCGGCGCTCGCCGCCGCCGTGGTGGTCGGCCTCGTCGGGCTTTACATCGCCGGCGGCGGACCGATCCTCGCCGTGCTGACGCTGGCGCTGGCCGGCTGGATGGCGCTGGGCGCGCTCAGCGAATGGGCCGAGCGCGTGCGCCTCTTCCGCGCAAGCCTCGCCGAGAGCGGCCGGCGCGCGCGCCATCTGCCGCGCGCGCAATACGGCATGACGCTGGCGCATCTCGGACTAGCCGTGACGCTGGCCGGCATCGCCGCCTCGGCCTGGCAGGACGAGCGCATCGAGATCATGAATCCCGGCGACGACGTGCCGATCGCCGGCTACACGCTTCACCTCAACAGCGTCGACAAGGTGCAGGGGCCCAATTTCACCGCCGAGCGTGCCGACGTCACCGTCCGCAAGGGCGACAGCGTCGTCGCCGAAATGCATCCGGAAAAGCGCTTCTTCCCGCTGCAGCAGATGTCGACCGGCGTCACCGCGATCAAGACCAACCTGCTCGCCGATCTCTATCTCGCGCTGGGCGACAGCGACGGCAAGGGCGGCTGGACGGTGCGCGCCTGGTGGAAGCCGCTGGTGCCGTGGATCTGGATCGGCGCGGTGATGATGGCGCTGGGCGGCGTCGTCAGCCTCTCCGACCGTCGGCTTCGCCTCGGTGTTGCGGCGCGCGCCCGCGTCCCGCGGGGCGCGCGGGCGGCGGAGTAGAGCGGTGCGGCGCGCGCTCTATCTGTTGCCGGTGCTGCTCGTCGCGGCGCTCTTCGTCTTTTTTCGCATGGCGCTCCGCGCCGACTACGACCCGCACGCGGTGCCCTCGCCGCTCATCGATCAACCGATGCCGGCTTTCGACCTCGCCGGGACCGATAAACGGCTCTCAGGCGACACGCTCAAGGGCGAGGTGGCGCTCGTCAATTTCTTCGCCTCCTGGTGCGTGCCCTGCCGCGTCGAGCATCCGCTGCTGATGCGGCTAGCCGAGGAGCAGCATGTGCCGATCTACGGCATCGCCCTGAAGGACAAGCCCCAAGACACCGAGCGCTACGTGGCGCAAATGGGCAATCCCTATCGCCGCATCGGGCTCGACGAGAACGGCCATGTCGGCATCGATTTCGGCATCACCGGCGTGCCCGAGACCTTCGTCATCGACAAATCCGGCCACATCCGCCGCCATTACGGCGCGCCGCTCACGGCCGAGGAGCTCCGCAACGACCTCGAGCCACTGCTGCGCGAACTGGCGCGATCATGAGAGCCCTCCTGCTCCTTCTCCTGCTGCTCGTCGCCGCCACGGTGCAGGCGGTCGAGCCCCGCGAGCGTCTCGCCGATCCCGCGCTCGAGGCGCGGGCGCGCGCTTCGAGCGCGCTATCGGCGAGCCGCTCGCTGGGCTCGACCGCCTGCGCCGCGCCGGCGAGCGCGAGCACCGCGAAAAAGGCGAGAACGAGCCCTCTCATGATGAGCCTTTGAGCGCCTTGATGCGCGGCATGATCTCGTGCTCGAACACCTCGACGCTGAGCGCGCCGGCAAAGCGATAGCGGATATGGCCATCCTGGTCGAGGAGATATGTCTCGGGCACGCCATAGACGCCGAAATCGATCGCGGTGCGGCCGCTGCGGTCGAGGCCGATGCCGAGATAGGGATCGCCGAGCTGCTCGAGGAACTGCGCGGTGTCCTCGGGCTTGTCCTTGTAGGCGATGCCGTAGACCGGCACTTCCTTCTCGGCCGCGAGCCGCATCAGCAGCGGATGCTCGACGCGGCACGGCA
>DATJAV010000158.1:0-10445 GCA_035515835.1 Allostellaceae bacterium
GCTCCCGGGCTACTCCAAGGCGATCGAGGCGACGGCCAACAAAACCGTTGAGCTCGAGCTCGAGAATTTCATGGGAGCCGGTCCGGTGCGCCTGATATCCGGGCGCACGCCGGATACGAGACTGCCGATCTGGCTCGTGGACTGCCCGTCGCTCTTTCGCCGCTCGGGAGGCCTCTACCAGGACGAGGAAGGACGGGATTGGCCTGACAATGCGCAACGCTTCGCCTTGTTCAGCCACGTCGCGGCGCAGCTCGCGCTCGGCCGGCTGGTGGGTGATTGGCGCGCCGATCTTGTTCATGCCAATGATTGGCATGCCGGTCTCGTGCCGGCGATATTGACGGGAAGCGGCGATCTCAGGCCCCCGACAGTCTACACGATGCACAACCTCGCCTATCAAGGATTGTTCGCCGCCGACCTTTTTCCGTCACTCGGCCTTCGCGCCGAGCTCTTCGCGGCGGAGGGCTTGGAGTTCTATGGCAAAGTCTCCTTCCTCAAAGCCGGTATCCGCTTCAGCGACCGCTTGACGACCGTCAGTCCGTCCTATGCGCAGGAGATCCTGACCGCTCAATACGGCTGTGGCCTAGAGGGCCTGCTGCAACATCGCGCGCCGGATCTCGTTGGCATTCTCAATGGAGCGGACTATCGCATCTGGGATCCCGCGAGCGATATCCATATTCCCGCCAATTTCACGGCGCGGGACATCGCCGGCAAGCGCGCATGCAAGGCGGCGGCGCAGAAGGAATTCGGCCTCGAGACCGATGCCGACGCCTCGCTCGTTGTCTATATGAGCCGGTTCACGGATCAGAAGATGGCCGACGTCGTTGCCGCCTCACTCCCGGAAATCGCGAGGAACGGCGCGCAATGCGTGCTGCTGGGCGACGGCGACCGGCCGCTGGAAGAGCAATTCACCCTCGCCGCGGCCGACCACCCCCAACGGATCGCCGCCCGCATCGGCTATGAAGAGCGTTTGGCGCATCTGCTTCTCGCCGGCGGCGACATTCTCCTTCACCCCGCGCGTTTCGAGCCATGCGGCCTCACGCAGCTCTATGCGATGCGCTATGGCACGTTGCCCCTTGTCAGAAGCACCGGGGGGCTGCGCGATACGGTCGTCGACGCAACCGAGAGTGCGATTGCGAGCGGCACGGCGACGGGCTTCGCTTTCGAGAGCATCGGCGCCGCCCCTATGCTGGACTGCCTGGGCAGGGCGCTGGCTCTCCACAGACAGCCTCTCTTATGGCGCAAGCTGCAGCGACAGGCGATGGCGCAGAACTTCGACTGGGGAGAATCGGCGCGGCGCTATCTTGACCTCTACCAGGGGCTGGTACCGGACGCCCGGGTGGCAATGCCCGAGAACGTCGTGGCCGAGTCTCCCTTCGAAAAAGCCGGCTAAACGGAGACCCGCGATGGCAATTGATCGTCAGGTTGAGATCGCGATGCGAGCCTACTCCATTTGGGAAGTGGAAGGTCGGCCGAACGGAAGAGACCTCGATCATTGGCTGCGTGCCGAAGCCGAGGTCGAGCGCGCGCGCAACGGGGTAGCCCAGGAAATCTCCGAGCCTCCAGTGAAGCCGCCTCGCCCGAGGAAGAGACGCGCGCCGCGGACCAAGTAGGCGAAGGCGCCCGGCGGTCAGTGCATCCTTGCGAGAGCTGCCACAAGGTTGGCGCGGCTCACGACGCCCACCATCGCGCCTTGACGCAGCACCGGAACCCGTTTGATCCCTCTGCGCTGAAGGAGCTCGGCAACGACGGCGATGGGGGTGTCTTCGTCGACCGTTACGACATCGCTGCTCATGACGTCTTTGGCCCGCAGTCCATGGCGTTCGAGGTAGGTGCGCAGTCCTTCGCCTGTTGGCGAGCTTTTCTCGAACATGTCGAGCCACCAGGAGCGGCGCGTTCCGTCATCCGTCGCGGCACGTCCCGCCAGATCGCCCTCGCTGACGATGCCGACGAGCCGACCCCCGTCATCGATCACGGGCGCCGCGCTGATGCGATGCTCGAGGAGCACTCTTGCGATTTCGCGGACCGGCGTCTCGGACATCACGGAGATGACGGGCGAGGTCATTATCTCGGCGGCTCTGATCTCCAGCACGTCGCTTCCTCTCGGAGGGCAGTGACAGCCTTCACCGATCTTGCTCGGTCCCCTCTGATACCGTGACCGTTTATTAACCTTATTAACCCATGCTAGAGACGGACGTTCATTGTACCGGGGCTAGCGATATATAGTAGCTAGTGGCGTCAAAAACGCAATTTATTGACACTGCGCGTGAAGGCGGTCAGCATTCTCCTCATGCAAGGCGATCTCCTGCTCAAGTATGTGCGCTCATCGACCGGCCGCCCGCCCAAGGCGGCCGGTCCGAGACAATGGCTTGCGGCGCTCGTTGCGCTCGTTCGCGAGCGGATCGGCGAGCAGTGGAGCCGAAGCATCGGGGCCGAGGCAGAGCGTCGGGGGAAGTGCGTCTACTATCTCTCGATGGAGTTCTTGCCGGGTCGGCTTCTCATTCACGCTCTGCGCAACCTCGACCTTTACGAGAGCTGCCGAGAGACGCTCGCGGAGCACGGCGTCGACCTCTCGGTGGTTGCCGAGCTCGAGCCTGATCCAGCGCTCGGCAATGGCGGCTTGGGCCGACTGGCGGCTTGCCTTCTCGACAGCATGGCCAATTTGGGGCTGCCCGCCTATGGCTACGGCATTCGCTACGATTGCGGCCTCTTTGCCCAGGAGATGGTCGATGGTTGGCAGGTCGAGCGACCTGACCCATGGCTTCGATACGGCAATCCTTGGGAGATCCCGCGTGGGGATCTCGTTTACCCCGTCGGCTTTGGCGGCCGTCTTGTCGATCATGGCGCGGCCGAGCGTCCGCGGTACGACTGGACCGGCAGCGACGAGATCCTCGCGGTGGCATACGATTTGCCAGTGCCGGGGTTCCAGTCGCAGCGCCTCAACACATTGCGGCTCTGGTCGCCCGGCGCCGCGCATGAGCTCGATCTCCGCTCGTTCAACGAGGGCAATCATGCCGGAGCCTTTTCCCGCAAGAATGCCATCGAGAGCCTGTCCCAGGTGCTCTACCCCGGCGATGCGTCGCCAGCCGGGCGGGAGTTGCGCTTCAAGCAGGAATACTTCTTCGTCAGCGCTTCGGTTCAGGACATCCTGCGCCGGTTCCGGCGCAGCGGTCGCCCACTCGAATGCTTGCCCGATGACATCGTCATCCAAATCAACGACACCCATCCGTCCCTCGCTATCGCCGAGCTCATGCGCCTTCTGCTCGACCGACACCATCTCGATTGGGAACAGGCCTGGCACCTGACCCGGCGGAGCTTTGCCTATACCAACCACACCTTGATGCCTGAAGCTCTCGAGACCTGGCCGCTGCAGTATTTCGAGAAGCTGCTGCCGCGCCACCTTCAGCTCATCTATGAGATCAACGACAGGTTCCTGCGCGGTGTCGCGCGCCGGTGTCCGAATGATGGCGCGCTCGTCCGCAGGCTGTCTCTGATCGACGAGGAAGGCGAGCGGCGCGTTCGCATGGCGCATCTGGCGATCGCCGGCTCGCGCCGGGTCAACGGCGTCTCGAAGATACACACCAGCCTGATGCAACGGACGACCTTCGCCGACTTTGCGGCGCTCTTCCCCGGCAAGATCGTCAACGTTACCAATGGCATCAGCTTTCGCCGCTGGCTCCACGAAGCCAATCCCGAGCTGGTGGCGCTCATTCGCTCGCGCATCGGCGATCGTTGGCTGAGCCAGCCCGACGAGCTCGCCGCGCTTGCGCCGCATGCGGATGACCCGGCGTTTCGCACCGCCTTCCGCGCCGTCAAGCAGCGGAACAAGCTGAGACTGGCCGAGCTGGTAGCGAGCGATTGCGGCATCTCGATCGACCCCAACTCGCTCTTCGACGTGCATATCAAGCGGATACACGAATATAAGCGCCAGCTGCTGAAGCTGCTCCACGTCGTCGCTCTCTATGATCGCCTGCGCCGAGACGCCTCGTTGCCGATATCCCGCACCGTCGTTTTCTCGGGCAAGGCAGCGCCGGGCTATGCCATGGCGAAGCTGACCCTGAAGCTCATTCACGACGTGGCTCTCCGCGTCAATGCCGACCCCGCCGTTGCCGGCCGCTTGAAGCTCGTCTTCATTCCCGACTACGGCGTTCGCAAGGCGCAGGTCATCGTCCCCGCGGCCGACCTCTCGGAGCAGATCTCGACCGCCGGACACGAGGCATCCGGCACCGGAAACATGAAGCTGGCGCTCAATGGCGCGTTGACCGTCGGTACGCTCGACGGCGCCAACATCGAAATCCGCGAAGCGGTTGGCGAGGAGAACTTCTTTTGTTTCGGGGCCACCATCGAGGAGGTGGCGAAGCTCCGAGCGGAGGGCTACGACCCTTGGCGCCACTATCATGGGAATGCCGAGCTCAGAGCCGTGCTCGATCTCATCGCTTCCGGACACTTCTCGCCGTCCGCGCCCGATCTCTTCAAGCCCGTCGTCGAGCGCCTCACCAGCGGCGGGGACCCTTATCTCGTGCTGGCGGACTTTGCTTCCTACGTAAGCTGCCAGGAGCACGTCGAAGCGAACTATCTTGACGCCGATGACTGGACTCGGCGTGCGGTCCTGAACACGGCCGGCCTAGCCAAGTTCTCGAGCGATCATGCCGTCCGGCGGTATGCCGAGCTCATCTGGAACGCCGGCGCGCGAGAAGAGCGCGCCGTGCCCGCCTTCACCGCCGCCGAGTAAGCGGAACGATCAGGTATCGCCATCAGCCATCAGCTCTTGTCGCCGTTGCAGGGACATTTGTAAACGCTGACCGCCGTGAAACTCGGCAGACGGCTGACAGCTCTGTTTCGCAATACTTTGAGGGGGTGAGCCCAGGGTGCAAACGGCTCTCGTCGCGGCGGCACGAGCAGCCGCGGTCAGCCTTCCCGCATGCGCCACGGCCGCTCCTACAATCGATCCTCTCCGCCCTGTCGCGGGCGGAGAGGGGCGCGAGCGTTACCACCGGTATTCGTGCCAATAATGGGGATGGCCATAGCCTACGGGATAGACGACGCAGCCGCCGAGAACGCCAAGGAGCGGCAGAAGGACGAGCGCCAGCGTGATCGAGCGTTTCATCGGATGTCTCCCTTGGGCGCGTCATGCGCCTCACCCGAATACTACGCGGGCCGGACCAAACTCGCGCCCGATCCTGTCGGCAATTTAATGTGGGGATGATTGCCGGCCTCGCCTCCAAGGGGAGTGGCGAAGCAGCATTGAAATCGGCAGGATTAAGCATGAAGGAGGCGCCCATGAGCGAGCGAAAAGTAATCGCCACCGGCGGATGCCAATGCGGCGCGGTGCGCTACGCGCTTTATGCCGCGCCCGAAGGCAGCATCTGTCATTGCCGGATGTGCCAGAAAGCGACCGCCGGCCCCTTCGCCGCGCTCGCCAAGCTCGACAAGGCGGACCTCGCTTGGACGCGCGGCAGGCCGGCGACGTTCCGCAGCTCGCCTGCCGCCTGTCGCGACTTCTGTGCCGCGTGCGGCACGCCGCTGGCGTTTCGCTATCTCGACGCGGCGCATATGGAAGTGACCATCGGCAGCCTCGATCATCCCGAGTTCGCGCCGCCGACGGCGAATTTCGGCGTCGAAAGCCGGCTGCCCTGGATCGCCGATTTGCTGCCGGGGCGCTTGCCGGAGAAGCGGACCTCGGAGATCGCGTCGGCGGCGCGCGACCTCAGCAGCCGTCAGCACCCCGATCACGAAACCCCGTCGGACTGGCAGCCGCCAGCGACATGACCGAAAGAGGAGTGGCCGAGATGTGGTCGTCGTCGAAAGCCCTGACGCTTGTCGGAATCATGCTGGTGTCATTCGCCGGCGGCGCCTGGGCGCAGCAGGGGGCGGCTGCGGTCGTGCCGAATGACGTCGTCTTCCGCAAGGCGACCATCTGGAGCGAAGGGACGCGGATGTCGGCCGATGTGTTCGCCCCGCGCGCCGCGGCGGCGGGAGCGACGCTGCCGACCATCATCATGGCGCATGGCTGGGGCGGGACGGCGGCGCAGCTGCGGCCGGATGCGGTCGCCTTTGCCGAGGCAGGATATCTCGTCGTCGCCTTCGACTATCGCGGCTGGGGCGAGAGCGACTCGCGCGTCGTGCTGACGGCGCCGGAGCCGGCGGAAAGGCCGGGCAACCGCTTCACCGCCGAGGTGATGGAGCTGCGCGAGATCGTCGATCCACTGGCCGAGGCGCAGGATTGGTTCAACGCCATCGATTGGGTGGCGGGAGAGCCCGAGAGCGATCACGCGCGGATCGGCCTCTGGGGCAGCAGTTTCGCCGGTGGGCTCGTGGTCTATGTCGCGGGCTACGACCACCGCGTGAAGGCCGTGCATAGCCAAGTGGGGCCGCTCGACTTCCGCAACGCCGGCCCCGAGGCGCAACGCCTCGCCCAGGACGAAGCGACCAGGCGGGCGCGCGGCGAGCTCGGCTATCCGAAGCCCGGCGAGGTCGTGGTCGGGCGGCTGCGCGGCGCGCCCATCCGCGACCATTTCCTGACCTACGTGCCGGCCGACGCGATGCAGCTGGCGCCGGACTGCGCGTTCCAGATCGTGCTCGCCGGCAACGAGGAGCTCTTCAACAACCAACGCGCCACCATCGCCGCTTATGAGCGCTTCCCCGGCGACAAGAAGAACCTGGTGATCATTCCCGGCATCACGCATTACGGCATCTACGGGCCGGCACGCGTCGAGGCGCGGCGCCTGGCATTGGCATGGTTCGACAAGTATCTGAAGCCCTAGAGCGCAAACCGGCCTGTATCTGCCCCCTATCAGCTTGCCGCGAGCGCGCGGAGGTCGGGAGCGGCGACGCCGCGCTGCATCGCCAGGAGATCGAGGACCGGCGGCTCGCGTCCGGTCAGGATCGAGAGGATGCCGTGCGCTTGGCCTCGGTGATGGGTCTGGTGGTTGAAGAGATGCGCCAAAACATCGCCGCGCTTTGACGCAAAGGGCGTGCCCGCCGTATTCGTGTATTGGAACGCGGCGTCGAGCGCCGCCTCATCGAGGCCGGCGACATAGCCTTGGATGCGCTCGTCCTCGGCGGCGCGCGCCAGCGCGAGCGCGCGGCGTTCCTCGTAAAGGATCGCATCGAGGCGGTTGGGCGCCTCGCCCTCGCCGGTCAATCGCCGCAGCCAAATGCGGTCGGCGACCAGCAGGTGGTTCAGTGTCCCGTGCAGGCTCTTGAAGAAGGCGCCGACATCGCGGCGGCACTGGCCGTCGTCGAGCGCCAGTGCCGCCGCGTAGAGTCGGGCATTGGCCCAGAGGTTATAGGCGGCGCATTGCGCGAAGTGAGCCTTCACCGAATTGCCTCCTTGCGTCATGCCAACGCTTGGCGCAGCGCGCGTTTTAGGATCTTGCCGTTGGCGTTGCGCGGCAAGGGCTCGGCGTGGAAGACGATGCGCGCCGGCACTTTGAAGGCGGCGAGCCGCGCCCCGACGTGGCGTTTCAGCCCGTCCTCATCGACGAGGGCGCCGGGCTTCAGCTGCACCACCGCGCCCACTTCTTCGCCCAGAACGCGGTGGGGAATGCCGATGACAGCGGCGTCCATCACGGCCGGGTGGCTGTAGAGCGCGTCCTCGACTTCGACGCAATAGACATTCTCGCCGCCGCGGATCAGCATGTCCTTGACGCGATCGAGAATGTAAAGGAACCCCTCCGCGTCGAGCCGCGCGAGATCGCCGGTCCGAAGCCAGCCCTCGCCAAAGCTCGCCGCCGTCGCCGCGGGGTTGTTCCAGTAGCCCTTCACCACGTTGGGCCCTTTGATCCAGAGCTCGCCGACCTCGCCCGGCGCCACGTCTTGTTGGGCGGCGTCGACGATGCGGAAATCGCAAACCGGGATCGGCAGGCCGACGCTGTCGGGCTTGCGCTCATAGTCCTCGGCGGCGTTCTGCGCCGCGACCGATGACGTCTCCGTGAGGCCGTAGCCGTTGCCGGGGGTGACCTTGGGGAATTTCGCCTTGATCCGCGTCACGAGCTCGGCCGCGGCCGGAGCGCCGCCATAGGCGATGCTCTCGACGCTCGAGAGGTCGTAGCGATCAAAGGCGGGATGCTCCAGCACCTGCCATGCCATCGACGGCACGCCGCCGAAGCTGGTGACGCGCTCGCGCTCGATGAGCTGCATGGCGCGCTCCGGCTCCCAGCGGTACATCAACACGATCTTGTTGCCGCTCCAGAGATTGGCGCAGAGCACGGAGTGGCAGCCGGTGACGTGGAAGAACGGCACCGAGAGCAGGGTTGCGGTTTTGGGGAGCGTGCCCGGCGCCGGGAGCGTCTCGCCGCGGCGCAGCAACGTCCGCGCGCGGGCGAAGCTCATGGCCACCAGATTGCCGCAGATGTTGCGCTGCGTGCCCAGGGCGCCTTTGGGCTTTCCCGTGGTGCCGGAGGTATAGAAGATCGTCGCATCGTCCTCGGGCTCGATGGCGACCGCGGGCATGGCGTCGCTGCTCTCGTCGAGCAGCATCTCGAGGCGTTGCGTCCCCGGCCGCGCCGCGCCGGCGCGCGCCACCAGCACCGCCTCGAGCGGCAGTGTCGCAAGATGCGGCTGGACGCGCTCCGCGCGCTCGGCATCGGCGACAAGGAGGCGCGCGCCGCTATCGGCGAGGCAGTATTGCAGCTCGTCGCCGGTCATCCAGGCATTGAGCGGCACGACCACGGCGCCCAGCGCCGCCGCCGCCCAGAATGCCAGCGACCACTCCGGGAAATTGCGCATGGCAATGGCGACGCGGTCGCCTTTGACGATACCGAAACGCTCCCGGAGCGCGCGCGCGAGCGCGGCTACCCGCCGATAATGCGCGGCGTGCGACAGCCGCTCCCCCTCGAAGACGAGGAAGGGAAGATCGCCGTGGGCCCGGCTCGCCTCGAGGATCGCGCGCAGCGACGGCGGCGCATTCTTCCACACCCGCTGCGAGACACCGCGGATGGTCTTCTCTTCCATCTCGAAGGGCGCGCCCGGCGCCGTCAGCGCCGCGATCGCGTCTCTAATCGACAGTCCCATGAACGCGAGCCTAGGGCAAAGACGCGCGTCGCGCCAAGCGTTGCACGCTGTTCCTTTGGCCTACCGTTTCTTCGGCAGGTCCCGCACCCGCTTCAGGCTGGCGCCGTCGAAATTGGCGTCGGTTAGCTTGGCGCCGGCGAATGTCGAGCCGTCGAGCTTCGCCTCTTGCAGCTGGGCGCCGGTGAGGTCGGCGCCCGAGAAATCGCAACCCAACAGGTTGGCGCGGCGCAGATTGGCGCCGACCAGGGTCGCGCCGACGAACTTCGCGCGCTCGCAATTCGCCGGGAAGTCGGTGTGATGGACGCCGACATCCATCAGCGGCCCGAGCTTGGCGCCCGAGAGATTGGCGTGGTTGAAGCAGGCGCGGCGCAGCGTGGCGCCGCGCAGGTCAGCCTCGATCATGAGCGCGTGGCGGAGATCGGCGGAAGTGAGGTCCGCCATCGCCAAGAGCGCGCGCTGCAAATTGGCGCGGTGGAAGCGCGCGCCCTGCATGAGCGCCATGACGAGGCGCGCGCGGGCGAGCTGGCGGTCGCTGAGATCGGCTTTGGCGAGAAGCGCGCGGGCGCCCTTCTGGCCTTGGCTGTCAAGCCAGCGCTCGTGCTCGCGCAGCGCGGCGGCGACGTCGGTCTCGCTGCGCGCGGCGTAGTTCGTGTGCGTCGCCTTTTTGAGCTCGGCGAGCTCCAGCGCCTCGGGATCGAGGATGGCGTCGCTCACATCGGCACCTTCGAGATCGGCGCCATGGAGATTGGCGCCGGTCAGCACCGCGGACTGGAAGGTGGCGTGGCTGAGTTTGGCCTGGGCGAGATTGGCGCCCTCGAGGATGGTGCCGGTGAAATTGGCGCGGCGGAGATCGGCGCGCGCGAGATTGGCTTGGCGCATCGCCGCGTCCGTGAAATCGGCGCGGAGATTGTGGGTCGTGCCCTGCGGGAAGGGCGTCGCGTCGCCGCCGCCCATGTCGCTGCCGTCTCCGCCGACCGCCTCGCGGAAGCTGCGCAGGATCTCCGTCTGGCGCGGCTCGCGGAGAACCACGGTCGCCTCGCTGAGATTGGCCTCGGCCAGGATGCTCTTGTTCATTTCGGCGCCGCGGAAGCAGCTGCCGCGCAGATCGGCGCGCGTGAGGTCGGCGCCGTCGAGCGTCGCCTGGCGCAGGTCGCAGAGCGAAGCCGAGACGCCGCGCAAGAGCGCCGCGGTGAGATTGGCCCGGCCGAGCCGCGCCGCCGTGAGATCGGCGTCGGTGAGGTCGCAGCCCGAGAAATCGAGGCCGGAGCAATCGCTGTAGGCCAGCAAGGCACGCATACCGGCGGGCTTGCCGACGAGGAACTGCTCATGCAGCAGCTGCGCCTGTTCGAGCCCTTCCTGGCTCACGCGCATCCAATTCTCCGAACCGGTGGTGCTGCCGGGATCCATGCACTCGGCAATATACGAATGAACTT
>DATJAV010000159.1:0-2280 GCA_035515835.1 Allostellaceae bacterium
TCAGAGCTTCCGGCGCTTGCTGGAGATGATGCCGGTATTGACGCCGCTCCAGGCGAGCTCGCCGTTGAGGCGCGAATACTCGATCTTGGGACAGCGGTTCATCACCACCTTCAAGCCCGCCGCCTCGGCCTTGGCCGCCGCTGCGTCATGGCGCACGCCGAGCTGCATCCATACCACCTTCGCGCCCTTGTCGATCGCCTGGTCGACGATCGCCGGCACCGCTTCGGCGCGGCGGAAGATGTCGACCATGTCGATCTGGTCCGGGATCTCGGCGAGATCGGCATAGACCTTCTCGCCAAGAATCCCCTCGCCTTTCGCCTGCGGATTGACGGGGATGACGCGGTAGCCCTTGTCCTGCAAATACTTCATCGCGAAGAAGGACGGCCGGTTCCAATGCTCGCTGGCGCCCACCATGGCGATGACGCGCACCCCCTTGAGGATGCCGCGGAGGTAATCGTCGCTGTAGCTGTCGTGATCCATCGAAACGCCATTCCATCGCAAGATTTGTCCAAGATTTCGTCCCTCCCTCTTGAGGGGAGGGTAGGTGGGGGCCGCGCGCAGCGCCAAAACAAGCTTGGCGCGCAACGCCTCTAATCTTTCTCCCAAGTAGGCGGGCGCTTCTCGAGGAAGGCGTCGACTCCCTCTTCGGTATCGCGCGCTAGCATGTTCTTCGTCATCACTTCGGCGGTATAGGCATAAGCGGCGTCAAGTCCGAGCTCGGCCTGGCGATAGAACGCCTCCTTGCCGATGGCGACGGCTAGCCCGAGCTTGCCGGCGATCTGGCGCGCGAGCGCCCAGACTTCGTCATCGAGGCGGTCGGACGCGACGACGCGGTTGACGAGACCGATGGCGCGCGCCTCGTCAGCGGGCACGAAATTCCCCGTCATCAGCATCTCCATCGCTGGCTTCCGCCCGACGGCACGCGTCAGCGCCACCATCGGCGTCGAGCAGAAGAGCCCGACATTGATGCCGTTGACGGCAAACCGCGCGTCGCTCGCCGCGACCGCGAGGTCGCAGGTGGCGACGAGCTGGCAGCCCGCCGCCGTCGCGATGCCGTGGACGCGGGCGATCACCGGCTTCGGCAGCCGCACGATGCTGGTCATCAGGCGCGCGCATTGCGCAAAGAGCGCCTCGTAATGCTGGCGCCCGGGATTGGCGCGCATCTCGCGGAGATCGTGGCCGGCGCAGAAGCCGGGGCCGTTGCCGGCGATGACGACGACCTTGACGCGGCGATCCCTGGCGATGGCGTCGACCTCCGCCTGAAGCGCCGTCATCAGCGCCACCGAGAGCGCATTGCGTTGTGCCGGGCGGTTGAGCGTCAGCCAGGCTATTCCGTCCTCGTCGCGGCGCAGCAGCACCGGTTCGCTCATATCGGCCTCCCATGACGCGCGCCAGGATGACGAGAAACGCCGTGCCGGTCGAGGCGCTTGCATATTGTTATAAAGTAACATTATGCTCGGCGCCGTCGAGGGGAAGATGCGCAGCCGAGCCAGAGGGGAAGCGACTGCGGGCCGAAGCCGGCGTTTCGCCGGGTGGCTCAGTATTGCCGCGGTCCTGCTGCAGCTCGTTGTCAGCGCCTGGCATATCCATCCCGAGGATTACGCTTTCCTCGCCGGCGCCGCTGTCGACGGCGGCGATCACGTCTCACCTTCGACGCGGCAACCCGGCGCGCCCGGTCATGAGGACTGCGCGCTCTGCGTTACGCTCCAACTCGCCGTTGGCGCGGCCTTGCCTGATTCGGGCGGCGTTACGCCACCCTCTGCCACCGAGACGCTGCCGCCGGCCATGCCGGACGCGCTGCATCTGGCGTCCACGCCCTATCTCCTCTTCCGCACCCGGGCCCCACCCACCGCCGCCTGAGATCGCTCGCCCCTTGAGTGCCGCCCCGCGTCGCCGCGCGAGACGGCGTCGATCCCCATGGCGGAGTCCCACATCGATGAAACGCATTGTCGCGGCGGCCCTCGCGGGGGCTGCCCATTCGCTCCCGGGATGGTCCGCGGGCGCAGTCGTCACCCTGGCGGCGCTTCCAGCCGTTGCCGCGCCGCAGTCGGGCGAGGTCGACGCCATCGCCAAGGATGCGCTCGGTCGGCCGTTGGCCGACGTCAAGCTCAAGCTCGAGGCACCCGACGGCAAAGTCTTGAGCGAGGCCGCGAGCGGCGCCGATGGGCATTTCCTCTTCAAGAGCATCGCGTCCGGCACCTACGCGGTCATCGGCGACAAGACCGGCTTCGACACCGCCACGGCGGTGGTGACGTTGGAGGCGGGGAAGAGAGCCTCGGC
>DATJAV010000160.1:0-4519 GCA_035515835.1 Allostellaceae bacterium
ACCCGCAGAACGCAGACATGGAAACGCTGATCAGGATTCTGCTTCTCGAGCTTGGACTCCTTGCCCTGACGATGGCGCTCTCCGTCCTCGGTCAGGCGGTGATTCTCTACGGTGCCTTCCAGAAGATGCGCGGCGGCGGATTCAGCATTGCCCAGTCCTTCGCGCGCGGCTTCGCGCGCTTCCTGCCGATGATGGGGATGTTGGCGCTGACGCTGCTCGGGGCGATGGTCGCCGGGCTGCTGTTCGTCGTCCCGGCGGTCATCCTCTTGACCATGTGGTACGTCGCCCTCCCGGCTTGCCTTATCGAGCGGCTGGGACCGATGGAGAGCCTGACCCGCAGCTCTTTTCTCACGCGCGGCCATCGTTGGAAGGTGTTCGGCATCTGGATGCTGGTTGTCGTCGTTCAGTCCGTCGTGCAGCAAGTGCTGCAAGGCGCGCTCGGTTCCGGCATCCTCGCCACCGCTGCCTACGGTTTGTGGCTGGTGCTCAGCGAAGCCTACCAGGCCATCGTCGTCGCCGTGCTCTATCACGACCTGCGTGTCGCCAAGGAAGGCATCGACGTCGAGCGCATCGCTGCGGTCTTCGAGTAACGAGCAGCGGCGCGCCGCGATCGACCACTCCCTGTCGGACGCGCGCCGGCCGGCCCTTCGAGCTTCTCGCCGGCCATTCCATGGTCAGCGAGCATCCTCGCACCCCCCTTTGAAGGGTAGATCGGCCGCGTGCGAGCGCGGCTGGGGTCGGGGTTATGGGCGCGGCGCCCGTTAACGGTCAGCTGACCGCCTTCTCCTCTGCGTGCTTGTCGGCGCGCGGCTTGCCGAAGAGCTGCTCGCGCTCGAGAAACGCGCGCTCCGCGGTGTAGAAATCGCGCAGAAAACGCTCGACGTCGCGCGCCGCAACCGGCGACGGCCAGGCGATCTTGCTGATAATCTTGTCCGCGACCTCGCTCCAGATGCGCCCGGTGTCGCGGCTCAAGGGGCGGCGCAGCAGCTCCTCGAGGATCTGCAGCTCGAAGGCGCCATAGGCGCGCAGCTGCTTCTCGGTGAAGACGTGGCGCAGCGTGGCATCGACGAGATCTCCCAGCAGCGCCCGGCGCGGCGCGCTCACGACGATGGTGCCGGCGATGAGATCGCCGCCGCGCATGCGGTCGCGGTTGACGAAGGGAAGGCAGGTGAACAGCAGCGCCCAGAGCCCGAGCGCCAGCTGCTCCCAGGCGGCGGTCTTACCTCCGCTGAAGGAGAGCAGCATGCCCAGCGGCATGAACATCTCGAGCTCGCGCGTGAGGTTGCGGGCGATCACTTGCGAAGAGCGCAGCGGACCGCCGCGGCGGTCGATGACGCGTAAACCGACAATGCGCTTACCCGGGGTCGCGCCCTGCCAGATGAGCTCGAAATTGATGAAGTAGAAGACGCGCACGAGGAGGGCGACGAGCAGCACCACCGCCATCGCCACGTAGAAGCTGCCGCCGGAGAGAGAAACGGCAATGGCTGCCCCGACCAAGACGAGAAAGAAGGTCGCCAGCATGAAGAAGAGGAAATCGAGCATGAAGGCCGTCGCACGCTCGCCGTAAGTGGCGATTTCCACCGCAAGCGGCACGCCTTCGGGGCTGACGATCTCGCGCCGGTTGCGCCGCTGCGGCCCCTCGAGGAAATCGGCGACGCGCTCGTCGGTAACGCTCATCGGCGGGGCTCGCGCGCGCAGAAGACGAAATAGCTGAACCACAAGAGCCCGGTGAAGCCGCCGATGGCAAAGCGCATGTCGGTGTTCGCCACGAGCTGGCGGAAGCCGCCCTCGAGGATGCCGGCGACGAGGAAGAGCAGCATGGCGCCGATGGCGATGGGCGCGGCTCCCTGGCCGCCCGCGGCGATGCTCTCAAGACGCGAGCGGCGCTCGGGGAAAAGAATGCGCTCGGCGACGACCAACCCCGCCGCGCCGCAGAGAAGGATGGCGAGAATCTCGGTGACGCCGTGAATCGACAGCCAACCCAGGATCTCCACGGTCAATCCGCGGTTGGCGTGAAGCGCGATGAAGGAACCCAGAACGAGGCCCTGATAGACGAGCAGCAGGAGGGTCGGGACCCCGCCGGCGATGCCGAGCGCGAAGCAGAAGATGCCGACCATGGTGTTGTGCGAGAAAAGGAAGCTGGCGAAGAGGGCAAAGGACTTGGCAAATCCGGGCCAGGGCGCGAAGATCTCGTCATGCAGCAGTTCGTCCCGGGTGCTCGATGGGCCTCGGCCCTCGGCGAGCCCGCCTGGAACGAAGGCGTTGAACCATGCCTCCTCAGAGACGGTGAGCGCATAGCCGGCGACAACACCCACGGCCAGCGCCAGGAAGGCCACGAGGAGGTGCCAGCCGACCTTGCGCACGGCACGCGGAAACCCGCGCAGCAGGAACTCGCCGATGCTCTCGAACATGCTCTCGCGCGGACCGTAGACGGCGAGAAATGCCCGGAAGGAGAGGTTCTCGAGATAGAGGCGGAGGTTGCGGTCGAGCGCGATGCTGCGCGCCACCGACAGCGAGGAGAGCGCCGCGCGGTAGAGCAGGGGCAGCCGCTCGAGCTCGTCGCCCGAGAGCGAGCGGATGCCGCTCTGGTCGATCCGGCCGATCAGCGTCTCGAGCTCGGTCCAGCTCTTCTCGCGTCCCTTGCGGAACTCGCTGCTCTTGAGCGCGACCACCTGGCGCGCGGGCTGCGCCGCCGCCGTCTGGGCGGCGACCGTCGCCTGGTCGGCCAGCGAAGTCTCAAACACTCTCATATCATGCCTCGCTGCTTGACCATGAGATAGCGGTTGACCAGCCCCACCGAGAGACCGCGGCTCGGCACGTCGAGACACTGGACGCCGAGCCGCTCGAGCCGTTCGAAGACGATGCTGCGTTCGCGCAGCAGGTCGTGGGCGATCACCGCCTCGGCGACGCGCTCGAAGCGCGCCGGCGGCTTGTCGACCACCCGCTGCATCAGCGAATCGCGCAGCGTCACGAACACGACGACGTGGCGCGCCGCCATTCGCTGCATGCTCTCGATGAGGAGCTCGGCGGTGACGGTATCGACGAACTCGGTGAAGAGAATGACCAGCGCCCGCCGCTTCAAGCGCGCGCCGAGCTCGGCCAGGCCGAGCGTAAAGTTGGTCTCGTCGGTGCGGTATTGCAGCTCGGCCGCGGCTTGTTGGATGCGCCCGAATCTGGCGACGCCGCGCACCGGCGTCAGGTAGTGCCGCGCCACTGCGTCGAAGGCGAAGGTGCCGACGAGATCGCCGCCATGGAGCGAGATCCAGCTCAAGATCAGCGCCGCGTTGATGGCGTGGTCGAGCCGCGGAATCCCCTCGATCGGCTCGCGCATGAGATAGCCAGTGTCGAAGGCCAGGATCACCTGATGATTGCGCTCGGTCTTGAACTCCTTGCTGAGGAGCTTCCGGTGGCGCGCCGAATGCTTCCAGTCGATGTAGCGGGTGTCGAGCCCCGGCATGTGCTCGCGCAAGGCCTCGAACTCCGTCCCTTCGCCGCGCTGATGCTGGACCTTGACGCCGAAGATCGCCTCGTCGGTGAAGAACTGGATGGCGGCGTTCTTGACCCCGCGCACGTTGGGGAGCACGTCGATGGTGCGGTCGACGGGGTAGATGCGGACGAGCTGCGTCAGGCCCAGCGGCCCTTGCCAGCGCACCCAGACGCGCTCGATCGTGACGCGGCCGCGGCGCCGCGGCACAACGGCCAGCGCGACGCGCGTCTCGGCTCCGGGCGCGAGCTCGGCGGCGACGAGGTCGGCCGGATCGAGATCGCCGGCGAGATCCGCGAGCAGCTCGAAACGCGTCGGGCGGCGATAGCGGGCGGGGGCGATGGTGACGCCGACCGCGCCGCGCTCACCGATATAGAGGCTCGCGGGAACCGCGATGTCGATCTTCAAGCGGCGCGCCGGAAAGGCCAGAAAGCCGTCGGCGAGGATGGCGACCAGCACCAGGACGCCGTAGTCGAAGGAGAACGCCCAGAGGCTGGCGTCGTAGATCACCAGGAAGAGCGCCAACGGCACGCCCAGCGTGAAGATCAGAACGGCGCGGCGCGTCGGTCGGATCATCGCGGCGCCGGCACCTGATCGAGAATCTCACGCAGGATGCGATCGGAGGAGAGCCCCTCGATCTCGGCGCCGGGCGACAAGGTCACGCGGTGCCGCATCACCGGAAGCGCCAGCAGCTTGATGTCGTCGGGGATGACGAAGTCGCGCCCCTGGAGCGCGGCGAAGGCGCGCACCGCCGCCGCCAGCATGTTGGCAGCGCGGGTCGAGGCGCCGACCTCGAGCGAGGCGTGCTCGCGGCTCGCCCGCACGACGTCGACGATGTAGTCGATGAGCGCCTCCGAGAGGCGGATGCGGGTGACGGCGGCCCGCATCTCGGCCAGCGCTGCGGCCGCCACCACCGGCTTCAGGCCGAAGTCCTCGAGCCGCGGCATGGCCGAGCGATGGCCGTGACGGCGGACGATCTCGCGCTCCTCGTCGCGCGCGGGATACTCGATCGTGATCGTGAAGAGGAAGCGGTCG